>DCVG01000113.1:7386-8153 GCA_002328665.1 Nitrospiraceae bacterium UBA2194
TTCTCCCTTTTGTTGGATGGTGAGATAAAAAAGATTATCACCAATGTCCTTGAAGAGGATTCAACAGCATTCAGAAAGGAGTTGTTCCTCAAGACATCAGAAGGCCTCGAAAAACGCTACCGCGAAAGTTCGGGCATGTCAATGAAAAATCTTCGGGATCATCTTGAGGATCAGGTTATTACCGAAGTCAGACAAGCGTTTGCAATCTGGCGTGGCATCGAGGATGAGAAGCTGGCAAAGACCTTTGAAGCTGCGTGCAAACGGTTCATTATCAGGATCGACGATACAGTAGATTCCCTGCTCAGATTCTCGGCGGAACTCTTTTCCGTTCCCTTCGATATAGTCAGGGCAGAAGCGATTTGGTCAACGAAATCCGCATTTTACTACAGATTTCAGGAGCAACCGGTGGGCATCGAGATAATGACATCATCCCTGACTTTACTGCTGCCGAAGTTTATCGGAGAGAAAATAATACTTAAAAAGGTGCAGGAATATCTCCACCGGGTAATCGATATTCAAACCGCCAGAGTCGGGTGTGACTTTGAAGAACGACTTAGCAAAAGTAAGCTTATGTTCAGATGGGAAATGTTCCAGAGGATAGAGGCAACCATGGAAGGAATATCAAAGGCCATAGAAGAAGGCATGAGCCGGAAATCAAAAGGGGAACATGCCGTCGAGGAAAGAAAAGCAGTTCTGTCGGAAACCGAGCGCAGGACAAATGATATCAAGGCCGGACTGATTCAGATACAGCAAAAAATATCCGAATA
>DCVG01000113.1:8213-15116 GCA_002328665.1 Nitrospiraceae bacterium UBA2194
AAGTTTTTAAAAGTGCACATTCTGACTGCCGATACATTCGGAAAGGCAAAAGCAGAACTTGAAGACATTGATTGCGTTATACACATTCTTAGAGGTAAGAATCATGACGTTCAGAAAGAGGAATATGTCAGCAAGCTTGGTGCCGCAAGTGTTGTAGCCTTTGGCAATGGAAACAACGACAGGAAGATGCTCAAGGCTGCACGCCTCGGTATTGCCGTCTCCCAGGGAGAGGGCTGCGCTGTTGACGCAATAACGGCAGCAAATATCCATGTTACCAATGCCAATATAGGACTTGATCTTCTTCTACATCCGAAAAGATGCAAGGCAACACTGAGATATTNNGAATGTTTTTGTTGCCGGCCTTGTTAGCTTCTTCATGGATGTCAGCTCCGAGATGATCTATCCCCTTGTTCCGCTTTTTCTCGCAAATGTGCTTGGCGTAAATAAATCAGTCATCGGTCTCATAGAGGGCATTGCAGAATCAACTGCAAGCTTACTCAAGGTTTTTTCCGGCTGGTTTTCCGACAGGATAGGCAATCGCAAGTGGCTTATGGCGGCGGGATACGGGATATCTACTTTAAGCAGGCCGATTATTGCCCTTGCAACAGACTGGCGGCATGTCATGGGTTCACGCCTTATGGACAGGTTCGGCAAGGGGGTCCGCACTGCGCCGCGCGATGCCATCATTGCAGAGTCGGCAGAAAGAACTCATCTTGGCAGGGCATTCGGTTTTCACCGTTCGATGGATACAATGGGCGCAGTCGTCGGTCCTGCGCTTGCTTTTTTCTTTCTCGGTCTGTTCTCAAACAATTATCGTTCGGTATTCTGGCTTTCAATGATACCGGGAGCTATAGCGGTGCTCCTGATTATCTTCTTTATGTCAGAGAAAAAGAAGGCGTCTCTCCCGAATTCTGAGAGACCGAAGCTGACGCTCAAACATTTTGACTGGAGGTTCAAATTTTTTGTTGCAATCGCGACTTTATTCGCCATAGGCAATTCCAGCGACGTATTTCTTATTCTCAGGGCGCAGCAGACAGGGATTCCGATAATAATGATCCCTGTCGTCTATCTCGTATTCAACCTCGTCTATTCCTTATCAGCCATTCCTGCCGGTATCGCGGCGGACAGATTCGGAAAGAAGAGGGTGATACTACTTGGTTTTATTCTCTTTGCCTTTCTTTATTACGGTTTTGCAGTTGCAAAGGACACAACAGCCATCTGGGGCCTATTCGCCATCTATGGCCTCTTCATGGGACTTACGGAAGGTATACAAAAGGCATTTCTTGCCACCATCATCCCTCAGGATTTTAAGGCAACTGCCTTCGGTGTCTATAATACCGCGGTTGGACTTGCGATGTTTCCCGCAAGTCTTATCGGCGGATGGCTATGGGACCATGTTTCCCCATCTGCGACATTCTATTTCGGTGCGATAACAGCAGGCTTGTCGGCGGTGCTGTTTGTTCTATTCATAGCTGTGGTCAAAAGAGACGCCCCGAACAAAATAAATATTTAACCTGCAAAGATAGGGCTCTCACGGGAACACCGGAGCTGAAAATATTATTTTTTACTGTTTTCGTCTTCAGGACTTCTTTGCCTGTATATAAGCGGAAAAAACCATATTCTCTATTCCCTCCCCGAAGTTCCAGCCTCTGATAATATCATCACTCCTTTCTTTATCCCTGATTGCGATATCGGTAAACCCTGCCTTTTCGAGCATCTCTTTGAGTTCCTCCACGGGAACCGCGCCGGTGATTCAGCCGCTGTAAGCTTTTTCATTCCGCTTTATGGCTTCGGAGAATTTACCCTTCTTCACAATATCCGAGATTGCAAGCCTCCCTCCCGACTTTAGCACCCTGAATGCCTCCTGAAAGACCGCTTGTTTATTTGGAGAGAGATTAATAACACAATTGGAAATGATCACGTTAACAGAGTTATCTTCTACAGGAAGATGTTCTATATCTCCGGACCTGAATTCAACGTTATTTACACCAAGCCTTTTAGCATTCTCTTTTGCCCTTTCAACCATTTCCGGCGTCATATCAACTCCGATGACGTGTCCGTTCTTCCCCACTTTCATTGCAGAAAGAAAAGCGTCAAACCCGGCTCCGCTGCCAAGGTCGAGAACAGTCTCTCCTTCCCGCAGTTCTGCTATTGCCAATGGATTCCCGCATCCGAGTCCGAGGTTCGCCTCGCCGAGTCCCACCTTCAGTTCTTCATCGGAATATCCGATAAGCCTCCCTGTTTCAAGGAGATTCAAAGGTTTTATCTCAGGCGCACAACAGGTTGCAGGCATTGCACAACATGAGCCCTGTGATGCTATACCGGAGTAAGTTTTGATTACAAGCTGTTTCAGTTTTGCCTTGTCTTCATTCATAAGTCGTTCTCCTTGATAAAATTAAGATATGCGAGCTATTTATCTTTCATGATTGTTTTCCGCAACAAAAAAGCTGCCGAAGTCAGAGCCATGAACACAAGACTGACGTCGAAAACCGTATAGGCCAAACGGGTTACAATGCTAAGCCCCCCGATCTTCAGCATAACAAGCATGCCGGAGACTGCCCCTACAATCAAGAACAGCCATCCCGATTTTCTCATCGCGATCCCGCCGGATGTTTTTTCGTCGGCCTTCCGCGACAGCATAACGGCAATCGAGATTAAGAAAATAATCATCGCAATCCAGAAATGGTTAGCATCAAGGCTGAACCTGCTTAATGTCATGTATTCCAGAAGTCCGGGAGAAAGGGCTGCAATAAGCCAGAAAACAATAACTCCAGCAAGAACAACCCATGCGAGCAGGTTCGCTTTCTGAGATGAAAGGACACTATTTTTTAGTGCCATTTGCTGCAAGATTGATACAACAACGAGGATGGTGAGAAGTCCTGCAAGGATATACAGGAAAGGCTTTGCCAGCTCCTCACGGAATGTCCCCAATTTTATCCAGGGATCTGCAATACCCAATAGCTCATAATTCGGCATCCACTCGGGCTTTCCATCCTGCGATGTGAATATCTCCTTCAGGACCTTGCCCTCAAAAAACGGCGAGCCAGAACGATGGCAGTCGGTGCAGCCGCTTGATCCAAGGGCTGCTTTCGCCGGCGCTATATCATGGGAGAATTTGTATACGGATGCGTAAGCTGTTGCCTCATGCTCTTCACGCGCCAGTTTGCGGCTCTCCTTTGATGAATAGTGCGCCCGGCTGCCCGATACCCAGACCAGACGTTTACCCTCAAGCGGGAATCCTGTATTGCCGAGATAGTTCTTTACCGATGTTATGAGGGCGTCAATCTCCTCCGGTCTGTTTAATTCGATAATGCCGTCATTATTGTTGTCCTTTATCAGAGACAGTTCGGGATAATTNNTCAAAACCGACCCATGAACTGTGGACACGGTTGCCGGGATAGATTTTCCCCTTGTAGCGGAAAAGTGTCGGCCGCGTCACATCGGTCGGCTGATCCATTGCAGTGAAAAGATCAAGTTCGCCGTAATGGTTCCAGAAGTTCATCTCCTGGTCGTAAAAAGTCCATATATGTTTGGGAGGCGGTGTAATGCGCGGGGCCGGATTATACACGTCGCTTGCCTGAACCAATGCGCTCTTCACAGCACGGGATGGGATATGGCAGGCTTGGCAGGAGAGCTTTTCCATGTGAAATGGAGGCAGCCAGCTATGTCTTGCCATAGGTGCATTCCGCCATCCCTTGATGTGGCAGCTCTCACATGTTCTCATGGAATTATCAAGATCGTTCCTCACCCAGCCGGAAGGATCGTCACCTTTTCCGAATTGATGGACTTCCTTGCCCCGGATCCTCTCATCAACAGCCTTGCTTCCCGCAGGGTGGCAATCAACACATCTGAGACCTGCAGCCATGTGGACATCTGTTCGAGAAGAAAATGCCGCTCCGCGCTTTTTCCAGTCGGGTTTCCTATGGCACTGAAGGCACGTTTCATTTCGTGGCTCAGGTGCTATGTGTACAAGCACCTTACCTTCTTCATTAAACTTGCTCTTATCATAAGTTATTTTCGGCGGCTTGTTATCTTTGATACTTCCTTCAATACTTCCGAACCCGCTTCCTCCTGTTGCTGCCCACTTGAAATTCAGATTTGCAAGCTGTTTGTTACGCTCTTTGAAATTATATTCAGGCATATGGCAGAGCAGGCAGTCGGCCTCAATAACTCCGGTATCGATCCATCGCGCCTTGAAATAGTCTCCGTCCAGACCGTTCTCTTCACCTGATTTCATCCCCTGCTTTTTCATGTGCTCATCATATCTGTTCCCTTCGCGGTCATATTCGAGGGGACCGCCTCCTGGGTGACAGTTGCCGCAGGTGGCAGTCACGAAATCAAATGAAGTCATGTCGATCATCCTGGCGTTGTCATTCTTTTTTGGTGCGAGCTGCCGGTACAAAGGCGCGGGAGAACACCATGTTCCGCCATAGTTGCCCGGTGAACTAACCCAGTTGTATCTTTTCGCAAACAGCTCCGGAACCTTTTCCCCCTTGCCCTGTGTGAAATGGAATCCCTCTGTTATCTTGTTGTAATCGTGACAATCCTTGGTTCCGCATGTCTGTTTCGGAGAATAGGACTTGTCTGAATTGACATTGTGTACAGGGTCAATAATATTGCCTGCTTCGTCTTTGAGATAAAAAGACGGACAGACACCTGATGCAGCAGCACTGCCGTCCGGTTCTTCCTGTGTCTCCGCATGCAATCCAAAAGCAGATAAAATAAGAACTATGCCTGCCCAAAAAATAATGTTACGCTTCATGTGTCCCTCCATTAAAAATGGCTCATCGCGTTAGAGTGTGGGTCATTCTTGTCATAAATAATGTCCATTTGATTCGTCTTGCAATAGCCCTTATTATCATTGGCAGGCATATTACTTTTTACCCACACTCTTTCACGAAGACCCTTAAAAATAATACCTTATCCTTAATTCTGCCCTGCAATCATTCTGTTTCTCTCCATATTCGCTCTTCCTTTCACCTGCAATAAAGGCTGTCTTCAACCTCAATTCGAGATTCGTAATCCCTGTATATAACAATTCAGGTGAAAGGGAGAAGCTTCTGTCATCAATATTCAATATAGCTGTTACAGAAGGCGTGAAATAGAGAATATCAAAAGGCTCTTTCTGGCTTATACGTGTGTAAAGATAATTCCTCATGGGATTTATCCTGCCGTAGTTTCCTTCAGTGACATTTAAAGCTGTTTTCAGCAGGGCATCGCTGCCTGTTGATACATATGAATCATAGCCCTTGTTTATGAATTCAAAATAGTCCTTCATCTTATCTGATGTAAAACCCGTCCCATCATGATAATATTCAATGATGTAAGTAGTATCAAGCTCTGTCAGATACCTGATTCCTAACAGATAACTTTTGGCGTCGTATTCCTTTCTGAAGTTATTTCCGTTTCTGTCGATGTAGTTTTTCTTGTAGTCGTTTATGAATGCGAATTCTCCGTGTATCTCAAAATTAGTAGTTATGTTCCTTGAAAAATCCATACCGTACCGTGTTGTCTTACTTCCGCCTGCAAGAAAAATAAAGTCGATATCTGTATCATAGAGGAGAAGATAGAGTTTCACTGCAAAATTCAGATTATTGACTTCTCCGAAACTGTCATTTATATGTTCATAAACAGGAATCACTACCGGCGTGAAAGAGAGAGTTTTCAAAGGTCCTTTGAAACTCTTTATGTAATCTGCTGAAGCTACTATAAATCCCTCACGACTGAGTTCAGGATCATCAGGGTCTTTGGGTTTGTCAATGAATGCCGCAGGGTTCCATGCATAGCCTTTTCCCCATTTCAGTGTCTTCTTGCCTAAGTCAATTTTCAGGGACACGGAGGGCTTCAGGGACAGATACCCTTCGTAGATAATGGTTTTCTGGGAATCTCCAAGATATGATTTTCTGTATTGAGTATTTGTCATAATATATAGCCTTGAGATGCCTTTCTCGATACTCCCTTCTAACTGTAGCTCTGCATTATATTCCTCAATCTTACTGCCTTCATCGCGGTTGTAAAATCTCAATTTATGAAGGGATGCTTTTCTGTCCAGCCAGAAGAGAACTGGTTTGACCTCTGCATATCCGCCAAGATGGTAAGGCTTTTTCTCTATCTCGGAGATATCAAAAGTGTACTCCTCTGCAGAAACATAGGACTGAATACAAAAGACAGGACAGAGAATCCACAAAAAAGAAAGAAAAACTGTCAATTGATGTTTTCCGCTTCCTGACTCCCCATTCCTGTCTCCTGTCATCTTAAAGACTCCATATTAGGCATAAAGGTTAATGTAAAAACCTCATCCCTAAAGCTCCTTTTTTTGATTTTTGCATATATCATTACTGACTTATAGCCTTTGTATAGCGGGCTGTCCGTCTCTATAACAGACGGCCTTGCGATCCCCCCTCCAAAATCTTTGACTTCTTTGAAATAAAGTGTTTTTATGAGCAGGTTTTTTTCAGTAAGACATTCTATCTTTGCGGGAAGTTTTTTATTTTTGTCAGCCCAGAGCCGAATCCTGTCATAAGCAACAGTCTTTGTCTTTGCCTTAAGATGAAGGATGTATTCATTGCCCCTTTCCTCAACTTTTTCAACATTGTATTCTGCTGCGTAATCCAGTTGCAAAATGTCGGAATTGTTGAAGACCCCTCCAACTACTGACTGAAGGCTTGTTATGCGAATTGGCTTGCCCACGTTCGGAATGTAGAGCCACATATTGTCTCCGAGCCTCAGTGTGCTCCTTCCCTTTTCACTTGCAGGGGCAAGGAACAGGGCAGCAACCTTATCGAATTCCTTCTTGACAGTAAAGAGGGTATATTCCTTTTTCCTGCCGTCGGGCTCTATGTTTATAAGTTTCCGGTAGGATTCAAAAGATTCGGGATTAAGGTTTCTGTCTATCTGTTTAAG
>DCVG01000028.1 GCA_002328665.1 Nitrospiraceae bacterium UBA2194
TCATCATCCCGCCGAGTTCCTTGTGTGCTTCAAATACTGTGACGCTGTATCCAAGAAGCGTGAGATCATGTGCTGCCGTGAGACCCGACGGCCCTCCGCCGACAACGGCAATTTTTTCCGTGTAGTATGATCCCCGCCTGAGCGGCAGTTTCTTTCCTCTGGTCCGGTCTGCTGCGAATCGTTTCAGGGAAGCGATTGCGACGGGTTCATCTACCTGGCCGCGTCTGCAGGCGGACTCGCAGGCCCTGGTGCATATCCTGCCGCATACTGAAGGGAAAGGGTTCACCTGACGGATGAGATTGATGGCGCCTTCGACATCTCCTTTGGCTATCGCAAAGACATAGCCGCGCACATCGGTATGGATAGGGCAGGCTGCCTGGCAAGGGGGCATCGCGCTGATACTCATGGGTCCTCCTTTTTTTTGCTACTTATACACTCTAAGTTTAGAAGGCCTTTTAATTATATAATAACTTATTTGATCTATTACAGCACCGCCAAAAGACATCTGTTTATCTGCCTCTCTTATCTGCCGCCTGACTTAAATTGCCCGCTCCGGTGGGAAGCAGAACAGTAAACGTAGTGCCCTCCCCTACCTTGCTTTCCACATTAATTGCGCCGTAATGAGCATCCACAACACTCTTGACAATAGAAAGGCCGAGGCCTGTACCGCTTATATTCCTCGTCGTCTCGGATCTTACCCGGTAGAACTTGTCAAAAATCCGGGGGATATCCTCTTCTTCCAAACCTATCCCCGTATCGCTGACTTCTATCTGTACGTTATTGGCATTTTCACTCATTACCGCGCCGACCCGGCCTCCCGAAGGTGTGTACTTGATAGCATTACTAATCAGGTTAATAAACATGGCCTCCACACTGCTTTTATTGCCGGTAATCGAGGGAAGGCGGTCTTCTATTGTTACATTGAGGGCAATATTCTTGTCCTGGGTCTGGGGTTGCATCAACTCGACTGTCCTTTGCAGGATTTCGGCAAGGTCCAGATTTTCCAGCTGGGCGAGGTATCCCCCCTCTTCGATAAAGCAGACATCGAGGATATCATGAATCAGATTAACCATACCCTTTATCTTGGTCCTGACCTTTTGGAGCAAATCCCTCTGTTTCTCATTGACCTCTCCCACTATTCCGTCGAGAATCAGCGATGTCTGGAGTAAGGTGGAACTCAGCGGAGATTTCAATTGGTGAGAAACCATGGATAAGAAACTGGATCTGATCTTGTCTATTGCGTTTAACCGGGCAACATCGTGGAGAAGAGTTACCGACCCGATCAGCAGCCCATTCTCATTTCTTACAGGGTTGACATGAACCCTGAGCCTCTCGTCACCCAGGTCTATAAGGCATACCTCCTCACTGCGATTGGGAAGGTCGAGTGTCAATATTTTAGTTATAAGCTTAACAAGAACTTCATTCCTGATATGATTCTGAAACGGCTGGCCGAGTGCAGTCTCTCCCTGCATACTCAGAAAAGTTTCGGCCTTGCGATTATAAAGGATGATCTTACCCTGCGTATCCGTAACCAGCATCCCGTCAGACAGGCTGTCGATCACGGCGTTTAATGATTCTCTCATTGCTCTGTACGGCATGTTTCTTCCCCGCTAAACAATAATTAGAGTCTGTGTATAAAGTCGTATTTTGTCATTATCCGGCCTGACCGGATAATCCATTTTTTTCCAAAACCTTTCGATACCGGATTCCCCGATCAAGTCGGGGAATGACGGATTATCTGAACAGCATCTTGATACACAGACACTAATTAATACGTTAATACGGATATCCTGCGAATAAATCTCACTGTTTCTTCTTCGCAGAAATCCTCAACAGTTTTTCAACTCTCTCGACTATCTCAATCGGCTCTACGGGTTTCGGGATATAGTCGTCCGCCTCTATTTTCATACCCATTTCCTTTGTATAATTCGTTGTGGATATAGCCTCTCCAACTGCAGTCAGCAACAAAATGGGGATATGGCTGTACCGGGGGTCGGTTTTGAGTTTGGCGCAGACCTGATATCCGTCCATTTCAGGCATCATCACATCTAAAATGATTAAATCCGGCTCTTCTGTCAGCACTTTTTTCAGACCCTCCCTGCCGTCATTGGCAGCAGCCACAGCATAAGATCTGCTTTCCAAAAGAAGCTTGATGGCCTCCGTAAAATCCGGATCGTCATCTACCAGTAAGATTTTCTTTTTCTCCATCTCTTTCTCCTTAAGCCTTGCCGACTTTCCTGAGGATCTTCCCTATGCGGTCCAGTAAGACAGTATGTTCAATGGGTTTTTCCACATAATCGTCCACGTCGAGCTGCAGTCCCGTTTCCAGTTCATAACGCCGCTTGCTGGCATCCTCCCTTACACTGCTCAGAATGATGACCGGTATGTGACCGTATTTCGCCCATCTGGGGTCTTTCAACTCTTTGCACACCCCAAAACCATCGAGTCTCGGCATGAGAAGGTCCAGGATCATCAAATCAGGTCTTTCGTCTTTGAGTCTGTTGAGTCCTTCGATACCGTCTTCAGCGGTGACCACCTCATAGCTATTGGCTTCCAGAATGAGGCTGATAGCTTCCCGGATTTCCGGGTCGTCATCTACAACCAATATCTTCGCGCCCATAGTTTCCCTCCTTATGCCTTATATCATAAACTGAGGAGTTCTTAAATAAAATCATTTCCATACTCTTACAGGATAGGCCTCGGCAATAACCCCGCCCTCTCTGCAATAACAGGCACTATATCTTCCCATGCCACAGCCATCACGTGGACGCCGTGGATGCCGTCTATATCCTTCAAACGGTCGATAATCTCCAGGGTAATCTTTACCCCTTCTTCCTTGACATCCTTTGCATCCTCCAAACGGGTGACTATCTCATCCGGCACGCTCACACCCGAGACGTTATCGCGCATATAGCGCGCCATTCCCACAGACTTTATCGGTATCACCCCCGCCAGTATGTGGACCTGTTTATCCAATCCCCGGTCTCTTACCATTTTCATCCACCCGGCAAATTTGTCCACATCATAAACAGCCTGGGTCTGGATAAAGTCTGCGCCCGCCTGTACCTTCTTGCCAAGCCTGATGACCCTGAACTCGAAAGGATCGGCAAAGGGGTTTTCGACAGCGCCGATGAACAGGGGGACTTCTCCGGAGATGTTCTCTCCGCAGAGAAACTTCTTCTCGTCCCTCATCGTCTTAAGGGTTTTCACCAGTTGAATGGAATCAATGTCGTAGACATTCTTCGCCGTGGGGTGATTGCCGAACTTCTGGTGGTCGCCCGAAAGACAGAGCACATTGCGGATTCCCAGGGCAACGGCGCCGAGAATGTCGCTCTGAATGGCGATACGGTTGCGGTCCCTCACTACCATCTGCATAACAGGATCGAGACCCATCCCCTTCAGTATGACGCAGCCGCTCAGGCTCGACATGCGGACGATGGCCGTCTGATTATCCGTTACATTCAGGGCGTCACAGCAGGATTTGAGGATGTCGCCCTTCTTCTGAACGACAGAGGCAGAGGTGCCTTTCGGGGGACCCACCTCAGCGGTCACAGCAAAGTGGCCGCCCTCCAGTACCTTTTCCAGATTGCTTCCGCTTTTCATCTTACATCCCTCCCTGCGATTCCTTTCCCTTTTCCGGAGGTTCCGGAGCGGTTATGTGTTCTAAAACCACCTTTCGGGGTCCGCCGTATAATCCTGTCGACCAGTCCTTGGGAGGTTGAATTTCAAAGAGTTTTTCCAGAGTGCCAAGCTTCTTCATCCTCTCCACAATAAGGTACCAGGCGCAATCCACATCACGGCTTATCTCGCATTTGCCGTCGCTCGTCCCGCCGCAGGGCCCGTTCATGATGGATTTCGAGCAACGGGCTACGGGACATATCCCGCCGGTGAGGTGCAGTATGCAGCCTCCGCATCCCGCGCAGAGCTCTTTGAATATGCCCGCCTTTTCAACGGCTCCAAAGAACGCCGTGTCAATTCCCGGAAATGCCGGTATATCCCCTGCTTTGTCCGCGAGGAAATTAACACCGACACCGCAGGCCAATGAGAGCACAACGTCGGACGCCCGCACTTCGTCCATTACGGGCTCGAAGAATTCGGATTCGCATTGTCTCTCGATCGCAGCGTGCCTGACCGTTGTTTCAACGCCCGAAAGAGATGCCTTCATCCTGAGCAGGGATGCAAGTATCTCCGCCTCCTTCCCGCCGCCCGCGTGACAGATCGCAACACAGGTGTTGCAACCAAGCACAAGGACTTTCCTGAAACCCTTTATCATATCCCAGATTTCTTCAAGGGGTTTTTGCGTGCCGACAATCATTCTTTTTCTCTCCCTTTCATCGCTTCGCCCGGGCAGCAAACCATACGGGCGATGGACCGAGCTTACGGATTTTTTCCGTGAACCCGGTACATATCGCGGCCCATTTCGGTCCCATCGCAGCAGAGAGATTGTACATCTCCAGGCGCGCAGGATCAATATCTACCAGCGACAACAATTTTTTTGCATATTTGACTCTTTTTGCGGCATAAGTATTACCTTCCAGGTAATGACATTGCTCCTCCAGTCAGCCCGCCACAAAAACTCCGTCCGCACCCCTCTCGAATGCATGCAGGATATGAATGTAGTCAAGTTTACCCGTACATGGGAGTCTGAGAACCTTTACGCTCGCGGGATAAGATAACCTCATAACTCCGGCCAGATCAGCAGCGGCGAACGCACAATAATGACAGGCGAAGGCGAGGATATTCGGCTCCCAGCCATCGGGAATACCGTGGGGCTTTTCGATAGAAGGAGCCTCCCGCTGTTCACTCTGTGGTTTCATTTTTTACCTTCAGCCATAGCCGCATCGATCATTGCAAGTATCTGGTCGTCACGGAAGCTGTTCACCTGAAAAGCCTTTGCCGGGCAGATGCCCGCGCATATTCCACATCCATGACACTTGATTTCGTTATGGGCCACCCTGCCCTCTTCGTCGATGTACGGCGAATCAAAAGGACAGACTCTCACACAGCTCAGACAGGACATGCAGAGATCTCTATTGTGTTTGGCCACAATCCCGGAAACAGTCAGACTTTTCCTGGAGAGCACTGTTCCGGCACGGCCTGCCGCGGCAAGGGCCTGGCTGATCGTCTCGTCAAGGTTCTTCGGCGCGTGCGCCAGTCCCGCCACAAAGATCCCTTCGCCGGGGAAATCAACGGGACGGAGCTTCACATGGGCCTCCAGGAAATAGCCGTCAGGGTTCCTCGCAGCCTTGAACATCTCACCGGTTTTTCCGGTTGTGGGGTGCGGTCTCAGGCCGGTCGACAGTACCAGCCAGTCTGCATCCATCGTCAATTCCCTGTTCAGCATGTAATCCCATGTCCTGATCCTGAGCCTGTTATCCAGGCTCTCAACCAGGGGTTTATTATCAATCTCATAGCGGACGAACAGCACACCCAGATCCCGGGCTCTCCTGTAATAGTCCTCCCTGAGCCCGTAAGTACGGATGTCCCTGTAGAGTATGAGGACTTGTGCGTCGGGATTTCTCTCTTTAAGAGCAATGGCATTCTTGATTGCGTCCTGGCAGCAGATACGGGAACAGTACTGGTTCGGCTCTTCGCGGGACCCCACGCACTGGATCATCACATAACATTCCCCGGTTCCGGGGCTTTTTCCGGAGGCAATCCTCCCTTCCAGTTCACGCTGGGTGATCACGCGGTCGCTGTCATTATACAGGTACTCATCCGGCTGATATTCCATGCCGCCGGTAGCCAATATGACAGCCCCGTGTTTTATGACATCACCCGTCGTGAGGGTCGTCTCGAAGTTGCCCACAAAACCACCGGTTTTTGCGACCTCCGCATCATTGTAAACTTTTATGCGCTCGTGCGCGCGTACCTCGTCTATTTTTCCCTTCAGGAATTCCCTGACATCGTCCCCTTCAAGCGTATGACGGAGGTTCCTCAACAGGCCGCCCAGCTCCTTTTCCTTTTCGACGAGAGATACTCGGAAGCCCTGGTCAGCCAGTGAAAGCGCAGCAGTCATACCCGCGACTCCGCCTCCCACCACCAGCGCAACGGGTGTAACGCCCACAGCATCGGACTTGAGAGGTTCGAGGAGGTTTGCCTTTGCAATCGCCATGCCGACAATCCGTATCGCCTTTTTGGTAGCCGCTTCTTTCTGTCCCATGTGGCACCAGGAACACTGTTCACGGATGTCGGCGAGATCGAACAGGTATTTATTCATCCCGGCGTCACGGATCGTCTCCTGGAACAGCAGTTCGTGTGTACGCGGCGTGCACGACGCTACAACCACCCTGTTGAGGTTCTTTTCCCTGACAATTTTCTTGAGCATTTCCTGACTGTCCTGTGAACACGCATAAAGCGTATCCGTCGCATAGACAACTCCCGGCAAATCTTTCACTGCCTCGACAACCTTTTCGACCTGGACAGTCGAAGCGATGTTTATCCCGCAGTGACAGACAAAGACGCCTGTCCGCGGTTCCTCCCCGGTCAGATCCCTTTCCGGCGGAAACTCCTTTGTAATCGTCTCCGTTCCACGGGCCTCACCCAGGAGCGCCATAACTTCACCGGCCACGGCACTCCCCTGCATAACCGTCTCGGGTATATCTTTCGGACCCTGATAAGTCCCTGTGACAAAGATTCCATCCCGCGTAGTCCGGACCGGTTCGATAGAAGAAGTCTTTGCAAAACGGTAGGAGTTTGTTTCGATCCCGAATGTCCCGGCAAATTCCACAGCGTCCCTGTGAGGCTCGAGACCGACGGAAAGCACCACCATGCCGAAGGTTTCGTCTACGAGCTTCCCGTCCTCTGCTGCATAACGGAGAAGCAGATCGCCAGTGGCCGGATCTTCCCGTATCACGGATATCATAGCGCGCTGATACCGTACGCCGTAATCATTTTTTGCGCGCTCGACATATTTGTCGAAGTCTTTTCCAAAAGCGCGCATCTCCATATAGAAGATCGTCTGCTCTATTTCCGAATCGTGCTCTCTTGCGATAATCGCCTGCTTCGTTGCGTACATGCAGCAGACAGAAGAGCACCATGGATTTGCATTATGAGGGTCTCTGGATCCGACGCACTGAATCCATGCGACTTTCTTCGGATGCTTTCCGTCGGAAGGCCTTTTAACTTCGCCCTTATACGGACCGGAAGCCGAGAGAATACGTTCGAACTGGACCGAGGTTACGACGTTTTTCCATCTGCCTAGCCCGAACTCCCCCCTCGCCCTTGCGTCATAGCGGTCCAGTCCGGGACAAAGGATGATGGCTCCGACATTTAATTCAAGCTCTTTCCCCTCATCCTGAAAATTGATGGCACCGGCCTTGCAGGTTTTTTCGCAGATGCGGCAGCGGCCCTTCATGAAGTAGAGGCAATTTTTCCTGTCGATAGCCCTTGTATTCGGCACCGCCTGGGGGAACAGTGAATAAATGGCTTTGCGCACCCCGAGTCCCTGCTCGAACTCGCTCGATACCTTCTTCGGGCATTTCGCCTCGCAATCTCCGCAACCCGTACATTTGTCGGGGTCCACATATCTGGGGGCGACCCTGACCCTGACGCTGAAATCTCCGGGCCCGCCTTCGACAGATACGACTTCCGCCGGCGAATGGATGTCGATGTTCAGGTGCCGGCCCACTTCGACCATTTTTGGGGATATCATGCACATGGAACAGTCGCCTGTGGGAAAGGTCTTATCGAGCATGACCATGGTACCTCCGATAGACGGGTCCCTCTGTACCATATGGACCCTGAACCCGCTGTCTGCAAGATCGAGCGCCGCCTGCATTCCACCGATGCCGCCGCCGACCACCAGGACCGAACCTTTCTTTTTGGAAGGAACCTTATTCATACAAGCTTCAAACCTTTCAGCAGACCAAGGCAATCAACGAAATGTCTGTCTATTTCCAGTTCTTCCGGGGTAAAACCCATGGCGATGCCCATAAGCTCCGTAATAAAGAAAACGGGCAGCTTCGTCGTGATTCCGTACATATCACAGACCCTGTCCTGATATGCGTCCATGTTCATCTGGCACATCGGACAGGTGGTGACGAGGCAGTCGGCTCCCCGTGCGACTGCGTCCTTTAATATACCGGCCATGAGCGACAGCGACGTCTCTGTATCATTAACCGCTGCTGAAGCTCCGCAGCAGTCTGTTTTATAGCTCCAGTCGAGAGGTTCGGCTCCAAGGGCCTTGCAGACTACCTCCATGCCCCGGGGGTTCTCGACATCATCGGATATCTTTATATCAGCGGGGAATCTCGTCAGCAGACAGCCGTAATAGCATGCCGGCTTCAACCCCTCCAGTTTTTTTGTTACTTTTTCCGCGATTTCTCCGGAGTCGGCCCTCGACACAAGAATGTCGAGGATGCTGGATATTTTCACTTTCCCTTCGACCTTACTGGAGAGTTCCGTATTTATCCTGTTTTTCAGTTCATGGTTTTCAGAGAGTATCTTCTGGGATACCAATGTCCGGTTGTAGCAGGATGAACAGGGAATAAGCATCTCCGAAAGTCCGCTCGAATCCGCAATGCCGAGATTACGGGCCGGAAGCGCCACGGACAGGAAGTAATCGGTCTTGCCGGCGGAAGTTGCGCCACAGCAGTTCCAGTCCTCTATTTCCTTCAGTTCTATCCCAAGTTGCCTGAATACTTTCCTGCACTGGATGTCATAGAGCTGCGAAGAAGCATGGAGTGAACATCCGGGATAATAGGCTATCTGCAAGCTCAGCCTCCGGGTCCGTTCCCGGCTTTTCTGAAGAGCCGCTTAATCTCGGAAAGGTTCCTGATCCTGTTCAGACGGAAGTGCAGCCGTTTCTTCTTCATCATCGAGACAGCCAGTCTCGCACTGCTTTTCAAGGCGCCGGCAACGACTTTCCATCCTCCGCCTTTCTTTATCTCTCTTTTCGTATTCTGCAATTCGTAGAGACCCATAAACTCAATCTCGTTGATACGTCCGAAATGGGAAGCCGATCTCATGAAGTTATCGTGAAATGCAGCGACCGCCGGCAGCAATGGTTCGACATGGTCTTCCTTGCCCATCTCCTTAAGCGCTTCATTGATCCTTGCGGTCTGTATGTTGTTCGGACAGCGGGAACCGCAGGTATAACAGGCAACGCACTTCCACACGAGAAGGTTACTGAGAGCCTTCTCCCTGTCGCCGAAGATAATCGTCCTGATCAAACGGTCGGGGGTCACGCCGGTCTCGTCCCCAACGGGACAGCCTGCAGCGCATCGCCGGCATTGATAACAGGCCAGCAGGTTCTGCCCCGACCTGTCCATCACTTCCCGGATCAGAGACCGGGAAAGCTTATAGTCGACCTGAACAACGGATAACGACATATCGGGTTCCCTCACTTTTTATATAAATATATATAAATATAGCATATTTCTATTGAGAACTTCACTCTATTCCGCCGCCGCTTTTGCCGCCTGCACTGTGTTGTACATGAGCATGGCTATAGTCATGGGGCCCGCTCCTCCGGGCACAGGCGTAATAAAACCCGCTCTTTCTCTGGCGGCATCGAAATCTACGTCTCCCACGATCTTGCCCTCAGGTGTAACATTTATGCCGATATCTATGACTGCCGCGCCTTCTTTGATCCAGTCGCCTTTCACAAACTTAGCCTTGCCAATCGCAACGCAAAGGATGTCGGCCCTGAGGCATTCCGCCTTCAGGTCCGCAGTCCTGCTGTGGCAGATCGTGACAGTCGCATTCTTTCTGAGAAGCAGTAAAGCCAGAGGCTTTCCCACTATAACACTCCTTCCCAGCACTACCGCGTGTTTTCCCGACGGATCGATGCCGTATGCTTCGAGCATCTTCATCGCACCGTGGGGAGTGCACGGCAGGAATCCCGCTTCATCGAGGACCAGCCTGCCGAGCGACTGCGGCCCGAAACCGTCGACGTCCTTTTCGGGTGCGATCCTGTTCATAACCGCTTTTTCATCAAGGCCTTTCGGTAAAGGGAGCTGAATGAGGATACCGTGAACTTTTCTGTCGTTGTTGAGCGTGTCCACCAGACTCATAAGCTCTTCCTGTGTAGTCGTTTCGGGCAACTTGTGCGGGACGCTTTTTATCCCCAGTTCATCACATGTCTTTTCCTTTGAAGCGACATATTTTTTCGATGCCGGATTTTCACCCACCAGAACCACTGAAAGGCATGGATCGATACCTTTTGCCTTCAGGCCGCCAATATCTTTTTTCAGACTTTCCCTAATCTCCGACGATACCTTTTTGCCGTCAATCAATTGCGCTGACATGCTGTCCCCCTTATGTTAAATGATTGGTTGCATTCAGGGTTTTCGCGCTACCCGCTCATTCCCTTTTTTTGATGAGCTCGAGCAATTCCTCCCTGGTAGACTGCTTGGTCCTGAATATGCCTCTGACCGCCGATGTAACGGTCTTTGTCCCCGGTTTTTTAACCCCTCTCATGCTTATACATAAATGCTCTGCGTCGATGATAACCATCGCCCCCTTGGGCTTCAGTTTGTTCATAATCAGGTCGGCAAACTGGGTCGTCAGTCTTTCCTGCACCTGCGGTTTTTTTGCAAGTACCTCGAGCGCCTTCACCAGCTCGCCCAAACCGACAATCCTGCCGCCTGAGGGGATATACGCAACATGGACCTTTCCGATAAAAGGGACAAGATGGTGCTCGCAGACGGAATAAAAGGGGATATCTTTCAGGAGCACCATTTCATCGTGGCTTTCCCCTTCTATTGCCTTCAGCAGTTCTTCGGTGGGAGTTTCAAGACCGGAGAATATGTCCATATACATCCTGGCAACCCTTTCCGGCGTATCCTTCAGTCCCGGCCTTTCAGGGTCTTCACCGATGCCTTCGAGGACAAGTCGTATTCCCTTTTCTATCTTTTTCAGGTCCATTTGCAGCAGCACCTCCGGTATTTTGCGGCATTTTAGCATGTGCAATTATGGGATGTCAAAAAAAGGGACCTGCAACCTCAACCCGTCAGTTGCATATCTGCCTGACATCTTATGAGGGTTTAGGTCGAATTATTTATCAATAATTCCTTCTGATTCCCCCTTAATAAAGGGGGATAAAGGGGGTTGTTTATAAAGAAGATTCCGGAATGGCAGGATTAAAGATATTAAACAACTTGTTAGATAAAGATTAATAGAATTGCAGCCATGAATGATTTCACTCTCGCCGGTTTGATTCATGTCCGGATAAGACGTCTATCGGTGACGATCATATCGACTTTTACATCATGCTTCTCTGCAGGAATAACATCGACAATCTGCTCTTCATATGCAAGGGCAACGAGCGGCATCTTTTTTGCCCGTTCACTCAGGAGTCTGTCATAATACCCCGCCCCATATCCAAGCCTGTTGCCCCTGCTGTCAAATGCCGCGCCGGGAATAACAACGAGGTCGGCGACATCAACGCTCCTCATTCTTCCCTCCGTCGCCGCCGGCTCGGGAATTCCCATAAATCCCGGGAATAACTCAGCCGGCCCTTCTATTTCATAGAGAACGAGTATCCGTTTTTCCTTATCCACCTTTGGAAGCAGTATTCTCTTTCCCGCAGACAAAGAACCGGTGAGGATTTTCAGCGTGTCTGCTTCCGATCTGAAAGAAGCATAGAGTAATATCGCTTTCGCCGCTGCAAATTCGGGGAGCGCAAAAAGCCGCTGTCTGATTAATGCATCTTTTTCTGCTTTTATCTCCGGTTGAAGGGAATCACGGTTTTTCAGAACTTCTTTCCTGATTGTCTCTTTTGCGGTCATAAAATACCTTTCTGAAAAATTGGCTGTTACCCTTATGGTATTTTTTTCTTTATAACCTTTTGATTGTTTTCAATGTCTATTATAATAAGAGAAAGGGGATAAGAATGTAATAACTTTCTTGATTGCGGAGGATGGACAAGAAAGCCTCTGCAAAATGGGAGATGCAAATGAAAAATGCTATTTGTCTTGTCCTTGTTGTTTTGATGTTACTCTTTGTTGAAACCATACCTGGATATGCAGTCAAGAGGGGCGGCTCACCTGGAGGGAGCGGCTGGCATGGAGGGAGCGGCTGGCATGGAGGGAGTGGCTGGCATGGCAGTATCTGGATCGGGCCTGGATGGGGTGGATGGGGGCCATGGTGGGGTCCTGTGTACTATCCATACTATTATCCATATTACCCATATTATCCGGAAGCATCCGCGGGCAGCCCACAACAGCCTTCGGTATATATCCAGCCGGAGGAACAGTATCATTGGTATTACTGCCAAAATCCTGAGGGGTATTATCCATACATAAAAAAATGTCCTGGTGGCTGGTTGAAAGTTATTCCGCCGGCTCCGCCGGACAAGGAGGAGTAAAGGCATGA
Source organism: Nitrospiraceae bacterium UBA2194 (assembly GCA_002328665.1). GTDB lineage: Bacteria > Nitrospirota > Thermodesulfovibrionia > Thermodesulfovibrionales > SM23-35 > UBA2194. The sequence goes on from DCVG01000028.1 coordinate 12,319, forward strand.
TGAGCCAAAGAATAAGCATCTTTTTATTTCTGGCTTTGCTGGTGATGGGTGGATGTGCGACCGTCCCCAAGGGGCCCAGCGTGATGGTGTTGCCGCCACCCGGAAAACCTTTTGAATTGTTCCAGGCCGAGGACGCCATCTGCAAGCAGTGGGCATTACAGCAGATTGGACAGTCCCCTCAGGAAACAGTTAATCAGAATATTGTCACAGGCGCTGTCGTGGGTACGGTCATCGGAACCGGCCTCGGGGCTGCCATTGGCTCTACCTCGGGTGATGTGGGTGCCGGCGCTGCCATCGGTGCTGCGAGTGGACTTTTGCTCGGCACAGCATCGGGCGCTGATTCTGCGCGGGTTTATGGATGGGAGGCGCAGCGCAGGTATGATATTGCATATATGCAGTGCATGTATTCCAAAGGGAACCAGATTCCGGGAGTGGTGACACGGACTCGTTCTCTTCAGGGAATGCCGCCACCTCCGCCCCCAGGCTCGGGCTATGCGCCGCCAATGTATTCTCCGTCATTCCCTGCTACGCCGCCTTCGGCGCAATAGCGGTGCTAAGTGGTATACAGCATGTAACCCCATGACCCCCATCTTCTTAAAGTTATTTCTTAAGTATTTCCTGTAACCAACGCAATTGCATATATTAAATACAATACTCCACCCAGAAGCAGAGTTACGGGGGAGAGGCGTTTTCTGAAGGTCAGATCCGCAAGCACTATCAGCGAGGATGCGAGGGCTATGACGGCGGAGAACAGGGCCATACCGGTAAGTTTCCACTCGGTAAAAAGTAGTCCGACGCAAACGGGAAAGGTAGATTGAAATACCATGGCGCCTGTGATATTCCCGAGCGCAAGGGTGTCCCTTCCCTTCCATGTCCAGGTCACACTGTTAAATTTCTCCGGCAGCTCCGTTGCGACCGGAGCGAGAAGCAGGGCGAAGAGAAGCGGGTTCATGCCGAACAGGAGGGAAACGTGCTCAAGAGCTTCCACAAATGTGTGGGCCCCGGTTATCATGACGGCAAGCGCGCCGAAAACCTGCAACAGGATCAGCGCGAGATGGGGGTCGTCGGATTTTGTCAATTTCATCTTCCTGCCGAGTCTCGACAGGTACATCTGTCCCGAGTGCTCAATATCAGCACTCTCGCATCTGAATGTGCTGTAGGCGTAAAATATATAACCAGCGACCAGAAGGACCGCTATCAGGACGGAAAAAGAAGGTCCCGCCGCAACAGGTATCAGAACTGCGGCAGAATACATGGGGAGAAAGAAAAGCAGGTCTCTCCTGGTAGAATGCGTTTCGACCTGCATCTCGAACTTGCGCCTCTTTTTAACAGAGGACGCCAATACCGTCAGACCGACAAGGAAAAAGGCAAGCGTGGAAAGCATGAAGGGCGCGCCGAGTATCGCGCCGACGCCGATATCGTGAGCGGCTTCCCCCTTATAAAAGAATATCGCAACAAGGGGAAGTATCGTCTCAGGCAGGGCCGTACCCACTGCTGCGAACAGACTTCCCACAACAGCCTGGGAGAACGAGAATTTTCTTCCGAAAGTCTCTATCCCGTTTGTAAAGGTTTCAGCAGCAATAAGGATCAATAGGAGGCCCAGGACAAGGAAGAGGATATCAATAAACATTAATGTACTACGAGAACAGGACAGGGAGATGTTTTTAATACCGAATCCGTCACGCTGCCGATTAGTACGCCCTGTATCAGGCCCAACCCCCTCGCGCCCATGACAATAATGTCGATATTCTTTTCTTCGGTGAACGACACTATTCTTTTGTACGGCTCTCCTTCATCTATCACCCCTGGAGATTGCAGGCCGTATCCCCTTAGAAATGAATTCATGTCGTCTTTTGCCTTTTCCCGCAGGTCCCGCAATATCGTTTCTTTTTCCTTTACCGCTTTCATTTTTTTAATAGGATAGTCGGGTGAGACAAACAGAACGTCCAGCTTTGCGGAAAAAATATCCTTTAATTCCATTGCCGCGTCCAGGGCCTTTTTTGAAGCGTCCGAGAAATCGGTCGGGCAGAGTATTCTCCTGATGGCAACGGTTCCCTTAACCGCAGACTTTGCCTTCTCACCCCTCACAACAAGCATGGGGACCTGCAAGCCCTTGATCAGCTTCTCGGAACTGCTGCGCCTCAGTACGTGAGACATAAATCCGAGTACGAGCATATCAGCATGCGTCTTTTTCAACATTGCTCCGAAAGACTCGGTCAACCTTCCGACAACCACTTCGAAATCGGCGCTGACGCCTTTACTCACCAGCTGCGCCTTCATTGCGTCAAAATTCTTTTCGGCGATTCGTTTTTCCTCTTCGATATACGGGACGAGATATGCCGGCGGAGTAACCATATAATCGAGGACATTCAAAAGGGTCAGAGAGGCATTCATGGCCGAGGCAAAGGTCGACGCATATGCGATGACGGTCTCCGCAGCCGGCTCGAAATCAATGCCGACGAGGATCCTGTCTATCTTCATTTCAAATCCTTCAGACTGTCCTCTATGCGCACCTTTATCTCTCTCACCTCTTCCACTGTACGGGGCGAATGAACAAAAGGGGCCAAGCCTTTCATGTCGGCTTCCATTATGGAATCGCTGAAACTGATCGCTCCTGTCAATTCCCCGCTGCCGAGGTTATCTCTTATGAAATCCAGATCACCCAAGCCTCTTATCTTGTTTGCAGCAATGAAAACCTTCCTCACGCCGAGCTGCTTCGCCATTTCAAAGACAGTCTTCGCAGTCTGCAGACTCCTCTGTCCCGGCTCAACAACGACGATAAACGCGTCCACGGACTCTGCGGTCCCCCTGGTGAGGTGCTCTATGCCTGCTTCCATATCGACTATCACCACTTCGCTCCTGCCGACCATAAGGTGCTTCAGAATACTCCGAAGGAGAACGTTTTCCGGACAATAACAACCGGAAGCCGCAGCCTTCAGCTTTCCCATAGTGAGCAGGATTATCCCGTCAAGCCTGTAACCTATGCCTTCCGGCAGGTCATCGACTTTCGGATTGAGTTTGTAAATGCCTCCCATGCCGCCGGGTTTCGCTCCTGTCCGCTCCTCTATCAGGTCTGCCATATCCGCGATCGGCCTGATCTTTTCCGCTTCTTCCGCCGGAACGCCTAAAGCCGACGCAAGATTGGCGTCGGGGTCTGCGTCAACAGCGATGACCTTCCTGCCCTCTTCTGCGTACAGGTGGGCCAGTAAGGACGCAAGAGTCGTCTTGCCGACACCGCCCTTCCCTGTGATTGCTATCTTCATAAGTGCAAAAGTGTCAAAGGGTTCTTATCCCAGCACTCTCTTGGTAGACGGTACGCCCTTTACCCTGGGGTCGATCGACACCGCCTGCCTCAGCGCCCTTCCAAAGGCCTTGAACACCGCCTCTATAATATGATGAGTATTCCTGCCGTACGGGGATTCAACGTGGAGGGTTATACCGCTGTTGCCGGCAAACGCCTGAAGAAAATCCTCCACGAGGTCGGGGTCGAAATTCCTGAGCTTGCTTCTCTTCGGAAACGCGACCCTGTAAACGAGATAAGGCCTTCCGCTGACATCGAGACTCACTGAAGCGAGCGTCTCGTCCATCGGCACCGATGACTGTCCATACCGGGAAATCCCTTTCATGTCACCGAGCGCCTGTCTCACCGCCTTTCCCAGCACTATGCCGACGTCCTCCACCGTATGGTGATCATCGATATCGATATCTCCTTTTGCCTTTATCTTCACGTCAAAAAGCCCGTGTTTGCACATTAAAGAAAGCATGTGGTCGAGGAAAGGGATTGAGGTATCGATGCTGTACTTGCCTTCGCCGTCGAGGTTTACCGTTAACTTTATATCAGTCTCTTTTGTCTTCCGCTCTACTTTTGCCGTTCTCATATTTTCTCCCGGATTTCAACCCCCTTTATCAGCCTTTACTAAGGGGGAATTCTTCAGTATCAGCTTCAGCGCTCTTATGAATATGCGGTTCTCATCCGGCGTCCCTACGGTCACTCTCAGACAGCCGCCGCCGACTCCCTTCATATTCCTTACAAGCACCCCATTTTTCAGAAGTCCGTTGAAAACCCCGTCAGCGTCTTCAACCCCGAACAATATGAAATTCGCCTCCGACGGGTAAGGTGTGATCCCTGCTATTTTCGAGAGTTCACTGAAAAGCTTCCCCCTCTCCGACACGATAAGACGTATATTCTTTTTCAGCGCCTTTTTATCCTTCAGGATTTCTATGGCTGCTGCCTGGGACAATGCGTTGAGATTGAAGGGGAGCCTCACCTTATTGACATGCCCGATGACTTCTTCGTCCGCGATCAGGAAACCGACCCTCAGTCCTGCAAGTCCCATCTTGCTCAGCGTCCTCATGATGAGAAGGTTTTTATAATCGCCGAGCATGGGGATGAAGCCTTTGCTGCTTGCGAAGGGCTGATACGCCTCGTCCACTATAACAAGGGACGTCGAAGACGTTGATTCGATGATTTTCAATATGGTCTGCGATGAAAAACAGTTGCCCGTCGGGTTGTTCGGTGAGCTGAGGAAGATCAACCGGGGTTTCTTCCTGCGTATCTCCATCAGCATCCCTTTTTCGTCCAGGTCGAAATCCTTGTCAAGAGGAACTTCCACCTTTTTTTCTCCGAGGGCCTGCGTGATAATCCCGTACATCGAAAAAGTAGGCACGGGATAAAGAACAGGTCCGCCGAAAGTCGTAATGAGATAGTAGATCAGCTCGTCGGAACCGTTCCCCTGGAGGATATTCCCAGGTTTCATTCCGGCTTCTTTTGATACCGAGTTTTTCAGGGTCTGCGCCGCCGGGTCGGGATACCTGTTGGTCCTGACAGACCTTACTGCCTTATATGCATCCATAAAGCCGTAAGGACTCTCGTTTGCATCGAGCTTCACTCTGCAGGGTATATCCTTAGCCTGGTATGCCTGCAGGGAGTAAACATTCGGCTTCACGAATCTCTTCACGTTCATCGCAGAGAAATTATACCATGGCGGGATGAATAAGAGTTATTGAGACGGCATCTAATGCTCCGGAACATGCATAATTACGCTTTTTCTTACTTCTTCCAGCCCTTCTGAAAGCGCGCTGCTAAGTCCTTTGGCAAGGCCCAAAAAAGTACGGCCCTCGAGTCTGATGTGTTCCGAAACGGTCCCGCGATACATCTCTTTGCCGTCGGGAGAAACGAGTTTTGCCTCGAACAGCAGGTCGCCAAACGAATCGTTACCTTCGTCATATCTTTCGAATTTCTTCAGCCTGACCTCGAGCAAATAAAATCCGTCGGGCGCCGGCCCGGATGTCCTGATCTCCTTAAAGAGATGCGTCGGCAAGAGCGAGTCTTTAAGCGCCTCTTTCAATAACTCGGATGGGGGCGATACCCATTTCGAATATTTTGAAAGCTCGAGCTGATATGGAGAATTCCTGTATGCCATATACGGCTGCGCAAGGTAGCGGGGGGAGTTTGTTACGATAACGATGGATGCGCCGGCTGCTGCGGTTATTTCGCCGGCGCTTTCCCGCAGCCCTGCTTTACCATAAGATTCGGGCAGGTGAAGACTGTAGATTTTTGTCTCCGGCATTGAGCATGCCGACAGAAGAAAAACGGTTAAGATGACGAAGAGACCCTTCTTCACTGTTCCCCCTTCTTTTCCCTGTAAATAATACTCCAGGGTTTATTTTTTATCTCCTGGAGGAGTTCCTGCAGTTCTTCCGTAGTCCTCGTCATAGTGCCGATGAGGTTCTCGATGTTCCCGGACTGGATAACAACGGCTTTGTCGACCGACTTCGAAGTCTTTTCAACAGACTTTGCCGTAGCCTCGATGCTCCTGATCATTTCTCCGGCTTTTTCGATATCTTCCCGCGCCTTCTTTATGAGATTGGATACGTCAGCCCTGTTGTCATGCAAAAAGCCCTCGATTTCGTTGAGGACGCGATCGAGTTTTTCGGAGGTGACCTTAAGGGATGTTGCGATCCTGTCAAGATTTGCCGATCCTGAAACTATTGCGTTGTTCGTATTCCCGATCAACTGCTCAATCCCCCTGATATTCTGCCGGCTGAACAGCTTGTCCATGTCCCTGATTAAATTGTCCACAGACTGCGACAGCTCATCCATTCTGGACATGAGGACGTCGAACTGGACCTTCTCTGAAGAAGGGATGACGTCGCCCGGGTTAATCCTTTCCTTTGCAGTGTTGTCGATGGTAAGCAGCAGGTAGATATCTCCGACAAAACCTGTCTGGGAGATCAAAGCCCTTGTACCCTGATAGAGCGCCGTACCGCGTTTTATCCCGATCCCGACGGTAACCGGCTCCCCGGGGTTGTCAGGCGGCTTTATGCTCAATACCCTCCCTACCCTCACACCGCCGAGCTTTACCGGCGAACCCGTCTCGAGGCCGGCCGTGTTCATGACCTTTATATAGTATCTGTCGAACTTTTCAAAAATCCGGCTTCCGCCGACAAGGACAATAAAGCCGCTGAGAATCAGGAGTGATACGACTATGATTGCTCCTGCCTTAATCTCTTCTTTCATTCTTACTCGCCAGCAATTATCCTGAAATAATCATCCGGAGAATAGCTCTCCTGCTCCGGCTGTCTTTCAAGGAACATCCTTATCCTCGGATTGTCGGACGCCTTTAACCCGTCAAGCGTCCCGCAGAATATTACCCTGCCGGCATCAAGCATGATAACATAATCGGCAATCGTGAATACACTCGGAAGCTCGTGGGTAACCACGACTATGGTCATCTTAAATACCTTCTTCAGTTTCACTATGAGTTCATCGAGACCCGCAGCGGTCACCGGGTCAAGGCCTGCGGAAGGTTCATCAAAAAAAAGCATTTCAGGGTCCAGAGCAAGTGCCCTTGCAAGACCCGCCCTTTTCTTCATTCCTCCGGACAGCTGAGACGGATAAAAACCTTCAAACCCCGAGAGTCCGACAAGATCGAGCTTCATGCGCACCATAATCTGTATCGTAGAGTCTTTGAGTTTCGTATGTTCCCTCATCGGAAGGGCGACATTGTCCAGGACCGTCATCGAATTAAGCAGCGCCGAGCCCTGAAACAGGATCCCCATTTTCCTGCGTACTTCGTTCAGTTCATCTTCATCCATCACTGTTATGTCTTTCCCCTGGAAGAGTATATGCCCTCCTGTTGGTTTTAAAAGACCTATCAGGTGCTTGAGGAGCGTACTTTTTCCGCAGCCGCTTCCGCCGAGTATCACAGTGGTCATTCCTCCGGCAATGGAGAAACTGATATTCTTCAGTATCTCCCTTTCCCCGTAATGGGTGACAAGCCCCGCTACTTCAATAGCATTTTCCATTTATCTCTATTCCGCTCTGATGCACCATTTATGTAAAATAGTAAAACAGCGCCGTAAAAAACAGATCGAACACTATCACCAGAAAAATAGAGGCCACAACCGCAGACGTCGTCCTCCTGCCAACCTCTTCGGCTCCTCCTTTTACCCTGAACCCCTGATATGCGCCGACAACTGTTATCACCACGCCGAATGCCAATGCCTTGACGAGGCCGGTCATAACGTCTTTAACGAGCAGGGCGTTGATGGTCTGCTGAATATAGCTCATCGGATGGATCTCAAGAACCGTCACCGAAAGGACAAAGCCTCCGAGGATTCCCATAAAATCGGAAAAGACCGTGAGGGCGGGCAGCATGACCATAAGGGCGAGCAACTTCGGCACTACAATAAACCTTACCGGGTTGATCCCCATGCTGACGAGTGCGTCGACCTCTTCAGCGGCTTTCATGGACCCTATCTCCGCAGCAAAAGCAGAACCGCTCCTGCCGGAAAATATGATGGCGGTCATTATCGGACCGAGTTCCCTCGTTATCGAAACGCCGACGAGATTTGCAACATAGATCAGGGCGCCGACCCTCTTGAGCTGATATGCCGATTGAAAGGCGAGGATTATCCCTATGAAAAAGGAGATGACGGCGACAATGGGCACCGAATTATACCCTGCTTTCACCATTTCATAAACACCGGCCCTGAACCGGACCGGTTTGCCTTTTAAGGGAGAGAGAACAGACCAGTAGAAGATATCGTTGATGATTTTTGACGCATCATGGATACCCTTCAAAGCAGTCCCGGCTTTCCTGCCGATAAAACCGAAGAGGGTTTCAGCTATCGAAGACATCCTCAATATTTCCGTATATCTCGAATACCCTGTCCAGCTTGGAAAATCTGAGAATCTCCATAATGCCTTCGGGAATACCGAAGAACTGCAAACGTCCGCCGTACGACTTCATGCATTTCAGGCCCTCGACAAAGGTGGCTATACCGGAACTGTCGATATATGATACATTACCGAAATTAACCGGCAGGGAAGGGACTTTCCTCCTGATAAGCGCCATCAGATGCTCCCTGAGTTCCGGAGACGAGTACATGTCTATATCGCCGGACAGCTCAACCACTTTTTTCCCCCTGTACACAGCAACCGTTATGTTCATTTTTCCCCTTCAAAATATTTGATGAGGGTCAGCCTGTTGCCCCTTTTCTTCTTCGCATCAAACTTATATATGTCGAAGACCCGCTTTATGAAATGGATGCCGAGGCCGCCGGGCCTGACGTCATCGAAACTCCTGCCCCTGATCGACTCCGGTCGCGCCTTTAAACCGTTGTCATCAATGACAACCTTAAACGCCTCCCGGCCGGCTGAATATTTTAAAACAATCTTCCCTGACGTGTCTCCCCTATAAGCATGTTTGATGATATTCGTGCATGCCTCGTCAATTGCAAGTTTTATCTCCTCTGCAGTTGTGTCGTCAATTTCGTATAACCGGACTGCAGTGACTGTCACGGCTCTGACAACGGAAAGAAATTTCGGATGAGACGGCACGGTAATGACAATAGCGTCTTTCATATTTCGGGCATATTTCAGGAAAACCCTATTTCGACAACAGTCATATCATCCGCCAAATCTACTCCCCTCGAAAAATTCGTCACATAATCGGCTACGATTTTCGCAAGCTGCCCCTCGCCCGCATGCTTTCCGACAAAATTCACAAAATTATCAAAGCCCATCCTCTGCCCTTCCCTGTTCTTAGCTTCAAAGACCCCGTCGGTCAGCAGCAGCAGTCTGTCGCCTCTCCTGAGCGATATGCTGCTTGAGGTATAAGTATCAGGGACTATGCCGAGCGGAGGGCCGGAAATAATCGATGAGACTTCGGTCCCCCTGCCGGTTATCCATAGAAAAGGAGGATGTCCGGCAACCGATAACCGGGTCTCCCCTGTGGCGGTGTCGATTATCATATACGCAGCCGTGAGGAACATACCCCTCGGAGCTCCGGAAAGAATGGCATTCAGCCGGTTCATTACGATCTCGGGCGAGTCGGTCATAAGCGCGTTATACCTGAAATCACTGATGACCTTTGCCATGTAAAGGGCCGCTGAAACCCCTTTCCCGGATACATCCCCTATGAAGACCCCTGCTTTCCCCTCAACAGGGTCGATAAAATCATACAGGTCCCCCCCTACCTGTTTTGCAGGAATATTCACTGCCGAAACCGAGATATTGCCTCTCCTGAAGGCCGGCGATTCGGGAAGAAAGCTTTTCTGGAGGGAAGAGGCTATTTCAAGCTCCTGCTTCAGCCTCTCCTTTTCGAGAGAGTCCCTGTGATACTGAGCGTTCTCGATGGCAATTGCAAAATGCCTCGTAAGGAGCTGGAGTATCCCCAAATCCATATCCCTTTTCCCCGGATTAATAATCTCGGCAACGCCGATAAGCCCCCTTCTTCCGATGAGCGGCGCAGCGATAAGACTCTTCGTCACAAAACCCGTCAATTTATCCGCATCGTGAAAGAAACGCTTGTCGGATTTTACATCCTTTATTACGAGCAGCTTCCGGTTTTTTGCCACCCATCCCGCGATACCCTGCCCCATATCAAGGGTTATTTTTCCTTTGAGGATATCTGTTGCAGACACAGCCTTGCACAGCGCTACTTCAAATTCGAGCTTTTTTGTCTCCTTGTTGTAAAGGAGGATAGAGCACGCCTCCGCCTTCATGATATCCTTTGCCTTTTCCATGACGATGGTCATCAGTTCCTTCAGGTCGAGAGTAGATGAAATGACAGGAGAGACCTCCGTGAAAATTTTCAGTGCTTCGACTTTCTTCTTCAGACCCTTGAGATATGTCCCTGTAACCGTAACTTTTGCTCTATCAGGCATGTCTATTGGATACCAGATTACGCCGAAGATTTCAAGACAAATGTTTGCTTTTTGCCATTTACATATTAAAAGTGAACACCTGTTATCACATAATTATTAACGGGCTTATAATTAAGAAGGCAATAAGAAAAAAAGGCACAGGATCAAATTCTGGTGGAGCTGACCGGGATCGAACCGACGACCTCTTGAATGCCATAAATATTTTCTATCAATAGCTTACTTTAATACCAACATCATATTTTGTAACGTTTATAAATTTCACGTCTCGTCGGGCAACTGCAAAAATATGAAGAGGCATGTGAAAATCGGTATGTGCAATCTTTTTTATTACTTTTAGTTTTTATAGCAAGAAAAGCTCCCTGGACATCTCTGTCGATCAAACAGGTCTTCCAGGTATCATTATTTAAACATGTAAAATTATAAGAACATTTTATTGTTTGTTTTTTTATTTTATCGCTAACCTGATAAGCCATCGGGATTCCTTTTAAGCTGCTTTAATGTAATTAGAATACAAAACACTTTTTTTGTCAAATATTCAGATTAAAAGTCCTGATTTTAGTATATTGCTTAAAGTGCAGAAAACGAAGCCTGCTTGGGTAGGGGGATATTTTTATACACTCTTTGCTACTGATTTGTTACCGTGCATCTTACAAAAAAGATTCACGGCTTTTTACCACTTTATGATAGTCTTTTCTTGTTATCATTAAAAAAACTTTTCTTCAAGTATGATATTGGCTTCCCTCAAACGATTAAAATCCATTGGGTATGTTTCCGGATTGGAGCCATAGAATCAAACGAAAGTCTAAATAATTGAATGCAGTGAGGGCTTCACGATAGGAGAATCAGCGACAATACAAGGTGAACCGACCCAAAGGGTTGTAATATAAGCATCAATATTCATCGGTTCATCCAGCGCAAGATGGCAAGTCGTAGTTAAATAATCAATAAATTTACGCTCATAATGCAGAATGTCTTCCGAGAACAGGTCTATTTCACCTTCCAAAGGTATCGTTTCACCGGGCCTCCAGTAAAAAATGTTATCTGAAGAACTCATCAGCACTGTACCCATCACTGGTAAGCTGTTGCTCTTTTGATTTTGAATGTTTTCATTATTTTTAGTTGTCATAAATATTACTACAGGCACCTTAAAGATATAATCGGTATTGTTTTTCACTTTGGCATCAAACCATACTTTGCCTAAAAATCCGGCTTGTTTTGACTGCTTCCCATTCAATAGAGCAACGACGTCAAAGAGCTGAGTGGTGTTCTGCAATTCAGTTATTACATTTTGATATTTTGATTCTTGTTCAGAGAATAGTAATTTTTCAAAAAGAAACTCGCCCTCATGCGAGAGAAGTGCTCTGATGAAGTGCAGATAGAGAGCGTCCTTTTCCAATATTGCTACTCCCATTCCCTTTTCTCTGTATCCTTCTGCCCTTCCACTTGTTCCCGGAAGAGGATATTTTGAAGCTCTGACAACTTTTCCTTTTACCTGCGAGGTTAAATCATTGGGCAAATAAATTGCTATGTCGAGTAACGTTTCTGGTGGAAAAGGGTGATTCGTTCTTATAAAAAAACCATTCAAAGAGAAATTGCTCGACAACCCTCTGTAGGACACTCCGTCAACGGTAAAGGCTATTTTACAACGGTGACTAAATCTTTTTTGCTTTCTTCTGTTTTTGAGTTTCTGCTCTTCTTTTATTGCAATCATGACCATTATACAGCCGACTCTTTCATTTCAATTTCTGCCGGCACTTTTACCTCCTATTGATTCTTATCATAATCATTTATATCAAGAAA
>DCVG01000013.1 GCA_002328665.1 Nitrospiraceae bacterium UBA2194
TCTTCTTTACTGTAGTAAAATTGTAGTAGTTTTATGCGTTTTATGCAGATTTGACAGCAATAGCCGGAATATATAGAAATGCTCTTTCTGCTTCCTAATCAAGGTATTATGCTGAAACCATTGCCAGTAGCCGATTGCTGTTTTTTGTTCTGGCCACATTTTGAGTCCGGCGCGTCTGCCAATTCCACCACACCGGCATATCTAAGTTAGGAGTTCAAATTGAGGAGTGTCACGAGTGAAAAAATAGAAACTCCTAAAACTCTTTTCGACGTATGGTTAAAGCATTGAATTTTACATTTTACGACCGTAATTTGCAATCATACCTAAGCCGCCTATTTCCCGATGCAGAATTCGCTGAATATTTTGTTTAATATTTCTTCCGTTGTAACGATGCCTACAATCCCACCGAGTTTGTCAAGGGAATCCCTGAGTTCCAGTGCAGTGATCTCAATCGGTAGATTCCCGTCGAAGGCATTTATTGCTCTTTCCATTGATTCCAGGGCCTTTTCGACAGCAATTTTATGCCTGAGGTTTGCGACAACAATTCCCTCTCTTCCCTCTTTCCAGTCCTTAAGGCATGAATTGAAGATCGCTTCTTTCAGTTCTTCCAGGCCGTCACCCCTTGTTGCCGATATATGTATAAGCAAAGATGAAGGATGAATTATGAAGGATGAAAAAAAGTTCTCATCAACTACTGATGGAAGGTCAGTCTTATTCAGAGCAAAAACCGTATTTTTACTCTTTACCCTTTGAATCATCTGGAAATCTTCCTCCCTTAACGCTTCACTGCCGTCAAATACAGCTATCACGAGGTCCGCGTTTTCGATGCTCCTCAGGCTCCTTTTTACTCCCTCCTTTTCAGCGGCATCCTTAACATCCCGTATGCCTGCGGTGTCCATAATCCTGAGCGGAAGGCCCCTGATGTTCAGATACTCCTCGATAACATCTCGCGTAGTACCGGGGATTTCGGTAACGATCGCCCTGTCCTTTTGGAGGAGGGCATTCAGAAGGGACGATTTTCCCACATTCGGTCTCCCGACAATCGCGGTCGAAAGGCCTTCCCTGAAGAACCTGGCCTCGTCATACGTTTTCAGAAGTGTCACGAGTTCTCCGTGGATTCCCAGCATCGATTCCAGTAAGTCCTTTTTCGACGCTGTCTCGATTTCATCTTCAGGGAAATCTATATAAGTTTCCACATGAGCACAAATTCCCGTCAATCCGTCCCGCAAAGAGCAGATCTTTTCGGAAAGGCTTCCCTGGAGCTGTTCAACTGCTATCCTTCTGCCTTCATCGGTTCTGGAACGTATGAGGTCGAGTACTGCCTCAGCCTGACTAAGGTCGATCCTTCCGTTTAGAAATGCCCTCCTGGTGAACTCTCCCGGCTCTGCAAGCCTTGCACCCTGTTTGATGACGAGTTCAAGGATTTTTCTCAAAGTTATCATCCCTCCGTGGCAGTTTATCTCCGCGATATCTTCTTTTGTATATGAATTAGGAGACCTCATAACCGTAACAAGCACTTCATCGATTTGAGCGCCGGTGGCGGGATCGATAATGTGGCCGTAAATTATGCGGCGGTTCTTTGAATCAAGGAGGGATTTCTTTCCTGGTGAAAGGAATATGCCGTCTGATATACTGAGGGCGTTGTCTCCGCTCAGCCGGACTATTCCGATGCCGCCTTCGCCTAAGGGGGTTGATATGGCTGCGATGGTATCCTCTGAGAACATATTTTAGTATAGCGCAGACACTGAAATAAGGTCATTGGGAAGGATTGGGTGAAAATTTACTCTTTAGCTTTTTCTTTGGCCAGTTTTTGATTCACATAGAACTGCTGCGCAATGCTGAAAACATTGTTCATCAGCCAGTACAGGACAAGCCCTGACGCGAAGTTAAGGAACATGAACGTGAATATGATCGGCATGAGCATCATAATCTTATTTTGTGTCGGATCGAGGGATGTAGGCGTCATTTTCTGCTGAATGAGCATGGTGGCACCCATTAGTATGGGCAATGGCCCAACAGCAAAACCGCCTATTAGAGGGAATAACGAGGGGATGTGACCGAAAAGGGTATCGGGGGCTGAAAGGTCTTTTATCCAGAGCATAAAGGGAGCTCCTCTGAGTTCGATCGCTATCATTAGAATTTTATAGAGCGCAAAGAACACCGGGATCTGAAGGAGCATAGGCAGACAGCCTCCAAGAGGGTTCACCTTGTGGGTCTTATAAAGCCCCATCATCTCCCTCTGCATTCTTTGGGGGTCTTTTTTGTATTTTTCTCTTACCTCGGCCATCTTAGGCTGGATATCCTGCATCTTTTTCATTGATTTCTGGCTCTTGTTTACCAGAGGGATGAAGGGTATCCTTACAAGTGTGGTAAGACACACTATCGCCCATCCGTAGTTGCCGCTTAAATTGTAAAACAGCTTCAATATCCAGAACAGCGGGAGGGCGATAATAGAGAAGAACCCGAAATCGACAATATGTTCAAGTCCGACATTGAGCGCCTTAAGCGTATCATATTCTTTTGGCCCTGCATAAAGGATGAAACTGTTTACACCCGGCTTGCCCCTGAACGCGATGATAGGAGTATCTTTGATCTTCCATACCCTCGCCTCTTCTACAGGAGTAACGGGTACAAGGGAAGCAAAAAAATATTTATCTTCCTGAGCAATCCACTTCAGGCCTCCTGAGAATACTTTGGACTCGCTTAATTTCTTCGGATCGAATTCCAGCCTGTTTGTTTCCTGAAGCAGCACCGGGCCGCTATGCATCCAGGTGTCTGCGGCGTCATGAACCCCGAAATCGGCGCCGATGGTTATCCAGTAATCGCCCAACCCCGAAACTTCATCTTTGACATCAATCTTGTAGGTATCGTTGTGGAAGGTAAAAGAGCGCCTGACTGAGAAGCCCGCGCCTGCATGTTCGAATACGAGCGAACCGGACGGAGTTTTTTGATCAAGGGCTATTTCTTTTGCGCTTACAGTATAGGCGAGGTCTGCCAGTTCGAAATCGTCACTTGCCCCTATCCCCAATGAAGGCTTCAAGCCCGTCTCTTTCAGCAGTATCACGTTCTTACCGGATTTGTCTTTATATCCCTTCAACTCAAAGTGCGTTATCGATGCGCCCCTGGACGAAATGACGGCAGAGTATAACGCCGTCTCAACTTTGATCTCTTTTTCCGTGGAAGGCGCGGGTTTTTTCTCGACGACAAGAGGCGGCGGCGTAACCTTGGCTTCCTCCCGCGCCTGTTTCTCCTCAGCAGCCTGTTGCGGTTGCGGTATCTTTTGGGGTTCTGGTTTGATAAAGATGAACTGATAGATAAGGAGGACGGCAAATGCAAGTGCAACTGCTATAAGCGCTCTTTTTTCCATTATTTCACAGGATCATACCCGCCCGGATGGAAGGGATGACACTTTAAGAGCCTCCTTAATGAAAGATAACCCCCTTTTACTAAACCGTACTTCCCGATTGCAGCGACTGAATATTCGGAACATGTAGGGCTGAACCTGCAGCACAAGGGAAGCAGGGGAGAAATAATATATTTGTAAGATCTTATTCCGAGTATGACCAGTTTTTTTATCATATTATCCTTGCGATATAACAGCATTTTCACGGGTAAATTTAAAGAGAAACCTCCTAATAACCCGGACAAAATCATCCAGAGTTCCCTCTTTGGAGGACCTTTTGGCAACGATGACAAGGTCATAATTCAGAGATAGCTCCCCCACAATTTTTCTCACAGCCTCTTTCAGGAGACGCCTTATCCTGTTCCTGATGACGGCGGCTCCGATTTTTTTGCTGACAGAAAGACCAAGGCGGTCAAACCCGAGATCGTTCAGCCTTGCATATATGACGAAATGTTGAGAGGCTGAAGAAATACCTTCTTCGAAAACCAGTTCGAAGTCCCGCCTTCCGGACAGGGAACGCAAAGGTTTTTTACGCATTAAACCGTCAGTTTCTTGCGCCCCTTTGCCCTTCTCCTCTTAAGGACCTTCCGCCCGCCTGAAGAACTCATCCTCTCAAGAAAGCCGTGAGACCTCTTCCGCTTGATTTTATGTGGACGATATGTGGTATATGTTCCCATAGTTTTGAAGCTAAATTATAATTTTTCATTAAAATTAAAGTCAAGTAGCCCTTGACGTCTGCATGGAATCTTTACAATATCATCCTCCTGATGTTAGATTCTTGTATGAAATACGGCGAAAAAACGATCAGGAAAACCCGGCTGGAACTATGGGATAACCCGTATCCGGAGCGCGATTATCAGATCGATATAACGTTCCCGGAGTTTACCTGCCTCTGCCCGCGATCAGGATATCCCGATTTTGCAACGATAAAAATAAATTATGTGCCTGGCAGGAAGATCGTGGAGCTGAAATCTCTTAAACTCTATCTCAATTCATTCCGAAACAGTTCCGTATCTCACGAGGAAGCAACCAACATGGTATATTCAGAACTACTGAAGAGATTGAAGCCCAGGTTTCTCGAAGTGACCGGAGACTTCAATCCGAGAGGGAATGTAAAGACCATTGTAAGGATTTGCTCGGAAAGTGGGAAAAAAGAAATCTGAAATCTGAAATTTGTTTTACACTCCCTTTGCCTTCTCGATGAACGCTTTCATTTTTTTATGATCTTTTTTCCCTTTTTCCGATTCGACGCCGCTGCTTACATCCACGGCGTAAGGTCGCACATGTCTGACCGCATTAGCAACATTTTCCGGCGTTAACCCACCCGCCAGTATTATATTCCCGAATTGTTTGGCGTATGTTGCGACATCCCAGTTGAATATCCGGCCGGTACCTCCGAAAAGATCGGGTGTGAATGTATCAAGCAGAAATGCGGATACAATATTTTTATAGTGTTCTAATGGGTCAAGACTTTCGAGCGATTTTATCCGTATGGCTTTTATTAAGCGCCTTGAAATAGCGCACATCTCGGGCGGTTCCTCGCCATGGAACTGGACGACATCGATGCCTGTGGCTGTTATTGTCTTCTCCACCTGTTTGGGTTCTTCGTTCACAAAGACTCCTATGGTCGCTGTAAACGGGGGCAGTTTCCCGATTATCGCTGCCGCAACTTCGGGCGATACACAGCGGGGACTTCCCGCAAAGAACACAAAACCGAGAGCGTCTGCACCAAAGTCCACCGCTGCCCTTGCATCATCAGGATTTGTTATGCCGCAAATTTTTACTTTGACCTGCACGATTATAATCCCGTCAATCTCCTGTCAGTTCTTCGATCTTCCGTCCGATGTCTTCCGCTTCCATGAAAGCAGTGCCGATCAGCATAGCGTCAACACCGGCAGCCTCAAGCACTTTCACATCATTTCTTGTCTTTATCCCGCTCTCACTGACGACTATCTTACCGAAGGGGATATCTTCCTTCAGTTTACATGTCGTATTGATGTCGACTTCCAGTGTTTTAAGGTCTCTGTTGTTGATCCCTATGATATCGCAGTCAACAAGCAGTGCTGCTTCCAGTTCTTTAAAATCGTGTATCTCGAAGAGCACAAACAGGCCGAGTTCTTTTGCGAGATTGAGGTATTCGGCTGCCTGATTCCTGTCGAGTATTGCCGCAATGAGAAGTACGGCATCTGCTTCATGAGCCCTCGATTCATAAATCTGGTATTCATCGAAGATGAAATCTTTTCTTAAAACAGGTTTTGCCGAAATATTCCTGACATCGGGAAGGAAGGAAAGATTTCCCTGAAAATAATCTTCCTCGGTAAGCACTGAAATAGCATTGACTTCTTTTTTTTCATATGTTCCCGCGATGGACATATGGTCAAAGCGTTTTCTGATCAGCCCTCCTGACGGAGAAGCCTGCTTTATCTCCGCGATCAGTCTGATTTTTTCATCGGGGAGCCGTCTCACGGCGGTCTGGAAATCCCTCGGTCGTCCGGTTTCGGCAATCTTCCGTTTCAACTCACTTAAAGGCACGCGTGATTTCAGGTCTTTCAGCCTTTCCTTTTTCTTTGTGACAATCTCAAGGAGTATGCCCATAGAGGATTTTAAAAAACCTCTCCTGTATTTTGCAAACTTATACATTCTTTTTTTGATATAATCCACAGCATAATATTGCACAGGCTTGGATTAGCCTTGCTGTCAAAGGGAATTGTTTTTATATCGCGATAAGGCTTATTGATAAAATGACCGGAGGAGACCAGAAAAAGCACATAGCAAAAGCTGCAGGTTTAATGTCTTTAGCAACCTTGATCAGCCGTGTCCTCGGCTATGTAAAGGACATGATACTCGCGCGGTTTTTCGGAGCAACGGGCACTGCCGACACATTCTTTGTCGCCTTCAGGATTCCCAACCTTTTAAGGGAGTTGTTCGCAGAAGGATCTATGTCAGCTGCCTTTATTCCGGTACTCTCAGAATATCAGACAAAACACGGGAAGGAAGAAGCGGAAAGACTTGTCAGAATAACTTTTACCTTTATCTCCGTGATTGTCGGTTCGGTCTGTGTCCTCGGAATCGTCTTCTCACCGGCAATTGTAGCAGCAATAGCACCCGGATTTCTCAGCATGCCCGGAAAGTTTTCGTTAACTGTCGTGCTCACAAGAGTGATGTTCCCCTTCCTTCTTTTTGTGAGTCTCGCAGCACTTGTAATGGGTGCATTGAATACGAGACGCGTCTTCTTCGTCCCTGCGCTTGCACCGGCGCTGTTGAATGTTACGATTATAGCTGCAGTCCTGCTCTTTTCATACAGGATCGAACAGCCTATTCTTGCGGTTGCAATAGGTGTCACAGCCGGAGGGTTTACCCAGTTTGCATTTCAACTGCCTTCTTTTTTCAGGAACAGATATAGCCTGAAGCCCGAATATGGTTTCAGACATCCGGGTCTAAAAAAAATGGCCCTCCTTGTCATGCCTGCAACAATGGGGATGGCCGTGGCGCAGATAAACATATTTGTCAGTACGATCCTTGCATCGTATCTCGCAGAGGGAAGCATCACATATCTTTATTATTCAATGAGACTCATTCAATTCCCCATTGGGATGTTCGGCGTTGCAATGGGGATGGCGGTTCTTCCGGCGCTCTCGGAGCATGCTGTAAAAGGCGACTACGACAGGCTCAGAGAAGACTTTTCATTTGCCATCAGGTTGTTGTTTTTTATCACAATCCCCGCAATGGTCGGCTTAATAGCTTTAAGAGAGCCGATAGTAAACATACTGTTTCAGAGAGGGGAGTTTGATTATGCAGCGACAGTGGGGACGGCTCAGGCCCTTTTATTTTATTCTATCGGCATCTGGTCTGTCATAGGAGTAAGGATGGTAACGGTAAGCTTCTACTCAATGCAGGATACAAAGACACCTGTTAAGGTGGCTGTAGTCGCATTGGCTGCAAACGTACTACTGAGTGTAGTTTTGATGCAACCGCTGAAACATAGTGGTTTGGCCCTTGCCAATTCTGTTGCCTCGGTAATAAACTTTTTACTGTTGTTCATGTTCCTGAGAAAAAAATTGAAAAGGGTCGACGGCAGGAGAATTGTCTCCTCCTTCATGAGAAGCCTCTCCGCCGCGATTCCGATGGGACTTGCAGGCGGGATGCTTCTTCACGGAAAACTATGGCAGGAGTCCGGCTATACCATTCAGAAGGTTATTTATATGGGCGGAACAATGGCATTCTGTGTTGCAACCTATTTTTTACTGAGTTATTTGCTTAAGAGCGAAGAGTTTGCGTACATATATAATATGGTAAAACAAAAATTCAGAGGATAGGCAAGAGACTATTTCTTTTTTAATTCCTTTACTATACCTTTCATCTCAAGAAGCAGACCGCGCCTGATATCCCTGTTTTCGATACGGCGGAAAAGGTCAAGGAGAGTCTTTTCTTCCCTGTGCATGCCGTATTGACTGACATCTTCAGCTATTTTTTCAGCCTCCCTGCCTCCGAAAAAGACGCTGAGAGGGATATTCAGGGACTCACATATCTGCTGGAGGCGATAGACAGAGATATTGTTGATCCCTTTTTCGTACTTTTGCAATTGTTGATAAGATATTCCGATTTTTTCAGCAAGAGCCATCTGAGACATATGAGCAGCGAGCCTGTATTTTCTGATTGTCTCTCCTATGCTCTTTGTCCAATCCCGAACCATTATTGCCTTCTTTCTTTTTGCAGGATACACAATTTTGAATCTATTGAGGCGGAAAGGTCTATCACCTTAAAGTTGTATTATATAGTTGACAAATTACAACCAAAAGTAGTAAAAAAAATAATGCGCAGAACCCTGAAAAACCGGGTGCTGATTGTGGACGATGGAGAACCTGTAAGGAATCTCCTCGCAGATTTTTTTTCTTTTAACGGCTACGAGTCTTTCACTGCCGGAAACGGCGGAGAAGCCCTTGAAATACTCGAAGACACACCCTGCGGTTTGTTGATTACAGATCTGAATATGCCGGGAACGGATGGGATTGAACTGGTCAGAAAAGTCAGAAACCTCGCTATCCCCCTGACGATTATCGGCACGAGCGCATACCATAAAGAGGCCGAGTTTTTAAGGGCAGGCGCGGATTTTTTCCTTTTGAAACCTTTCGATTTCCGCTATCTGAAGACCATACTGAAGTCCTGATCCGGGGAACAGGCTTCTTTCGGTCTGTTGACCTTTCACCTTTTTTGGGCTAATATTTACCGGGTGCTATGGAGGATGGATATTTTTTATGATTATCAAAAAGTTCATTGTCGGGCCGCTCGAGAACAACTGTTTTATCCTTTCGGATGAAAAGAGCAGAGAGACTTTTATTGTTGACCCGGGAGATGAGCCGGACAGGATTCTCGATTTTATTAATGAGAACAAGCTCAAGGTGAAATATATCGTATGTACACATGCACATTTTGACCATATTGCAGCGGTCTCCGATATAAAAGAAGAAACTAAAGCCGCGATTGTCCTTCACAAAGATGATCTTGAAATTTACAAAAGCGCAAAGGAGCACGCTGCTCTTTTCGGTTTTGAACTCTACTCTATGCCTGAGCCCGATATTTTTGTTACCGAAGGAGACCAGTTGACAGTCGGGAGTCTGACATTTATGGTAATCCATTCTCCGGGCCATACCCCCGGCGGGATTTGCCTTTATGGAGAAGGCCTTGTAATAACGGGTGATACGCTCTTTGCAGG
>DCVG01000007.1 GCA_002328665.1 Nitrospiraceae bacterium UBA2194
TTAAATTAAAATCTCAGAAGGACTCAATAAAAAAGGCCACAAAGCTAAAAGTCTTTGTGGCCTTCTGTGAACGCAAAAACCTCTAAAATCTTAGCTATACAGTAGCACGTTCTTGCAGGTTAGTCAATAGCAGGCTGGAAGCTACTTTACTTTGAGGATTTTATTACTGTCGTTGAGGAAAACTATCTTAGGTCTGAATCTGCCTATCTTGCCGTCTTCTATATAGCTGTAGCAGAAGATTATGACTTTATCTCCGACAACGCCCTTCCTCGCCGTCGGACCGTTCAGGCAGATCTCGCCGGAGTTTTTCCTGCCGGGTATGACATACGTCTCAAACCGCTCTCCGTTGTTGAGATTGCTGATCATCACCTGTTCATACGGGAGTATCCCGGCCTTTTTAAGGATCGCTTCGTCGATCGTAATGCTCCCCTCATAAGCCAGGTTCGATTCGGTCACAGTTGCGATATGTATCTTCGCCCTTAAAATGCAGCGTAACATGATGTGCTCTCTTCTTTTCCTATTCTATGATTTTCGGCACCCGGTAGAATTTTTCCGTGCTTGAGGGGGCGTTCATGAGGGCTTCAGCACCGGGAAGAGACAAGGCGGGAATATCGTCTCTCATCACATTATGTAACGATAAAACGTGTGAGGCCGGTTCGATGTCTTCCGTATCAAGTTTATTCAAATTTTCCATGTAACCGAGGATGCTGCTCAACTGCGAGCCGAACAGGTCCTTTTCCTCTTCGGAAAGATACAACCGCGCAAGCACTGCAATATGTTCGATCTCTCCCTTTTTTATCTTCATGACGGTTTATATTTTTTCGAGATTTGCAAACCTGATGGCGAGCCGCTTCATTCCGAAGTTCGGGAAGTTTACCATCACCTTCCGGTCGTCGCCGTCTCCGTAACAGTCCCGCACCACACCGACTCCCCATGCCGGGTGTTTTACCCTGCAGCCGGCGGCGTAGAAAGCGAATGTATCTTCAGGTTTGACCTTTTTCTTAACAGGCGCTAATCGTATTGTCTGGCGGCCCGTGATCTTCTCTACCCAACGGCAGCACTCCCTCGGAATATCTTTCAGGAACCTCGAAGGCTCCTGTTCCTGGACCTTCGAATATAACCTCCGCTTGCTGGAGCCCGTCAGCCAGAGGATATCTTTCGCCCTGGTCATGCCGACATAGAACAGTCTGCGTTCTTCAGCTATCTCGTCTTCGCTGCTCATTGCCTTGCAGTACGGCAACACCCCTTCTTCGAGTCCGTTGACAAATACCACGGGGAATTCAAGCCCTTTTGCATTATGCAGGGTCATGAGAGAAATATAGTCCCCTCCGGTCGCCTCATCCATATTCGTAAAGAGAGCGACTGAATCGAGAAAACTCTTGATATCCTTGCCTTCGGCGGACGAGACAAGCTCATCGACATGCCTCAGCCTCTCCTCTTCCAGTGTCTCCGCGTAGCCGGATTTTTCGACTATATTCTTCAGCATATCCCCTGCAGACCGGTACCGTGCCGCTGAAAAACCCTCGATCATCCTGACAAATTCGGCAAGTCTGCCCTTCGCAGGAGCGGCCAGATTATCTCTTTTCAGCAATGATTTCAGCGCGTCAAAAAGGGCCACGGACTTTTTTTTGGCCTCGTTCTCTATCTTGCCGAGGACTGATGCTCCGATTCCCCGGGGAGGATTATTAACGACCCGCCTGAAACTTACATTGTCTCCGGTGTTCAATGCAAGCCGCATGTATGAGACAACATCCTTTATTTCTTTCCTCTGATAGAAGCTGATGCCGCCGAGAACACGATAAGGCAGTCCTTCGTTGCGCAGTGCCTCCTCAAGCGCACGGGACTGGAGGTTTACGCGGTAGAATATTGCAAAATCCCTGTAATTGTATGCCCCTTTCAGGTAATAGTCCTTTATCATCCTGGCAATATGAACAGCTTCCTCCCGACAGGTACCGAGCCAGCAGTAATGGACCTTTTCACCAACGCCCCGGTCCGTCCAGAGCTTTTTATTCTTCCTCTTGTTGTTACGAAGAATTACGGCCCCTGAAACATCCAGTATATTCTGTGTCGAACGATAATTCTGCTCCAGTTTAATCATTTTCGCTCCCGGGAAATCCCGTTCGAAATTCAGGATGTTATTTATGTTGGCCCCCCTGAAGCGGTAGATACTCTGGTCGTCATCTCCGACCACGCATATCTTTTTATGGCCTTTTGCCAGGAGTTTAAGCAGTTCATACTGAGCGTAGTTTGTGTCCTGGAATTCGTCCACGAGCACATAAGAAAATCTTTCCTGATATTTTTCAAGCAGCTTCGGGCTGCTTTGGAACAGTCTCACCGAGAGCATGATCAGATCATCGAAATCCAGCGCGTTGCTCCTTCGGAGTTCATCCTGATATCTCACATAAACTTTAGCCAATTTCTCGTCGAAACCGAACCCGTCGCCTGACGCAAGAAACTCGCGCGGGCCTATCAGGGAAGATTTCAGCAGACTGATGCGCGACGCTATACCCTTATAAAGCGCCTCGTAGATCTTGAATTCCTTTAATATATGCCGGATGAGGTTGCACTGGTCGTCGTCATCGTATATCGAAAAGTTATTATTGTAACCGAGCGCCTTTATTTCCCTGCGCAGTATCCTGCCGCACTGTGAATGGAACGTTCCGATCCATGCGGAGCCGATATCCCTGTCAAGGAGGCTGCTGATCCGCCCTCTCATTTCATTCGCGGCTTTATTCGTAAATGTCACGGTCAATATGGAGTCCTGAGGAAGCTTCCTGACCTTGTTCAGATAGGAGAACTTATGGGCCATGACTCTTGTCTTGCCGCTTCCCGCACCTGCGAATATGAGTAAGGGGTTATCGGTATAGGTGAGGGCTTCTTTCTGCTGGGGATTTAAATCATGCATTATCATCTCCTTTGACACATTCATCTTAACAGATTTCTTTTCATTAAATCCACGTCATATCTGCAGCAACACGGTTTACAGAACATTGTCATATGCTGATTTTCAAAGAAAACCCGCATATGAGATCGTGCAATCCATCACTCCACCGTAACGCTCTTTGCAAGGTTCCTCGGCTGGTCCACATCACATCCTCTGAGTACCCCGATATGATATGCAAGCAACTGCACGGGGACCGCCATTATCACCGTCGTAAGATACTTATTCGCTTCCGGAACAAAAATGCATCTGTCCGAGACCCCGCACCCGTCGTCTGAAGCATCGTCGGTAATAAGGATGATCTTCCCCCCCCTGCTCTTCACCTCCTGGATATTGGATGCCATTTTTTCATGCAGGACGTTTTTGGGGGCTATGACAACAACAGGAAGTTCCTCATCGATCAGCGCAATCGGGCCGTGCTTCATCTCACCCGCAGCATATCCCTCTGCATGGATATACGATATCTCTTTCAGTTTCAGCGCGCCCTCAAGGGCGATAGGATAATTCACACCCCTCCCGAGATAAAGAAACCCCCTCGCCTTGAAAAAATCCTTCGCCGCCGCCATTATGTGCTCATCGGCAGACAACGCCTCTTCCACCTTCCCGGGCAGTGTCAGGAGGTCTTTCAGCAGTTCCGCCGACCTGTTTTCCGCAACCAGGCCCTTTGCTCTCCCGGCGCCTACCGCGAAAAGGTAAAGCCCTGTGATCTGAGTCGTAAAAGCCTTGGTGGAAGCGACCCCTATCTCCGGTCCGGAATGGGTATAGAAAACTGCGTCGGCCTCTCTCGCCGAAGTGCTCCCCACAACATTACATATGCTGAGCACCTTTGCGCCCAGCTTCTTTACTTCTCTCTGGGCGGCAAGGGTATCCGCCGTCTCTCCCGATTGTGTAATTCCTATCATCAAATCTCCCGGCCTGATGATCGGCCTCCTGTACCGGAACTCCGAGGCGATATCGACCTCAACAGGAATCCTTGCGAGTTCCTCGATCATATACTTCCCGATGAGTCCGGCGTGGTAAGAAGTCCCGCATGCCACGATGAATATCTTTTCCGCGGACTTGAGTTCCGAATCGCTTATGCCGAATTCATCGAGATTCACATCTCCGCTTTCAGCATTGAATCGCCCCCTCAGGGTGTCGGCAATAGCCCTTGGCTGCTCAAATATCTCCTTCAGCATGAAATGCCGGTAGCCGCCCTTCTCTGCCATTGAGGGGCTCCACGAAACCGATTGCACCTCTTTTTGTACATCCGATCCGTCAGGACAGGTAACTCTGACCCCTTCTTTTGTCAGAACCGCCATCTCTCCGTCTCCGAGAAAAATAACTTTGTTCGTATAATTCAGGAACGCCGGGACATCCGAAGCAATAAAGAATTCTTCTTCGCCGACACCTACGACAAGGGGGCTGTCTTTTCTGACTCCGATAATTTTATCCGGTTCATTCTCCCTGATAACAGCAAGCGCATAGGCTCCCTTCACCTCTTTCAATGCCTCTCTCACTCCGTCTTCAAGGGTATGCGCCTTTGCATGATCGGCAATGAGATGGCAAAGCACCTCTGTATCTGTCTCGGAAGTGAAATTATATCCCTTTTCGATCAGTCTCTTTTTGAGGGAGAGGTAATTTTCTATTATCCCGTTGTGAACGAGTACGATACCGTCTGAACGGTGCGGATGTGCATTTTCTTCAGAAGGCCTTCCGTGGGTCGCCCACCTCGTATGACCGATAGTATTGCTGCTTGAATACTGTCCGGATTCGAGCAGAGCGGCAAGGTCGTTTATTTTCCCCTTGCAACGCCTCACCTTAATCCCGTCATCGGAGAAAAATGCCACCCCTGCGGAATCGTACCCCCTGTATTCGAGACGCTTTAATCCGTCGAGCACCACAGATACCGCATTCCTGGTTCCGATATATCCGATTATCCCGCACATAATAAGTAGTCAGTAATGGAATTTTTCTCTATATATTTACCCATCAGTTGCAAAACCTTCCTCATTTTATGAGGTGAATATGCTGAAAAACCTTTTCCTGAGACACCTTACAGCCCTTTAATAAAGCCGGCCGGCCTCATGCCGGAATTCACTGAACGTAAAAGTTCGGTCACGTGAATTTTTACGAAATCTCGTCGAATTAAAAGGTTTTTCAGCATATCTACCTCATATTTCATGCAAGCGTTTAGGGTTAGTGTTTATGTTTCTTTGCTCCTTTCACTCGCAACTTTTCACTTTTCACTTTTAACCGTCGGTTAAGCGCCCAGCCCTCGACATTCTTCTGCTCGGTCCTGCTCAGTGCAAGGGCTTTTGCAGGGACGTCCCGGGTGATGGTGGAGCCGGCGCCGACATAAGCTCCCTTGCCGACTGATACAGGAGCGATCAGTTGTGAATCGCTTCCTATGAAAACGCCGTCTCCGATGGCTGTCACATGTTTTTTACAGCCGTCATAATTACAGGTTATAGTCCCGGCGCCGATATTCACATCCCTCCCTATTTTTGCGTCCCCGATATATGAGAGGTGAGATGCCTTTGTCCGGCTTCCTATGACCGACTTCTTGATTTCAACGAAATTGCCTATCTTCGCCCCGGGACCGATCTCCGAACCCGGTCTTATATGTGCAAAAGGTCCGACCGACGCCCGGTTTTTTACGACTGCATTTTCGATCACCGTCGAGTCCCTGATGACAGCCCCGTCTCCTATTACGCTGTCCCGGATTCTCACATTCGGGTAAATCGTGCATCCCTTGCCCAATCTCGTATCGCCTTCGATATGGACATTAGGATATATAGTAGTCCCTCTTCCGATCTCTGCATCGGAGGAGAGAAATACAGAATGCTCATCGATGAAATATACGCCTTTCCCAAGCCATTTCTCTATGACCCTTTTCTTCATCAACTCCCTGGCCTTCTCGAGTTCACGGAGAGTGTTTACCCCCAGAAATTCCTCTTCCGAGCCTATCATGAAGGCATCCACTTTCATTCCTCTGTCCTTTGCAATATGGACTATGTCCGTCAGATAAAATTCGCCTTTCAGGGCGTTGAGTTTTATCTCTTTCAACATACGCAGGACTCCGGGCTCGATTGCATATACACCGCTGTTGACTTCGGTTATGGATTTCTGCGCTGTTGTTGCATCCCTGTCTTCTATAACGGACAGGACTTCCCCCTTTTCATTCCTGAAAATCCGGCCGTATGAACCTGGGTCACCTGCGGCAAAAGAAAGGAGCGAGAGGTCATTTCTCTTTTTTTTGTGGAGCATGAGGAATTTCCTGATGGTTTCCGGGCTCACCAGCGGGGTATCACCGTTGACGACGACAATTGTCTCCTTCAGTCCCCTCAGGGAGGGTAAGGCTTTTGACAGGGCGTCTCCCGTGCCTATCGCATCTTTTTGAACAGCAAAAGAAACCGCTCCGGCATTCTTTATGGACCGCCTGATATCCCCGGCGTTCTTTCCGACTACGACAACTATTTTTTGAGGTCCGATCTCATGGAGGGTGTTCAGAACGTGCTGAAGCATGCTGCTGCCCTGTATTGCATGGAGCACCTTGGGCAGGGATGAATTCATCCTTTTCCCGAGACCTGCTGCAAGAACAACAACCCCTGCAGGCTTCAACCTTTCACCTCGCTTATCTTCGGCGGTGTCGCAATTCCGCCTGAAAGGATAATCCTGAGCCCCTCCTCTATCGTGATATCCGTATAAAATACATTCTCTTCCCTGAACAAACAGATGTCGCCGAAATAGACGAGATTTGTAGGTATATAGACTGCCCTGAGACATGTTTCATGCCCGTCTTTTTCCTTCTTAATCACGCATTCCTTCGTGAGAAATCCGAACGAATAAACCCCCGGTCTCGGATATTCAACGACAACGAACTTCTTAAAGGAGACGACTTTGCTTTCAGGGGAAAAGGCATCAACGAGCTGTTTTACGGCGGTATATATTCCTTTGAATACCGGTATCTTAAGGATTAGGCGCTCGAACGACTCGATGATCTTCCGTCCGAATACGTTCGTTGATATGATACCGACTACGAATATGAGTAATATGGCCGATATAAAACCGAGCCCCGGCGCATGATACCCGAGGACTTTGTAATAGACAGGCTCAAGGAGGCCGTCGACAAACGTAAAGAACCAGCCGACAACAAGAAAGGTAATAATAACGGGGATGGATATGAGCAGCCCGGCAAAGAATTTTCTTTTGAAAGTAGCACGGATGGAGATACCCATATTACCTCCCAACCCTGGCTATCACCTCTTCAGGGGCGTCAAAATTAGTATATACATTCTGGACATCTTCATG
This sequence comes from Nitrospiraceae bacterium UBA2194, assembly GCA_002328665.1. Classification (GTDB taxonomy): domain Bacteria; phylum Nitrospirota; class Thermodesulfovibrionia; order Thermodesulfovibrionales; family SM23-35; genus UBA2194. The sequence goes on from DCVG01000007.1 coordinate 7,235, forward strand.
GTCTTCCAGTGCTTCTATAAGCCTCAACATCTGCTCCGCCTGTTTCAGGTCGAGAGTGACATAGCTTTTCGGCAGCATGGTTATTTCTGCAAGGGATACGGGAATCCCTGAAGCCTCGATGGAAGTTTTTACTTTTTGCATGTATTCCGGGCTTGTGATAATCTCGTAATTATCTTCCTTCGGGTCGTTCCTCATGTCTTCGGCGCCCGCATCCAGAGCGGCTGCCATGACGGCGTCTTCTTCACTCCTTGTCTTTTCGATGAGGATATACCCCTTCTTTTCGAACATCCAGGATACGCATCCTGCCTCACCCAGGTTGCCGCCGTTTTTGGTCAGGGTATGCCGTATCTCGGGACTCGTCCTGTTCTTGTTGTCGGTCAGCACCTCAATAAGTATTGCAGTACCGCCCGGACCATACCCTTCATACAAAGCTTCTTCGTAGGAGACCCCGGGGAGTTCACCGGTGCCTTTCATGATCGCTCTCTTGATGTTATCGCCGGGCATGTTAACTTCTTTTGCCTTATCGATCGCTGTCCTCAGCCTCGGATTCCCTGTAGGGTCTCCGCCTCCAAGCCGAGCGGCGATTGATATCTCTTTTACAATCTTCGTAAATATCTTGCCTCTTTTTGCGTCGGCGCCTGCTTTTTTATGCTTTATCTGGGACCACTTGGAATGTCCTGACACTCTATCCCCCCGGAAAGATAATGCGCGTCTTATTGATTGAAATTACTTTTTATGATAATTCTACGGCGCTCCTACTGTCAAGGCTCGATGCCGTAGTCTTTGATCTTTGTAAGGAGTGTTTTGTAGCTTACCCTGAGTAGTTCCGCAGCCCTGGTCTTGTTGCCTTTTGTCTCTTTAAGGGCGCTGACGATCCTTTGTGTTTCCGCTCTCCTCAAAGCTTCCTTTGCGACGGTCTCAAGCGGCACATCCCCTGAAGAAAGTTCTTCGGCGCCCCGGAGTACATACTGCATGTCAAGAACAACATGCTCCGGAGTAATCGTGTCTCCGTCGCAGAGGATAACCGCCCTTTCAATGGTATTCTCAAGTTCCCTGACATTTCCCTTCCATCGATAATTCATAAGCATATCAAGCGCCTCTTTTGTAATACCTTTGCCCGGAGTCTTTATCTCCAGACAGTATTTATTGATGAAGTATTCAACAAGCAGGGGAATATCCTCCCTTCTCTCCCTCAACGGGGGTATCCTTATCGGGAATACATTCAGCCGGTAATAGAGGTCCTCTCTGAATTTTTTTTCTTCAACAGCCTTTTCAAGGTCTTTGTTGCTCGCTGCGACTATCCTGACATCGACTTTAATGGAGCGGACAGCGCCCACCCGCTCAACCTCGCCCTCTTCGATTGCCCTGAGAAGTTTCGACTGTATGGTCAGATCCATATCACCGATCTCGTCGAGAAACACTGTGCCCTTGTCGGCAAGCTCAAACTTGCCGGGTTTCCTGGCATCCGCACCGGTAAATGAACCTTTTTCATGCCCGAAAAGCTCTGATTCGAGCAGGTCCCTCGGTATCGCTGCACAATTGATCGGTACAAACGGATAATGCTTTCTCCCGCTGAGATTATGGATCGCCCTCGCAAAAAGCTCTTTTCCGGTCCCGCTTTCCCCGATCAGAAGTACAGTCGTTTTTGTCGGAGCAACCCTCTGAACTATCTGCGCGACGTTGACGATGTTCTCACTCTTTCCTATTATCCTCGGCAGGCCGAACTTCGCGGCGAACTCTTCTTTCAGCAGAATATTCTCTTTCATAAGCTGCCGGGTTTCAAGCGCCCTCTTTATGAGCATCAGGAGGTGATCGGTATCAAACGGCTTCGTGATAAAGTCGAAGGCGCCGGCCTTCATAGCTTCTACCGCTGTCTCGACAGAGCCATATGCCGTCATGATGATGACCGGGACAAGGTGGTTCTCCTCCCTTGAAACTTTCAGGATCTCAATTCCGTCTTTCTTCGGCACTTTAAGGTCGGTAAGCACAAGGTCTATTTTCCCCTCTTTCAGACATCGTATGCCTTCCATCCCGTCCCTTGCGGAAATCACGCAATAGCCCTCTGCCTCAAGGGTCTCCTGAAGCATTTCCGCCATTGACTCCCTGTCTTCCACAACGAGGATAGTCTCCATAATCTCCGCCCTATATCTTAGCTTCCCTGAGGGTTTCCCGGCAGGCGCATCTTCTCCCGGAAGGTATAAGATTTATTGTCTCTTTCAATAATGCGCTTATGCGCTTGCCTGTTTTATGCATCACTTCGACAACTTCCCTGGCTGTAAGCCTTTTCCTTGTCATACCGGCAGCATAATTTGTGACTACTGCAATCCCCGCATAACACATCTCCGCCTCTCTGGCGAGGGAAGCCTCGGGCATTGCCGTCATTCCGACAACATCGGCGCCGATTCCGGAAAAAAACCTTATCTCCGCCTTTGTTTCAAGCCTGGGGCCGTTTGTACATATATACGTCCCTTTTTTCAGTAACTTGATATCCGACTTTTTCCCGGCAGCAATAACAGACTTCCTGAGTTCAGGACAATACGGCCCCGTAAAGTCAACATGTATAACCTCTTCATCGCCCTCGTAGTAGGTAGAATCCCTGCCGGCCGTCAGATCGATGATCTGATCAAGAACAACGATTGTTCCCGGCCTCATGCCCGGACTGATACCGCCGGCAGCGCCTACGGATATGACCCTCCTCACCCCGAGCTGCTTTAAACCCCATAAATTGGCCCTGTAGTTTATCTTATGAGGAGGTATGGCATGTTTTAAGCCGTGTCTGGCAAGGAATATAATATTCCTCCCCGCAAACTTACCGACAATGTAGGAATCCGAAGGAACGCCAAAGGGCGTAGATATCTTTTTTTTCTCTGTAACAACAACCCCCTCGATCTCATAGAGTCCGCTGCCGCCTATGATGCCGATCATATTATCGATGCTCCTTCAGGGAGAAATTTTTTCGCTCAATTTTACCATATACGATAAGGGGCGGCATATGATACTGTGTTAAATAGTACACAGTCCATTGCCAACAGACAACACCCTGAACGGCCCATCACTTTTACCATATCTAAATAAAAACTTTAACTTATATGTCAGAAACTGCTTTCAGAGCCAACGCTCATAAGAGGATACCGCGACAAGAAAGTATCCGTAATATAAAAGAAATGCTGGCATTATATTTGCAATCTCTTATCCGATCTTCTTTAAAGGCACATATATTATGCGATTACAACGGACATTAAAACAAGAAGTCAGCTTCGAAGGCATAGGACTCCATACCGGCCGCCACTCCAAGGTCCGTCTGAAGCCGGCTCCCAGGGACACCGGCGTCATATTCATACGAACGGACAAAGATGCTTCAATAAAAGCAGCCATCAGCTCGGTAAGCGATACTGCGTTTGCGACTACCCTCGGACTGAACGGAGCAAGAATCAGGACAGTCGAGCATATACTTTCTGCGCTTGCCGGACTCGGGATAGACAATGTTTTCATAGAGATAAACGGTCCGGAAATCCCCATTCTTGACGGCAGCTCCATCGAACTCACCAGCCTGATCCTCGGGAGCGGCATTGCAAAACAGAGCAAGAAAAGACCTTATATGAGGATAACGAGACCTGTCGTACTCACAGACGGTCATGCTGAGATCGCCGCATTTCCGTATAACGGCCGGCGTATAACTTACAGGATATATTTTACCCATCATCTGCTCGGCGAGCAGAAGCTGAGCCTTGATATGAACGAAGAAAACTTTACCGTGCAGATAGCGCCGGCAAGGACTTTCGGGTTCCTGAAGGATGTCGAATACCTGAAAGCAAACGGATTTGCGAAGGGCGGATCCATTGATAATGCCATAATCCTCGGAGAAACCGGCGTGCTGAATTCCACGGGGCTTCGGTTCAAGGATGAATTCGTACGCCATAAAATACTTGACCTCATCGGAGACCTCTCGCTCCTGGGATATCCTATTTACGGTCATATCATAGCGAACAAATCCGGGCATACAACAAACCTGAAGTTTCTGAAAAAGCTTATCTCACACCCTGAATGCTGGGAACTGGCATCGGAATTCAGCAGGCAGGCAACAGTTTCCTATTCTTAATTTCCTTTAATTATCAATACGTTACATATTTTACTTGAATTTTTCCTCGGAATAGAGTTTTATAGTTGTGGAGACCGCAAAAAGAAGGCTGGAGAATTTCTCCTCCAGCCAAAAAAAAGTGTGTGTGCATGTGAGGGAAACTTATTTCTTCTTTGCGGTCTTCTTTGCTGGTTTCTTGGCTGTTTTCTTTGTTGCCATTAATCTTCACCCCCTTTCTCTCCGCACTTCCATCAGGAAATGCGGAACGCTTGAGCTCTCTACGGCCTTCCGATAAGAGTGATTCTTTTGCCCGATAAAAGCTTCTTCAGGCCCGAATCACCTTTCTTTTTTTTCAAGCGATATTCTTCTTCTTCCATCATTATACAGTTGATCTTTTGATCAAACCTTTTTTCAAGGTCTTTAAGCTCTTTGGTCAGGGATGAGGAAGCGCCGATAACAAAAAGGTCTACGGCATCGACATCGTCGCCCTCCGCATAAGGCCCGTAGAGAAAAGCGGTATTCGCTCCGGAAGCCCTCAGGACTGCCTTGAGCGCGCCCGGCAGACCAAGGGATTTGGTAATGAGGTTTTTCAGCTCCGAGAACAGGGGGGATTCCTTGTTCGCCTGGAAGTATCTGAGGTTGACGATCCTCTCGCTGGTCACGATTCCCATCTTTTCGAGGTTGTCGAGTTCCCTCTTGATTCCGGACGGGTTTTTCCTGAGCAGCGTGGCTACCTCACGAATATAGAACTGCTCGTCGGGACTGTTAAGGAGCAGCGAAAGGACATCGGCTCTGATTGATGATGAAAATAAACTCTTTAACATTTAATCACCTGACTTAATTTATACAACAAACATTTCCATTTGTCAACAGAAAAATTACATTTGAGAACAAATAATGCATTTTTGTAAACGATCCTATATTGGGAACAGTTGTTCTTAAAAGTGATACTATCGTTTCATTATCATCATCCTGACTTTTCTCAGATTTGCAGGATCATCCGATTCTTTCTTTTTCGGCGTCTCAAGTATCAGCGGCACGTCTCTGAACATACGGCAACGGACAATCCGATGCAATGCCTTCGAACCTATTTTCCCGAGTCCGATATGTTCATGTCTGTCGGTATGCGATCCCAGGTCTCCCCTGGAATCGTTCAGGTGAATCAATTTGACCTTGTCCGCTCCGGCATATTCCTGTATCTCTTCCGAAAGGCTCCTGATGCCTTCGCTGTCCCGAATGTCATATCCCGCTGCAAAGGCATGGCATGTATCGATACATATACCGGCGATCAGGGGTCCTGCAACTCCGTTCATAATCCCGGACAGTTCCTGAACAGACGAGGATATATCCCCACGCTTTCCGGCGGTATTTTCAAGGAGCAGACCCGCCCTCCACCTTCCGATATCCGCGACTTCGTTTAAAGCCGTAACCGCCCTGTTCCTCGCCGCGCGCAAATCGTCTCCCGACGCACTGCCCGTATGCAGGACCACATATTCCGCTCCGATTTGGTCAGCCCTGTCCATCTCCGCTGCAAGCATGCCGACCGACTTCCTGCACAGCGCCTCGTCGGCGGATGCAATATTAATAAGGTAAGAGGTGTGGATAAAAACAGGTGAGATATTCACTGCCGCTCTGAGGGTCTTGAATCGAATGATTTCAGCTTCAGGGACCGGCTTTACCGCCCAGCCCCTGGGGTTATGAGAGAATATCTGCATCGTGCCGCAGCGGAGTGCGCGAGCCCTTTCCAGGCTCAGGTGCAGTCCTCCGGCAATGGATGTATGAACGCCGAGTCTGCGCATTGAACATCATTAGAATAATGGAACCATTCATTAAATACAATTTCAATACAGAAATCCCTCCTGACCCGGGACCGGGAATGAGCTCAAAAACTCTGACCCCGGCAGCATATGTTGACATTCATATCAACTTTGGTTTATATATAAAATAACGGATTGAGGCAATAATGAGAGGCCGGTCTCTGTATCATAAAGAGTAATTTGTTCGTAATTTTTGCCGGAATAATAGCTGTGCGTGGGCTGTTTGGAGTCCGCCCATAAAGTCGTGTTTTGTCATTGTCCGNNGATTATTTGAATATTAATTTATGGACAGACCCTATTTACATAACAGAATTTCATAGGAGGTCATATCATGGAGATCAAGATTTTGGGTCCGGGCTGCCCGAATTGCCACATGCTGGAAGAGAATGTCAAAAAAGCGGTAAAAGAACTCGGGATCGATGCAAAAATCGAAAAAGTCACCGACATGTTCGAGATTATGAAATACACCATGTCAACTCCGGGGCTCTTGATTAATGGGAAACTCAAACACAGAGGGAAACCCCTGCCGACCATCGAGAAGGTAAAATATCTTATAAAAGAGGAGGCATAGAATGCAGCATCTTTTGATTGTCTTTAAAGCGCTCTCCGATGAGACGAGATTGAGGATACTCAAACTCCTTGAAAAAGGTGAACTCTGCGTATGCGATATTGTAGCTGCCCTGGACATGATTCAGCCCAAGGTATCTTTCCATCTTGGTGTTCTGAAAGAAGGCGGCCTGATTAAGGACAGAAGGCAGGGAAAGTGGATTCACTACAGTATTAATGATTCCGACCTGTTCAGGCGTTTTTTACTGTTATCGACACTGGAGAGGGTCTCCCCGGAGACCGTCAGGGATGATAATGAGAGGCTGGCTAATTTCTTAACCTCAAAGAACCAAAAAATGAATGTTGTGCCCATGTGCGACGGATCGGTCTGCTGCCCGACCAGGTAGACCGCAAAAAAGACAATGTTTCCTGCACCGGAAATGCCCGCCGGGAGCTGTGAGTCAGGAACTTTATCAAGGAGGCGTTAAATGGCTGAAGTAGTGAAAAGACTGTCGTTTCTCGACCGGTTTCTTACCTTATGGATATTTCTTGCAATGGCCGTGGGAGTTTTGTCGGGATATTTATATCCGAAGATCACCGATTTCTGGAATATCTTCCAGGTCGGCACGACCAATATCCCTATTGCCATCGGTCTGATCCTCATGATGTATCCGCCTCTGGCGAAGGTCCGTTATGAGGAACTGCCGAAGGTATTCAGCAATTATAAAATCCTCGGGATAAGCCTCATCCAGAACTGGATCGTCGGCCCTATTGTCATGTCCGTTCTCGCGATCATTTTCCTCCATAATTATCCTGACTATATGGTAGGCGTTATTCTTGTAGGGCTGGCCAGATGCATCGCCATGGTGCTTGTTTGGAACGATCTCGCCTGTGGTGATCCCGATTATGTTGCCGGACTGGTTGCGTTTAATGCCCTGTTCCAGGTTCTTACCTATCCAGTATATGCCTGGATTTTTATCACAAAACTTCCACCCCTGCTCGGTCTGCACGGAGTAGTTGTGGATGTTACTATCGGCGAAATAGCCAAAAGTGTCTTCATATACCTTGGCATTCCATTCCTCGCAGGCATTATAACCCGTTTCACACTTGTCAAAGCAAAAGGAAAGAAGTGGTATCACGAAAAATTCATACCCAGAATAAGCCCGATCACTCTGATTGCTCTTCTTTTTACCATTATCGTCATGTTCTCTCTGAAAGGAGAGTACATCATCAAGCTACCTCTGGATGTGGTAAGGGTTGCCGTTCCGATGTTCATTTATTTTGTCTTCATGTTCCTTATCACTTTCTATATCGCAAAGAAGATCGGTGCCGATTACCCGAAATCCGCAACGCTCAGTTTTACAGCCTCTTCCAATGATTTTGAGCTGGCAATCGCAGTGGCAGTTGCTGTGTTCGGGATCAATTCAGGTGCTGCCTTTGCGACTGTTATTGGCCCTTTGGTAGAAGTGCCTGTTTTGATCGGACTGGTAAATGTGGCGCTGTATTTTCGCAGAAAGTATTATGCCGCCGAGTACTGCAAGATTGAAGGGGCCACACCATTATAATGAAAGAGCGGTATAAGTTTCTTATTGTCCTGACGGCCTTCCTGGCATGTTATTTCCTTCCGGTTGAGAATGCACGATTTACCAATGCGGTAAACGAGTCTCTTGCGTTGACCAAATGGTATGCACGGGAGCATGTGCTGCTATGCCTGATACCGGCATTCTTTATCGCGGGAGCCATAGTGGTTTTCATAAGCCAGGCTTCGGTAATCAAATATTTCGGAGCAAGGGCGAATAAATTTCTCTCCTATACGGTGGCCTCTGTTTCAGGTTCAATACTGGCGGTTTGCTCATGTACGATCCTTCCCCTTTTCATGGGTATTTATCAGCGGGGCGCCGGACTCGGACCGGCCATCACTTTTCTTTACTCCGGTCCTGCTATCAACGTACTTGCGATTATCCTTACTGCCCGGATACTCGGCTGGGAATTGGGACTGGCAAGGGCAATCGGCGCGATTCTTTTCAGTGTCATCATCGGACTTATCATGCATCTGATCTTCCTGAAAGAGGAGAGAGAACGCCATGCCGGAGAGGACTTCGATTTCACTGCCGCTGAAGAACCGCGTTCTCTCAGCAAAACCATCCCTTATTTCTTCTCGATGGTCGCAATCCTCGTCTTTGCGAACTGGGGAAAACCGCCGGAGGAAAGCCATAATCTGTGGTGGATGATCTACCATTACAAATGGTGGATTACAGGCTTTTTTGCTGTTTCTTTGTCAATCATGCTTATAAAGTGGTTTAACAAAAATGAACTGAAAGGATGGACGCAGCAGTCCTGGATACTCGCACTGCAGATATTGCCGCTTCTGCTTGGCGGCGTACTTGCAGCCGGTTTTCTCCTCGGAAGGGTCGGCCATGAGGGAATCATCCCGTCGCAGTATGTTTCATCTCTGGTCGGAGGGAATTCGCTTTTTGCCAATTTCTTCTCCTCCATAGTGGGCGCCTTTATGTACTTCGCGACACTGACCGAGGTGCCGATACTTCAGGGTCTTATCGGCTCGGGAATGGGGAAAGGCCCGGCGCTGGCGCTGCTCCTTGCGGGTCCTGCATTGAGCCTGCCCAACATGCTGGTGATACGGCGCGCCATAGGGACCCAAAAGACCGTTGTCTTTGTATGTCTCGTTGTGATAATGGCGACGCTTTCAGGAATAATTTTTGGAGCAATAGTTGAATGAATAGAACTTGTCCATACATTACCTAAGAAACTTACAAGACTGTCATTCCCGCTCCACGAGTCGTAGACAAGTGAAGCGCGTCGGAAATCTTTCTTGGGCGTCATCAGAAGGATTCCGGCCAAGCCGGAATGACAACCCAACGTATTTGTGTAGAGATTCTAAATAATAAGGAGGTTGTAATTGGATATCAGAAAGTTGACAAAAAGTCTGCTTTTCATTTTTGTTGTTTTGAGTTTGGCGGTTCTGGTTTACAAGGAATTCTCTCCAAAAAGTGCGAGCAATACTAATAATATTGCAGAGACACTGGCTGATAAAACGACAGTATCTGTTGAATCTGTGCCTGCTCAGGAGAGCCAACCACCAAAAGAACCCGCAACAAAGCTGAAGGAAAAAGCCCCTTCACCTCTGACTGAGGTGAAAGCTCAAAACTCCAGGGTAATCGCATATTATTTCCACGGAACGTTCAGGTGTTCCACATGCCGGACTATCGAACAGTATTCCCATGATGCCATTCAAACGCATTTTGCAAAAGAACTCGGGAAGAACGGTAGACTGGAATTCAGGCCGGTGAACGTGGAGGAACCGGGGAATAAGCACTTTATCCAGGACTATCAGCTTGTCACCAGGTCCCTTGTCCTTTCTCTGGTGTCGGACGGCAAGGAGACGAAATGGAAGAATCTTCCCGATGTCTGGAAGCTTGTGAGGGACAAGGAGAGATTCTTTCAGTATGTGAAAGATGAGGTAGAGATATTCTTAAAGGAGACCGGGTAAATGGAAGGAATTTTCCTGTTCACGGCGATATGGCTTGGGATTCTCACCTCGGTCAGCCCATGTCCCCTTGCAACGAACATCGCTGCCGTATCGTTTATTTCCCGCCGGATCACACAGAGGAATATCGTATTCTTATCCGGGGTACTCTACACGCTTGGAAGGAGTCTTACCTATATTGTCCTCGGTGTCCTTATAGTAAAAACACTGGTAGATGTCCCGATCCTGTCGGATTTCCTCCAGAGATATATCAATAAAATCCTTGGCATCGTTCTGATTCTCATCGGGATGGTACTGCTTGACCTGTTGCGAATACCCCTATCTCTCCCGTCGGTATCCGAAAATACGGCAAAAAAACTGGCTGATAAGGGAGCGATCGGTTCGCTACCGCTTGGCATCCTGTTTGCACTCGCTTTTTGTCCTGTCTCTGCTGCACTGTTCTTCGGAGGGCTAATCCCCATCGCTGTAAAAGCACAGTCAGGAATATGGCTGCCCCTGATCTACGGTATCGGCACCGGTCTTCCGGTGCTGCTCTTTGCTTTCCTCGTCGCAGCAGGCACGGGATATATAAACAATCTCTATCACAGGATTACAAGAATTGAGCTTTATACAAAAAAGATAACGGGGATTATTTTCATATTGGTCGGTGTTTATTATGCGTTGGCGTATATTTTTGAAATCGTTTAAAAACAAGAAAGCGTCGCGAAAGAGGTGAACCGAATTTCGTAAAATCAGGGGGCAAAGAGTTACTGAGGAGTTTAGAAATATGATGACATTGATCAAAGTAACTCCCCCAACCCCCTCTTAAGCTAAGAGGGGGCAAAAAACGGATAAGCCCGAAGCAAGCTAAAGGCTTCTGTCACAACCTATCGCTGATAACTGTGCTATCCCAGGTTCAGGGCAAAGTGAGCGCTGAGGATTCGGGGGCCTGTCATACGTAAGGCGGCGATCAGAAATATTAATGAGAGAATGCATATGAGCATTATCGAAATTATTCAAAAGTTTGTTCCAAACGATACGCAGCTTGCTCGGTTATTCGAAAGGGTTCAGGGATACGCGGAGCTTTATGTCATAGCAAAACAAAGGCAAAAAGGTTGTGACGGTATGGGAGAAGTTGCGACACTTAAGGATGACTTCACTTATTCTCTGAACCAAATGGTCCGGTACTGTAAAGAGAAAGGATATCTTTCGGGAGATATTTCGTATGAGATTGATTCGATTGGCAGAGATATTTGTGAACTCTAATGTTAGAATGATTTTGAGAATGGATATGACTCAATTTCCGAAAAAAATTAACTGGCAGTGAGAAAGGAGGTATGTGGCGTGAAGATTGTATGGCAATTCGGAAAGCATGAGAAAAGTACCTCACTGCAAAGCTGCGAGGTATCAAAAGCAAGAAAGAGGAGTCAACTATGTCATTAATCACTGCTGAGAATATTCAAAAAGATTATAAAACAGGCGAAGTAATTGTGAAGGCATTAAAGGGGGTAAGCTTTCAGATAGCGCCTGCATCTTTTGTCTCTTTTGTCGGGCCGTCCGGGAGCGGGAAGACTACGTTACTGAATCTCATCGGATGCCTCGATAAACCGACAGAGGGCAAATTAATTGTGGCAGACACGGATGTCCTTCACCTCGGCAGAAAACAGAGCGCAGCATTCAGAGGCAATAACGTAGGATTCATCTTTCAGGACTTCAATCTTATCCCTGTCCTTACCGTTTATGAGAACATTGAATATCCCCTGCTCATGGTGCAGGCTGTCCCGTCTGACGAAAGGAAAAAAAGAGTAACTGCTCTCCTTGCAGCGGTGGGAATGGCGGACCAAAAAGACAAATATCCCGACCAGATTTCGGGAGGTCAGAAGCAGAGGGTGGCTGTTGCGAGAGCATTAGTGACAAATCCGAAGCTCGTGCTTGCGGATGAGCCCACCGCCAATCTGGATCACAAGACAGCATACATGGTAATTGAGCTTATGAAGAGGATGAGAGATGAATTCAAGACTACCTTTATCTTTTCGACTCACGACCAGAAGATAGTCGGAGAGGCTGAGATTATTTATATGCTTGAGGACGGAGAACTAACGGGCAAAGAGGTCAAAGGAGGTGGCGGCAATGGGTAATCTATTCAAGATTGCGATAAGAAATCTCCTGAGATATAAAAGGAGAACACTGCTCACCGCCTCGCTGATAACGGTAGGAGTAGTCTTTGTACTTGTGTTCATTTCTGTTTCGGGCTCCTTCAAGAACATGATGATAGGGCAGATAACAGACTCTATGATCGGGCATTTGCAGGTGCACAGGAAAGGCTATGTGGCATCCATAGAAAACCTTCCGCTGAACCTGAATCTGAAATCAGGCGCCATGGCACGACTTGAAGATATCCTCAATAAACAGCCGGAGATCGTGGCATATTCTCTGAGGATAAAATTCGGCGGTATGTTCAGCAATTTTGTGGAAACCAGCAACATCAGGCTGAACGGCATCTATCCTGATAAGGAATTGAAGAGTGTTCCTCTCCTTGCTTCGAGGGTGATAGATGGCGAAAAGAGCCTCGGTAAGGGAGGAATCTGGATACCCGAACTTCTGGCGAAAGGCATGAAAGTGAAGGTTGGTGATACGATAGTGGTCGTTGCCACCAACAAGGACGGCTCTGTCAATGGGAAGCAGTTTATTGTAGCGGGCGTGCTTGAAAGCGCAACGGGACCGGGAGGCAGGGACGGCTATATCCATATAGAAGATGCCGCAGAAGTCCTCAGGATGGAGGGGATGGAAATAAGCGAGGTTGCCATCCGGTTGAAGGAATTTGGGAAACTCAATGCCTTCAGCGAAAAACTGGACGGCCTGCTTTCAAAGGAGCTTAACCAGCAGGGCAAGCCTATTTTTGAACTGCACACATGGGAAAAGCTTTCCCCGTTCTTCAACATAGCACGCATGATAGATGTGATGACATTTTTCATCAAGCTCATGCTCATCGCCATCGTCCTCATCAGTATTATGAACGTGATGATAATGGCGGTGTATGAAAGGATTCGGGAGATCGGTACTATCGCTGCCATAGGCACC
>DCVG01000078.1 GCA_002328665.1 Nitrospiraceae bacterium UBA2194
GGGATAACGCAGGCGGAATCCCCTGAATGGATTCCGGCAAGTTCTATATGCTCCATCACTGCAGGGACAAAAGCGTCAGTACCGTCGGCAATGGCATCTGCTTCGGCTTCGATGGCATTTTCCAGAAACTTGTCTATCAGGATCGGCCGGTCGGGAGTGACATCGACCGCTGCAGCAACATAACGTTTGAGCATTTCCTCGTCATGCACTACTTCCATGCCCCGGCCGCCCAGGACATAGGAAGGTCTCACCATCAGCGGATAGCCTATCCTTTCAGCCACCTTAATAGCTTCAGCGAGGGTACTCGCCATTCCGGACTCCGGCATCGGGATTCCCAATGCTTTCATCATCTTCCGGAACCGGTCCCTGTCCTCGGCAAGATCTATTGTTTCAGTAGACGTGCCTATGATCTTTACTCCCGCTTCCGCCAGTTCCCTGGCAATATTGAGGGGAGTCTGGCCGCCGAACTGTACGATAACACCCTCAGGTTTTTCTTTTTCGTATATTGAAAGGACATCCTCGACAGTGACGGGTTCGAAATACAGCTTGTCGGAGGTATCGAAATCCGTGGACACAGTCTCAGGGTTGCAATTGACCATGATGGACTCAAGTCCTTCATCTCGAATAGCAAAGGCCGCATGGACACAGCAATAGTCGAACTCGATTCCCTGACCGATGCGGTTGGGGCCGCCTCCGAGAACCATGATCTTGCGCCTGTTGCTGCTTTCCACACGGTCAGGAGCATTGTATGTCGAGTAGTAGTAGGCGGCTTTTTCGACCCCGCTTACCGGAACAGGCTCCCAACCCTGGTTGATCCCAAGAGCCTTCCGCCTGTCGCGAATCTCCTTTTCCGCAGCGCCCGTAAGGTATGCTACATACCGGTCTGCAAACCCGTCTTTCTTGGCCCTCGCAAGGATCTCATCAGGCAATCCTTTCCCCCTGTACCTCAACATCTCTTCTTCGAGTTCCACGAGTTCTCTCATCTGCCCGATAAACCACGGCTTGATATGGGTCTTTTCGCAGAGCGCTTCAACGGAAGCGCCTTTTCGAAGCGCCTCATACATTATAAACTGACGTTCGCTTGTAGGAGCGACAAGCATTTCCATAAGTTCATCAAGCGATTTCTTGTTAAAGTCCTTTGCAAAACCAAGCCCGTAGCGGTCGATCTCCAGCGATCGGACAGACTTCTGGAATGCTTCCTTATATGTCTTCCCGATGCTCATCACTTCACCTACAGCCCTCATCTGGGTGCCGAGCTTATCTTCGACTCCCTCGAATTTTTCGAAGGCCCACCGTGCAAACTTGACGACAACATATTCTCCCCATGGGGTATATTTTTCGAGTGTGCCTTCCCGCCAGTAAGGGATTTCGTCAAGGGTCAATCCACCCGCGAGCTGTGATGAAATACGCGCTATGGGAAAGCCTGTGGCTTTGGAAGCCAGCGCCGATGAACGCGAAGTCCTCGGATTGATCTCTATTACTACCACCCGTCCTGTTTTCGGATCATGGGCGAACTGGATGTTCGTTCCTCCTATCACCTGTATTGCTTCAACAATGTCGTAAGAATGTTTCTGCAGCCTTTTCTGCAGTTCGCCGTCGATTGTGAGCATAGGCGCCGTACAGTAGGAATCTCCGGTATGTATCCCCATGGCATCCACATTTTCTATGAAACAGACGGTGATGCACTGATTTTTAGCGTCCCGCACCACCTCAAGCTCCAGTTCTTCCCAGCCGAGGACCGACTCCTCGATCAGGATCTGACCTATGAGGCTGGCTGAAATGCCCCGGCCGGAAACAATCCGCAGTTCTTCCATGTTGTAAACAAGCCCGCCGCCCGTACCGCCAAGTGTATAGGCTGGACGGACAACAACAGGATAGCCGAGTCTGGACGCAATCTCTTCTGCTTCCTCGACACTGAAAGCCGGCTCACTCTGCGGCATCTCAATGCCAAGCTGGTTCATCGTCTCCTTAAAGGCAATACGGTCTTCGCCCCTTTCAATAGCATCCGCCTGCACACCTATGATCATTACGCCATACTTTCCAAGAATGCCTTTCCGTGCCAGCTCGGCAGTCAGGTTCAACCCTGTCTGGCCTCCGAGATTCGGGAGTATGGCGTCAGGACGTTCCTTCTCTATAATTTTTTCGAGAGATTCCACGGTCAGGGGCTCCAGATACGTAACATCTGACATCTCCGGGTCGGTCATGATAGTTGCGGGATTTGAATTGACAAGAACGATTTCGTATCCAAGATCCCGAAGCGCCTTGCAGGCCTGCGTACCCGAGTAATCGAATTCACAGGCCTGGCCGATAATAATGGGACCTGAGCCGATAATCATTACTTTTTTAATATCATCTCGCTTTGGCATCGGTGATTACCTTTCTCCTGATAAAATTAAGCCATACTGAACAGACTTCAGAAACTCAATCGACCGCATTCAAGCAAAAAAAGGGAACTGATTGACAAACCGGCAATGCTTCAGTCACAAGGAATTTTCCCCGTTACTGAATGGTTGCGATAAACGAGAGTATATAAAAAAGGACGGCAAAAGAGCAAGATTTGAAAAAAGGGAATATTAATTATTAATAAACCTCTGCAATATTGCTCAAACTGACTGGCGCGGCACCGAAAACCGTTCAGAAGACTCCATCACATAATCCTGCACATGACTGACTTTGAGGACCCGGGATTGTCAATTGTTACCCTGCATGGATATAATCACTTTGTATGAAAACTCTCTGGAGCATCAGGATGAGGGCGTCCAGGTCATTAATCAATTCAAAATCCAGGACTCAGGATTTAAAATTATCTGAAATGCACATCTCGGGCGCAGAAGGGCTTTATGAGGCTTCGGATATTCAAAAGGTAGTTAAAAAATATATGGAGCGTGCAATGGACCACCCGAAAGGGAAGGCTGATAAAATCGTTATTACGGTTGAAGAGGTAAAGCAGCCGCCGATAGCGATCCCTGCTCTTCCGGTGTCCACACTGAAATGTCAGTCTCCGGCTGAAGCAAAAAAAATAATTGTGACTTTGCTTCAGTCATCCGGGATAGCGGGGAAGGCGCTCGATACCGCTTTTACCGTCATGAAAAAAGGCTTTATGAGAGGCGCTGCTGTTATTACTGCAGAAAAAGGCAGGCGTCTTGATCCCGACCGGAAGAGGGGAGTCAGGGTTTCACGTCTCGGCATCGGCGGACCGGCCGGCCGTATGCTTTCATTAAAGCTTTCGCGGTATGGCATCAATACGGATACGGTAAAAGAGGCGCTCATTTTAGCGTCAAAGGTAATGTCCCATAGAGATGTAATGGCCGAATTATGCATATCCGACGACCCCTGTTACACGACCGGCTATATCGCATCCAAAAAATTCGGATATGTACGGATACCGCACATTAAAACCGGAAAGAGCAGGCGCGGCGGCCGCGTCTTTTTTGTAAAAGAAAACACAGACAGTGAAGTCCTCATATCCTATCTTGAGAAAATCCCCGTAATTATCAGCAGGCTTTCTTCGTTCAGGGGGGAACTCCAAACAGATGAAATCGCTCATAGTATTGATAAGTAATCCAACGGCAAAAAAAGCGTCCGGAAAAAAGGTCGCTCTGGCGTCCTACTACCTCCAGTCGAAGGGATTCGAAGTAGAAGTGCTCTTTACGGAAAAAAAAGGCGATGCTGAAAATCTTGCAAGAGAGGCGGTGAAAAAATCACCGTATTTACTCATTGCCGCAGGCGGAGACGGCACGGTCAATGAAGTAATAAACGGCATCGCGGGGACGCAGATGCCGATGGCGGTAATGCCTCTGGGCACTACGAATGTACTCGCAAAAGAACTGGGCATCCCTGAAAATATAAGGGAAGCGATGGACGCTGCCGTCAGGGGCAGGCGGAGAGTTGTCTCGCTCGGTAAAATAACTCTTGTCAATCCTCCATCGCCCGTCACCCGTTACTTTTGTCTCATGGCAGGCATCGGTTTCGACGGAGAGGCGGTCCGGGGGATCAATGAGACGCTTAAGAAGATTTCCGGAAAAGGCGCGTATATTTATAGCGGCATAAGGACCCTTTCAAGGTTCGATCCCGGTCTGCTGGCCTTTACTATAGACGGGAAGCCGTATTCGGGCTATTCTGCGATTATCGGGAATGCATCCAGGTACGGAGGAAACTTCCGTGTCGCGCCCGATGCAAGAATCGATAACCCGTATCTGTACGTCTGCCTCTTTAAAGGAAAGAAACGTCTGGATACCCTGAGATACGTCCTCGGCATTGTCACAGGGAGTCATTTGAAGTTCAGGGACGTCGAATACTTGAGGGCGGAACAGATCAGAATCAGCGGCAGCGCGCATGTGCAGATTGACGGTGATTATATCGGCATGACGCCGGCAGAGGTTTCGGCGGTCCCGGATTCCCTCAGGCTTGTCTACTGATCACTCCGCCTCCGATGACTTCCTCTCCGTCATAGAATACCGCGCTCTGACCGGGAGCAGTCGCCCATTGCGGCTCATCGAAGACCACACGGACAACGGCAGGCAATAATCCCCCATCCCCCACTTTGGTTAAGGAGGGCAAGGGGGGGGTTGTTTCAATAAATATTGTAGCCAGTGCATCTTTCATCATCGAACGTACCTTAACCGAAACCCTGAACCCGGAGGAATGTCTTTCAGTCTCCTCTTCTTGAAGCCCCTCCCTGTCTCCACTTACCGGCATGGGAGTAACCCAGTTGAGGTCGTCAACAAAAAACTCCTTTCTCATGGCAGCTTCACGAGGACCTGCGCAGACGGTATTTTTCAGTACGTCTATGTCAATGACATATAGAGGCTCTGCAGAGGATATGCCCATCCCCTTTCTCTGTCCGATTGTATACCCGTATATTCCAGCATGTTTACCAATAACGTTGCCGCTAATGTCGACAATGGGCCCCGGTCTGGCAGCAACAGCGGAAAGACTTTCTATATATGAAATATATTTTCTGTCCTGAACAAAACATATCTCCTGACTTTCAGGTCTGTGTGCGGACGGAAGACCGGCTTCTTTTGCGATTTTCCTGACCTCGTCTTTTTTGTAATCTCCGAGTGGCAGGATTAGTCGTTTAAGTATATCCTGCGTGAGAACGTACAACACATATGACTGATCCTTACGGCTATCGATCCCTTTTTTTAAAGAAAAGCGCCTGTCTTCAGAGTGTTGGATTTTGGATTTTGAATTCTGAATTCTATCGACTCTCGCATAATGGCCGGTAGAGATAAACTGAGCACCACTTTCATCCGCATTTTTAATCAGAAAAGGAAATTTAATAAAACGGTTGCAAAGAATACACGGGTTTGGCGTCAGACCTGAGACATACATATCGACAAAAGGCCCGATAACCATTCTACTGAACTCTTCACGCACATCTACTACAGTGTGGGGCATGTCCATAAAGCGTGCAGCCTTTTCCGCCTCTTCGACTGCCTGGAGAGAGCAGCACGCCCCCCCGTCCGCCCCGGCACATCTATCCCACAGAATGAAGGATATCCCTTCGACATCATATCCTTCCTTCTTCAGCAGATATGCTGAAACAGAAGAATCCACTCCCCCGCTCATCCCCAGGATAACCTTCGGCATATTTAAAATATAACAGATTGACCTCTCAACCTGTAACTATTACAATATCTTCAGCCATGAAAAACATTGTCCTCACCGGCTTTATGGGAACCGGCAAGACGGCTGTCGGAAGAGAGCTCGCAAGAATCCTCAGCATGAAGCTTGTCGATGTTGACACAGAGATAGAGGAGTCCGAACAAACGACGATCAATGAGATATTCGGGCAATTCGGAGAGCCGGGGTTCAGGGAAATCGAAACAGCGATGATAAAGAAGATAGCAGCCGGCATGAACCTCATTATTTCAACCGGAGGCGGCGCTGTTCTGAAGCAGGAAAATATGGACATCCTGCGGGAAAACGGTGTAATCGTATGTCTTACGGCCTCACCCGAAACGATCCTCAGGAGGACCGGCACAAGCAATGACAGGCCGCTGCTCCAGGTGGAAAACCCTCTGGATAAAATCAATCAGCTTCTGAATTTCAGGAGACCATTTTACGAAAAGGCAGATATCATGATCGACACAGAAAACAAAACACCCCTCCGGATTGCAGAGGAGATTATAGAAAAGATAAAAGTTGCGTGATTTTTACCTTATACCCTTAAAGCGACGAAGAGGATTGAAAAAGCGGACTAATATTGAAGAGCTTCTCCAGGAGGCGGGAAATGAAGTCTAATATTGAAAATGGATATTATGAGGCGCGTAGATGATAGTCACAGACAGAAACTTAATTAGNNTCTGTGTATAAAGTCCTATTTTGTCATCCTCCGTCCGTCGATACTTAAGACGGATGACCGGGGGATCCATAACTCCTTGAAAAGACTGGATTCCCCGATCGAGTCGGGGAATGACGAACAACTACATTCTTAGTTTATACACGGACTCTAATTAAGAAGGAGGAATTATGACACCTATAGATTTTGATGTGATTGTTTTCAAAGAAAATAATACTTTTGTGGCTTACTGTCCGCAACTTGATATTTCAAGTTGCGGCAATAATGTTGAGCACGCCAAGGAGATGCTCAAGATTGCTGCAAGACTTTTTCTTGAGGAAGCCGAGAAGATGGGAACACTTAAGAACAACTTAAGGACATCCGGTATAAGCAGGGAAGAATATTTTGAGCTTTTAGAAAAAGTTTAAGAAATAAAACAGGAAGGAAGATTCTAAACTCAGTTGATGAACTACTCATCGAAATTGAATCAGATAAGAAGTCAAGAAGTTCCCTTGTTAGCCGATAGCAGGTTATTGGTATTTGTCGAGCCAAGGCTGAATATAGTAGAACTCGCGCCTAAGGGAACAGGCAAATCTTATATTTTTGGCAATACAAGTAAATATGGATGGCTGGTCAGCGGTGGAACTGTTTCAAGAGCGAAACTATTTTATGATGTATCAAGCCGGATATCAGGGTAAAATGAGTTATTCAATAAAGGATTGCGTTACATGGAAAAAATAAGGGTTGAACTTGGGGAAAGAAGCTACGACATAGCGATAGGTACCGGTATCCTCGAAGGGCTGGGAGAAAAACTCAGGTCCTTTGACCTGAGTCCGAGGATCGCAGTGGTGAGTAATCCGACGGTCTTTCCTCTTTACGGCGAACGCCTTCTTGCCCCTTTGAAAGAGTCGGGGTTTGAGGTACTGGCTGTAATGATTCCGGATGGTGAGGAATATAAAAACCTTGACACGGTGGAACAGATTTATGACGATCTTCTCAAATACAAGCTCGACAGGAAATCCGCACTCATTGCTCTTGGAGGCGGAGTAGTAGGAGACATAACAGGATTCGCCGCCTCCACCTACATGCGGGGGATCGCCTATGTACAGGCGCCAACAACCCTCCTTGCCCAAGTCGACAGTTCCGTCGGAGGCAAAACAGGGGTTGACCATGAACTCGGGAAAAATATGATCGGCACGTTCTGGCAGCCAGGACTCGTATGGATCGATGTTGAAACATTGAAAACCCTTCCCAAAAGGGAATTACTGGCCGGTCTTGCAGAGGTAATCAAATACGGGGTTATTTATGATAAAGGACTGTTTGATTTTCTTGAGGTCAACAAAGAAAAGATTCTGCACCTCGATAATAAGGCGCTGACTCATATCATCAGGCGCTCATGCGAGATTAAAGCAGATGTCGTATCAAAGGACGAAAGAGAATCGGGCTTGAGGGCAATACTGAACTGCGGACATACGATAGGTCATGCAATAGAAACCGCTACCGGTTATACAAGATTCCTCCATGGAGAGGCTGTCTCCATAGGCATGTATCTTGAGGCAAGGCTATCGCAGGCGCTTAATCTTATTGAAAGAGAGGAAGTCCTGAAGATAAAGGCCATCATCGATGCATACGGCCTGCCCTCAGCTTTGCCCGCCGGTATCGACGTGGATTATATGCTTTCATCAATGCAGCTTGATAAAAAGTCTGTTGCCGGAGAGCTGACATTCATTCTTCCGCAGAAGATCGGGAGCGTAATAATACACAAGGGAATCAACGCTGAATTCATAAGGCAGGCGCTGTATTCGGAAGGATAAGAGGCTATATAATCAAAGCTACAACCTTATGAGTAATCCAGGCAAAAATGGCACATGCAGGCAAGGTTAGCAGCCAGGCGTTAACAATCTTTTTCCCAATCCCCCATCTCACTGCAGTCAGTCTCTTTGTAGCGCCCACCCCCATGATGGCAGTCGAAACAACGTGTGTCGTGCTTACCGGAAGTCCGAGATGGCTGGCTCCCATAATAATGACGGCAGCAGATGTTTCAGCGGCAAACCCGTGGATCGGTTCGAGTTTGAGCATATTGACCCCTATTGTTTTTATAACCTTCCAGCCGCCGAAAGCCGTCCCAAAGCCCATTGCGAGGGCGCATGAAAGGATGACCCAGAAAGGAACTTCGAGGGAATGCAGGAAGCCGCCGCTGACGAGCGAAAGCGTGATGATTCCCATTACTTTCTGCGCATCGTTCGAGCCGTGACTGAAGGCCATGCAACTTGCTGAAATAATCTGAAGCTTTCCGAAATATTTGTTCACTGCAGCCGTGGAGAGATTCCGGCAAAATCCCAATATCAAATACATGAAGGCATACCCGAAGACAATACCGAAAACCGGGGATAAAAGGAGAGCCAGAAAAATTTTGGTCAGCCCCTGCACATTGAGAATCAGAAATCCGCCGTGTGAGACTGCTGCGCCGACCAGCCCTCCGATAAGCGCATGGGAGGCGCTGACCGGCAAACCTAAACGTGTCATGGCGGTGTTCCATATGAATCCGGCCAGAAGTGCCGAGGCAACGACCCCTTCAGTAATTGCAGCCGGATCGACAACTCCCTTGCCGATTGTCTTGGCGACGGCGGTCGTCATAAAGGCGCCGAGAACATTCATGAATCCGGCGAGAAGAACCGCCTGTGAAGGCTTGAGAACACGTGTAGAAACAACTGTTGCTATCGCATTTGCTGCATCATTGTAACCGTTGCTTATATCGAATAATATGGCGAGAACAACAACAATAATGACAATTTCAAGCATGTTTAAGGACTATGGCTTCCAGTATGTTGGCGACATCCTCACACTTGTCCGATGCATTCTCAAGGTGCTCGTAAATCTCTTTCCATTTGATTATAAGGATAGGGTCCTGCATTTCTTCAAACATGTGTCCGAGCGCATCTCTGAACCCCCTGTCTATCCTGTTTTCGAGTTTGTTTATCTCGATGCAGTATTCCTGTATGTGAGGGTAGTTCTTGTCTTTCAGTTTTTTTATCGCCTTTTCAACAAATTCCACGGTAGTAAGAAGGTCTTTCGACATGGTGATCGCCCACTTGGTGGATTCCTTTAGTTTGAAGACCGTTAGCCGGTCTGCCGCGCCCCAGATAAGGTCGATGATGTCATCCAATGACGACGCGAGGGCATGGATATCTTCTCTGTCAATGGGTGTTACAAAGGTTTTGTTCAGCTTCCTCATGATGTCATGGGTATAGACATCGCCCTCCTGTTCCAGTTCATGCACTTCCTTTGCCCATGCATCCAGATTGCTGAAATGTTCCATAATGCCGACCAAAAGAGTGGCGGCATGCGTAACATTGGCGGCAGCCTTCTCAAAAATCAAAAAAAAGTCGGTTTCTTTCGGAAAAATCTTCATTATTTACCCATCGGGAGTAGATGTAGAATATAAAAATTTACACCGAATGTCAATAAGTGAAATGACCCTTATTTATTGAATAAGAATCTGATTTCATGCTATAAGTATTATGTGGAAATTCACAAACATATACTCGTTATCGATGATGAAGCCGACCTTGTAGAACTAATCCTGTATAACCTCAAAAAAGAAGGCCTGACTGCAGACTCTGCTGCTGACGGTGAAGAGGCATTAACCAAAATCCGGAAGGGCAGATATGACCTCCTGATACTCGATCTCATGCTTCCCGGCATTCAGGGGATGGAACTCTGCAGAATATTAAGGAGCGACCCCAGGACATCTTCTCTGCCCATTATTATGCTTACTGCCAGGGGTGAAGAATTGGACAAGGTCCTCGGTCTCGAAATGGGAGCCGATGACTACATGACAAAGCCGTTCAGCCCAAGGGAGCTTATCGCAAGGGTCAAGGCTGTCCTCCGGAGGTCAACGGAAAAACCTGCCGCTGAAAAAACGCTGAAAATAGGAGATCTCGATATCGACAAAGAAAGATACAGCGTTTCGATTAAGGGCAAACCCATAAAGCTTAGCGCAACGGAGTTTAAACTTCTGCTGTTTTTGGCCGAAAGAAGAGGTAAGGTTTTCAGCCGTGATCAACTCCTTGATGCGGTGTGGCGGGATGAGGCCTTCGTAGAGCCGAGGACGGTCGATGTCCATATCAGAAGGCTGAGGGCCCAGATAGAAGGAGATTCTGCCCATCCCCGGTATATCAGGACGATGCGAGGCATAGGCTATTCGTTCAGTGAGAAGTAATGAAATCTGTTTTGTTCAGAAAGATATTGCTGACTTACCTCATCGCAATACCTCTGCTGCTTTTATCGCTCGAACTGTATCTCTCGAGCTCTGTCAGAGACAGCTACATATCGAACCTGAAGGCCGGGCTTATTACCCAGGCCCGCCTGATCGCCGACCAACTGCCCGTGTCGGTGCCGAACCTCGATGACTTCTGCCGGGAATACAAGGGAAAAACAGGTGCGAGGGTCACTGTCATTGACCACTCCGGCCGGGTGCTGGGTGATTCGGATGAGCCTTCGGATAAAATGGAGAACCATTCCGACAGACCGGAAATAAAAGATGCCGGGATCAGCGATGTCGGAAGCTCGATCCGGCGCAGCAAGACCCTGCAGATGGATCTCCTGTATATTGCCGTCGCAATAGACAGGCATTATGAAAAGAAATTCCTGAGACTCTCGATGCCCCTCCGTGATGTAGAGACTGCGATGAACACGATAAGGGTGAGGATTGTCGTCGCATCGCTTGCAGTCACATTTCTGGCGATGCTTTTCGGACTGTTTCAGACAAGAAGGATCACAAAATCCATCGGGGAAATTACAGACTTCTCACGTAAAGTTGCGACAGGAGATTTCAGGAAGAGGCTGTTCCTCAAAGAAAAAGGAGAACTGGGAGAGCTGGGGAAAAATATCAGCAATATGGCCCGGGAACTCCGGATACGGCTGAAGCACAGTGAAGAAGAAAAACAGAAGATGGAAGCAATCCTCAGAAACATGTCCGACGGACTGATCCTGGCTGATGTAAAGGGACGGATAATGCTGGGCAATCATGCCGTCTCAAAACTGTTTGGTACCGGACAGAATATCGAAGGCAGGACAGTGATCGAAACCCTGAGAAAAGCGGAACTGATGGAGATGATCGAAGAAGTCGTCCGCAACAAAAAAGGCATATCCCGTGAAATCGGGATAATATATCCAAAGGAACTCTCCCTGATGACCACTGCGGCGCCGTTTTACTCCGGCGCCGCAGAAGGTGAATTGTCAGGCGTGGTTTTGACGTTTCATGACATCACGAGACTGAAGAAACTTGAGGAAATACGGAGGGATTTTGTTGCGAACGTCTCGCATGAAATAAAGACCCCTATCACCGCAATTAAGGGTTTCGCAGAGACGCTTATCGAGGGTGCGCTTGACGACAGGGATAACGCCCGGAAGTTCCTCGTTACCATCAAAAACCACAGCGAGCGCCTCAATTCACTTGTCAGCGACCTCCTCACCCTGTCACGGATAGAGCTTGGAGATATCCGGATCGAAAAGAAGCCTGTCAATCTCGCTGAAGTGGCTGATTCGGTTTTCACGACCCTTGGGGACAAGGCCCGGAGTAAAGGCCTGTATCTCAGGAAAGAGATTGAACCCGCGATCGCCGAGATCCGGGCCGACAGGGACCGCCTGATCCAGATACTCCTCAACCTTGCCGACAACGGGATCAAGTTTACCGAAAAAGGCGGAATAACAATAAAAGTGAAAAGTGAAAAGTTAAAAGTAAAAG
>DCVG01000084.1 GCA_002328665.1 Nitrospiraceae bacterium UBA2194
CAGAAGGATTGGGAAGTCAACCAGCCGAAACAGCTGCCCAAGGTGCTAAAGACTCTCGGAGCTATCCAGAGCGCGTTTAATAAGACGGCAAAAGGAGGCAAGCAGGTCTCGCTCGCCGACTTGATCGTTCTGGCCGGTTGCGCCGGCATCGAGCAAGCCGCGAAGAACGCCGGTCACAAGGTCACGGTACCCTTCACGCCGGGGCGCACTGATGCGTCGCAGGAGCAAACCGACGTGGCGTCATTCGCCATACTCAAACCGGCTGCAGACGGGTTCCGTAACTATATCAAAACCAAATACGCCGTGTCGGCAGGGGAACTGATGGTTGATCGTGCGCAACTGCTGACACTGACCGCTCCTGAGATGACGGTTCTCATTGGCGGTATGCGCGTGCTGAACACCAACTTTGGACAGACCCGGCACGGCGTTTTTACCAAGAAGCCAGAGACGCTCACCAATGACTTCTTCGTGAATCTGCTCGACATGAGCACGACGTGGAAGGCGACCTCGGAAGACGAAGACGTGTTCGAGGGTCGTGATCGCGCTACGGGCGAACTCAAGTGGACCGGCACCCGTGTCGACCTCATCTTCGGTTCGAACTCCCAACTCCGGGCTCTGGCCGAGGTCTACGGAAGCGCGGACGCGCAGAAGAAGTTTGTCCAGGACTTCGTGGCGGCATGGACCAAGGTGATGAACCTTGATCGCTTCGACCTCGCCTGATCGTAGCATAAACGGCCTATTATATAGTTGAAATTGCTCAAATAAGTTATTTAAGAAATAGGGATCAATGAAATAAGACTAAAAGGAGATACATAATGACAGGGTATTTTGGACCTATTGAGAAACAAACGTTAGATAACAACTTCTTCCGCAAGGTGCTTTTCACCGGTAGATACAACCAGTTAGTGGTGATGTGTCTGCAAGGGGGAGAGGAAATCGGTAATGAAGTACATCCGACCGTCGACCAGTTCTTCAGGGTCGAAGAAGGCACTGCCGAATTCGTTTTTAATGACAAGGAAGAACACCTTGCCGGTGATGGTGACGCAGTTATAGTTCCTGCCGGAACATACCATAACGTTATTAATACATCCCCAACAAAACCACTCAGGCTCTACACGATTTACAGTCCACCCAATCATCCTGATGGGACGGTGCATAAGACAAAGGCCGAAGCAGATGCTGCTGAGGCTGCGGAACATCACTAAAAAACTTGATCATGGATGCTCCCTCCCCATCACGGGGAGGGAGTGAATTGAAAAATGCTCATTTTCAACTGAAGTGATCAACAATTTGAGATGAATTGATGTGCGCAGTAGATGAAGAATTGTTGCGGTTCAAGTAGGCTCTGAAAATTTAAGACTTGTGGCTGCAGTCCGCGGTTATTAATTACTCCCGGGGGTGTTTAGTTCTTCACATAGGAGTCAACCCCACTGCAACTTTTCGACACCGCGTATTTCCTGTTTAAACTTTCATGCCCGATTATTTTCTTGAGTGGTCAAGACTACCTTTCGAAACATTCAGAGAAAACATATGCTGAAAATCCGCAGTTGAACAATTCTCTATTTAGGAGTAGATTACAAATAGGATTAAGTGTTGCGTAGTCGAGTAGATTTTTTGGAGCTACCAATGAAATATGATGCAATAATTATTGGTTCTGGCCTAGGTGGTTTATCTTGTTCAGCATACTTAGCACGAAACGGTTGGAAGGTATTGGTATTGGAAAAACATATAAGACAAGGAGGCTTTGCAATAAGTTTCAGGCGGGGGGATTTCACTTTTGATCCTTCTCTTCATATGATGGATGGTGTAGGCAAAGGGCAGAATACCTATAGGTTTTTAGAATGGTGTGGTGTCGGGAGTAAAATAGAATTTAAAAAGCTTAAGTATTTTGGAAGATTCATCTTCCCAGATGATGAAATACGTCTTCCCGGTGGAAATCTTGAGAGTGTCATGTCTGTTTTAGAGGAACATTTTCCGCACGAGCGAGAAGGCATCAGGAATCTTTTTAGAAAAATGACCCATATATACAATGATGTATATAAATTTCTTTTTTCTCAGATTCCATTATGGCTTCAATTACCAATATTCCCCCTCATTTACAGGGGTCTCTATCCAGTTATAAAAAAGACAGGAGAACAGTTTTTTAATTCCTATTTAAATGACAGCAGACTAAAAGCAACTCTGTTAGCAAACTGGCAATTCCTTGGACTACCACCAAGCCAATTAAATGTTGTGTACTCTGTATTGCCAAACATGGATTACTGGATGATGGGTTGCTACTATCCAAAGGGTGGTAACCAGATGATTCCCGACACCTTTGTCGAAGTAATCAAAGAGAATCATGGAGAGGTTTTATTGAACTCAGAGGTTACCTCAATAACTACTGACGGTAATAAGGCAACAGGAGTTGTAACGAAAAATGGAGGAAGATATTCAGGAAGGGTGATAATTTCTAACGCCTGTCCGATGGAAACATTTCATAACCTGATAGGAAAAGATAAGTTTCCTCGGAAATTTATGAAAAAAATGGATACAATGAAGCAGTCTTTATCTTATTTCTGTGTTTACCTTGGGTTGGATAAAGAGTTTAGAACCATGGTCAAAGATGAAGAAGAACATGAAATTTTCGTCTTGGATACTTATGACTTGGAAGAAGATTTCAGATGGTGCTCGAATTGTGAAGTTGAAAAGGGTTCTTTTATGATTACGCTATACTCAAATGTTGATGACTCATTTGCAAAGGGGAATAAGTTTGTCCTTAGCCTTACCCAGACGCAAGGCTATGAATATTGGAGCAGGTACGAGAATGACTATATTGATGGTAATAAGGATTTCTATAACAAAGAAAAGGATAGAATGGCTAAGGTATTGATTAAAAGAACAGAGAAGGTTTTTCCGGAACTATCAAAACATATAGAAGTCTTGGTGGTTGCGACACCTTTGACAATGAAACGATATACTGGAAACTACAAAGGTGCAATCATTGGATGGGCAAATACCATTGACCAATGCTCACCAATGAACAGGATGTCACAAAAGACACCCATTGAAAACCTCTATCTAAGCTCTGCGTGGACTTTCATAGGTGGAGGACAAGCCCCGGTTATAATGAGCGGTTGTCGCCTCGGGAAAAAACTAATTGGGAGATGAAATTCANNCAAGGCCCTGCTCATTATATGGAAGCGGTAGAGGCTTGTGTGAAATCAATGAATATGCGTTTCTTTTTTGGTCATCGCATGGAATTTTGGCCACGGGATGAAAACGAGATAAAAACCTTTTTCATGAATGCGGGCTTGGATAACATACAAACAGAGCGATTAAGCTGGATTGATAAATTTGAGAATGGAGGTGAGGTGTTTGATTATTTTGCTTCTACGTCCGGGCTGTGGTGGTATCATAGATTGCCTCCAGGGATAAGAAATAAAGAAACAGAGAAAACACGCACCTATTTTCAACGTAAGAATGTTGCTGAAATTACAAGTGATGTTGTTTTTGCATTTGGATCAAAAAAATAGAGTCATATAACAACGCTAATGCAGACGAATAAGCATCATTCCGCTGCGGTAGTTGCGGAATGATGCTTATTCGTATCATGAATTTTGGATGATATGACCAGCCTGTCCAGCTTTTCATTGAGCAGCGCCGGGCGCATATATCAGTCTATTTTTGCTAAAGTAGAGCATGATCGATATTGACGGCAGTTACAGAGAAGGCGGCGGCCAGATACTCAGGACGGCGCTCAGTCTCTCGTGCCTGTTCCGGAAGCCTTTCAGGATATTTAATCTCAGGAAGGGCAGGAAGAAGCCCGGGCTTATGCCCCAGCATCTTACCTGTGTCCGGGCCGCACAATTGTTCTCCGGAGCAGAGGTTAAAGGCGACAGTATCGGTTCGACGGAATTAATTTTTTCGCCGGGTGAAGTTAAAGGCGGGAATTATGTCTTCGATATCGGAACCGCGGGTTCGACATCACTGGTGCTTCAGACGCTGATACCGGCGCTTATTTTTTCAGAAGGAAAGACAACTATAACCCTGAAAGGAGGAACACATGTGCCTTTCAGCCCATCGTATCATTACCTTGCAGAGGTCTTCGTCGCTTTTATGAAAGTACTCGGCATGGGAATGCATCTCTCCATAGAGTCCTACGGATTCTATCCAACGGGCGGGGGGAGGGTCAGGGCGGAAATTTTTCCCGCAAAGATGCTCAAACCCTTCAAAGCTGTGGAAAGGGGTGAGATATTGAAACTCACGGGGTATTCAGGCGTTGGAAATCTTCCCTTGTCTATTGCAGAAAGGCAGAAAAACGCCTTAACGGAAAAGATCGATTCACAAAAAATCCTTCCTGTCCAACCTTTGCCAAAGGGGGGTCAAGGGGGATTTGAAAGTTATCCTCCTGACATAGAGCTTTTGAATATACCCACGCCAGGGCAGGGAACCTTTGTATTCCTCAAATCAAAATCAGAGCACTCCATCGCGGGGTTTACCTCTCTCGGTGCAAGAGGAAAGAAAGCAGAGGCGGTCGGCGAGGAGGCTGCTCAGGAGTTTCTGGACTATTACTCAACCGGCGCTGCCCTTGACCCCCACATGTCGGATCAGATCGTTTTATACCTATCAATTTGTAAAGAGGAATCGGTATTCACGTCTTCCCGTATTACAGAGCATCTCATGACGAATTTATGGGTCATTCAACAGTTTCACGAGTATCGGTACGCAGTCGAAGGCGAGGTCGGAAGGCCGGGGATAGTGAGAATTACTAATAAGCCATAAATCGGGGTATGATTGAACACCCTCCCCTTAATCCCCTCCCATCAAGGGAGGGGAGATAATTTGAGTCCCTATCCCCTATCCCACATTATTCATAAAAAAAGTCANNATAATGTGGGCTAGTGGGAAAGGGCAAGGGTGAGGGGGTATGGTTTACTATGAACGCCTTAGCAATTCGAGTCCGTGGTTTATTTGACAGGCAGCAGGGAATCAAATTCAGAAGGCAATCTCCGGGGTTTCCCATCGGTATTAATACATGCGAGCCTTACCGTTGACTCTACGAGAAGCATATCGTCCCTGAAAATATCCTGTCTGAAGGTGACGGTTACATTTGTCATTTCAATTAATTCAGCGGTTATTTCAATAATGTCGCCAAGTCTTGCAGGTCTTTTATAGTGTATATCAACATGAACCACAGGAAAGAAATAGCCTTTATTGTGATACTCCGCAACATCAATCCCCTTGTCTGAAAGGAATTCCGTCCTTGCCCTCTCCATATACCGGAGATAGTTGGCATAATAAACGACACCGCCCGCATCCGTGTCCTCGTAGTAGATTTTGACCTTCATTCCCTGAACTTACCCTGTCTTCAGTAGTATATATGTTGCCCCCAGGCCGCCGTCGCAGTCTTTTGCGGTAGTGTATGCCAGAACCCATTTTCTGAAGGAACCCTGAAGCCACCCGGGCAGCGCCTTTTTGAGTACAGGCCCACGTGGAGATCTGAGTCCTCTTCCGTGTATCACTTTAACGCAGAAAAGGCGTTTTTTTACGGCCTCCCTCATGAACGAACAGAATGCCTCTTCAGCCTGGACGAGAGACATGCCGTGCAGGTCGATGCAATCCTGCACGGAAAAGTCGCCCTGATGCAGTCTCGGTGCTATACATTTTCTTGCGCCGGGATGAATCCATTCCATATATTCACCTGTATCCGGCAGGTTTATTTTGATATGCCCGCTTATTATCCCCTCAAGTATATCAAGGGAATCGTCTTTCCGCAGACGGGAAAGCTTGAACTCGGGAGGCTTTTTGGGAGGGATTTTTCTGAATTCTTTAATCTCTCTCACATCAGCCATGGCATCGATGAATATCTCTTCATCGGTCTTGTCCCGAATGGATTTTCGGGGAACAGGGAATTTCCTGTTGGCATCCAGGATTTTTTTCAACCCCCTGAACGGAGCGCATGACCACTCCGACGTTTTCCTGCTGTCGGGTTCGGCCCTGTTTTTTATCATTTTAACTCTGTTCATATTATCTATTTCCCAAAGCAAAACTGATTCAGTGTAAAACAAGTCGCATAATTTTTCAAAGGGCGTTCATTGCAATAGACATATAATGGTACTATTTCTTATATTACATAGTTATGACTTAAACAGGACATTTTGACTAAAATATTCATTATATTATGAAAAATACAAAGATATTAAAAAGAGCTTTAGCCCTTTTTATCCTCTTTTGCCTGTTTGCCGGAGCAATCTTCCTGTCAAGGTCGACTTTTCTGTCGAATGCTCTCATAGGCATTATCGTCCCTGAACTGGAAGAAGCATCGGGACAGGCGGTTTCTTTTGAGGAGATTTCATTCCGTATACTGCCGGTGTTTGTGGAACTCAGAGGGATACGGGTAAGCGATCAGCATGGCAATGCCATAGTGACTGTAAAACGTGTCAAAGGGAATATCGACCTTTTCGGCCTTTTAAGGAGGCATATCTCTCTGCGCAGACTTTTGATAGAGGGGCCTGTAATCTCCGCGGACAGGGAGGAGATCGAAAAGATAATAAGCAATATAAAGGCATATCTTGAAACAGAAAGAGAAACCGCATTCAAGGTCAAAATTAAAGTCGTGGAAATTATCCACGGCTCTGCAAACCTTTCAGATGCGGTTCTTGGAGCAAAGGCAGGCATAAAGGGGCTTGCCGGTGAACTGATCATTGGAGAAAACCAGAGGCTGAGGGCTGCCGTTGACGAGCTTTCAATAGAAAAAGAAGGATGGCCGGGGATCAAATGTGATGTGGATGCCGCCCTGGTGCTTGGAAAGGACGGAGTTGAGATAAAGAAGCTTGAAATCGGCTCGTATGGCACGCGGGTAAGGACGGAAGGTTTTTATTCGAAAGATAAAGGCATCCTCAGGACCGAACTGGCCCTGCTCGTTGATTCCATAAAGCGTATTTTCAAACTTAAGCAGAAAGGAGAGGGAAGGATTTCTGCGAAGGGCGAACTCAGGCTTGCCGAGACCCGGAGTCCGGAGTTGAATGCTCAACTGTTCAATAAAATCTTTGTTGACCTGAAACTCAGCGGCGATTTCTATCTTCAGACCCTTATGGAGTTCCTTAAGGTCGAAGACCGCCTGGAAGGAAGCATAGATTTAAAAGGGGAGTTGACCGGGCGTCTCTCCGACATTACAGGGAAAGCAAGGGCCAGGCTGCACAACGGTAACCTTTACGGCGTCGATGTCGATTCGCTTGTGTGCAATGTCTTTTACAGTGATGGCGTGATGGAGTTTAAAAACGGTTCTGCTTCGCTTTACAGCGGGACCGCGCAGGCGGATGCATCTGTCAATCTTCCGGTCGTTGATTTTTTTACCCTGAATGTGAAGTTCACTGCTGTTGACAGCAAAGCCGCCCTGAAGCTTATTGGATGGGAACCGGAAATACCTCATGGAAAGGTGGACGGCGAACTTGCGACGTCCGGACATGAATTCAGTCCCGAAGGATCGTTTGTCTACAGGTCCCTGTCTGCCGGGCAGAGGATGATATTGAAAGGACAACAGCCCCCGGTTGACAATGTTCTGAACAGGATCAGGGATATAAAGGGAAATTTTTCATTACGCAGCCATATCCTTTATCTGACGAATCTCCAGCTTGACACGCGCCTCTCGAAGTTGTCTGCAGGCGGGTCGGTCGATCTTGGTAGAAAGACACTCCATCTCAAAAGCAGACTATATACCGGTGACGTATCCGATCTTTCCCTGCCGTACTACAAGGAGATTAAGGGGAGGGGAGAATTCTCCGGAGAGGTGGCCGGCACATTCGATAACCCTGGAATATCCGGAAGGGTGAAAATAACAGACGGAGTAATCGAAGGGTATAAATCGGAAAGCATCACGTCCGACTTTTCATACGAAAAAAATCTCCTCGATATCCGCGAAGCGGTTTTCAAGGCACACGGTGAACAGCATGTAATAAAGGGCAGGATATCTTTCCCCGGGGCAGAGGAACTCTTTGATCTCGGCATGCCTGTTTATAACCTCAATGCGTCTCTCACAAATGCAGAACTCGGGGGTACCGGCAGGATTTTTTATAAGGAATTCCCGGCAAAAGGGATTTTGAATGCCGATATCAAAATAGGCGGAAGGGGTGAAGACATCGATGTCTCCGGTAAAGCTTTAATAAAAAAGGCCTCTGTTTACGAGATTCCTTTTGATTCCGCCTCTGCAGGTTTCGCCTTCAGAAAGAGAGAATTTTCTCTAAAAGATGCGAAGATCGCAAAGGGCAGATCTGTTGTGACCGCCGGTGGCAGGATATCCCTTGACAGGGAGTTTGCTTTCAGCGCCGCATCGGACGAATTCTTTGCCGGTGACACAGGTCTTTCTTACCTTCCGGAAGACGTCGTTTTCAGTTTCCGGTCGGATGGCCGCGGAACGCTGGATGACCCCTCCATAACACTTGACGCCAGGGTAGTCGGCGGCACGTTTAAAGGTGTCGGTATAGGGAGCGGAACCGTGAAAGCCGCGCTGCGGCATAGACAGATAAATGTGGATGCAGCGCTGTTTAATGAAAAGATGAAACTAAAGGCGGGCGGTCACCTTGATGAGACCCTTCCGTGGAGCGCCGAACTTATTATGCTGCCCGGCAGGTATGACGCCCTTATCAGTTCGGTTTTGAAAGATGTGCCGGAGGACCTTCAACTGAATCTGGAAGGCCGCGTTGAAATGAAGGGGGACAGGAACAATATTGCGGCTTCTGCAAATATTAACAGGTTGACGCTCTCGCTTTTCGGGCAGACCTTCTCGAACGACGCCGACATAAAGTTTACGGTCAATAACAGAAACCTTTCGTTCACTGCTGTTGTCATCAAGAGCGGTACGACTTCTTTCAGACTTCAGGGCGGATTGGAAATCGGCAGGGAGTACGACGTAGTCCTCGACGGCAGTTCTTCCCTCGCGCCGCTGAAGACGGTATCAAAAAAGATCGGGTACCTGAACGGTGACGCCAAATTTGTCTTCTCGCTCACCGGCAAATGGGACAAGCCCGGGATTAAAGGCGGCATGGAGGTGACAGACGCGTCTTTCGGGCTCAGAGACTATCCTTCCTACATAAGTTCAATAAACGGTTATCTCTATGTAGACGAAGACAGAATCGTTTTACAAAGGCTCTCCGGCAAAATAGGCGGCGGAAACGTCAGCATATCCGGACTTGTCTATCTGAAGGGGTTTCTCATGAAGAGATTCTATCTCGAAGCGGCTTTAAACAATATCACAACATCGCCTTCAAAGGATTTCTCCGTAAATTTTGACGGAAATATCCTTTACAAAGGCACATTGGAAGCTCAGACCATTACCGGCGACATAAAGATAAACAGGGCAAGGTATAGGGAAATGGTTGAGTGGAGATCCTGGCTTTTGACCGCGAGGGCAATAGAGAAACCCAAGGCGGAAGCGACTGTTTTTGAAAAGGCCGAGATGAATATCAGGATCTCAGGCGCTGAAAATATTTTCATAGACAACAATTTTGCCAGGGCTCCGGTGAGTATAAGAGGGGATATGATAGTGAAGGGAACGATAGCCAGGCCCATTCTCTACGGCAGACTTGAAGCGAGTGAGGGATATGTCTATTTCAGAAATAATGAGTTCAGGATAATATTTGCCGGCGTTGATTTTGCGGACCCCAACAGGATAAAACCTCTCATAAATCTTACGGCCGAGACGAGCGTTAAGGGATATGATATCAGGTTAAATCTCGAAGGGCAGACGGACCGTTTCAGTCTTTCATTGTCGTCCGACCCGTATCTTGAAGAGGTTGACATTTTAGCCCTTCTTACCGTCGGACAGGTGGCGAAACAATTGAAGGGTATGGAAGGCGGCATCGGCGCCGGAACTGCAACCTCGTTCATCACCGGCAAGGCTCAGGATGTCATCGAGGAAAGGGTGAGGACGTTGACGGGGTTGGACAGGTTCCAGGTTGAGCCTTATGTCTCGAAAAAGACGAGTACCGTTGAGCCGAGGGTGACTGTATCGGAAAGACTTATCGGCGACAGGTTGTTCGTAACCTATACGACTTCACTGAATTCCACGGAAGAACAGGTGCTCAAAGTCGAGTATCTTCTCGACAGGAATATCTCCCTCGTAGGTGTGAGGGACGAGAAGGGGGTCATCGGCGGCGATATAAAGTTCAGGTTCGGGTTCAAATGATATGAATGTCCGGGGAAAAACAGGGGATCATGCATTTGAGATGAAAACTATTGCAGTCCTTGTCCTTTGCTGCCTGCTCCTTGCCGTTTCTTCCCTGCTGTTTTCTGCTGCCGATGCAGAAGGCGTGATGGTCGGCGAAA
This sequence comes from Nitrospiraceae bacterium UBA2194, assembly GCA_002328665.1. Taxonomy (GTDB): domain Bacteria; phylum Nitrospirota; class Thermodesulfovibrionia; order Thermodesulfovibrionales; family SM23-35; genus UBA2194. Next base: position 10,306 of record DCVG01000084.1, read on the forward strand.
CAGAAGTTTATGGCCTCTCCTCAATAGGACAGGACGAGTTGCTCTCTCTCCTCGATATCACCCCCGGCGAACAGATTGATTCCGGGAGTGTCAGAAAGGGCATCAAGAGGGCGTTTCTCAAAGGGATATTTGAAGATATCTCTGTTGAAGCACTCGATGGGGATAAGTCCAGGGTCATAGTACGCGTGAAGGAAAGGGCCCGTGTAAAAAAAATCTATATTGAAGGCGACTTTGACCTTCCGCGTAAAAAACTCAGGGAATTGTTCCTTATAAAAGAGGGACAGGTCTTCCCCTGCAATATACTCGGTAAAGCCGTTGCAGATATAAAACCGAAGCTGGCATATTTGGGATACCCGCGTGCAAGTGTGAAAGGCGAGATCGAAAGCCTGAAGGAGCCTTACGGGATCAATATACGTCTATTTGTGAATACCGGCGAACCGGAAAGGATCAGGAATATAACAATATCCGGTGCGGATGATGAAATCAGGGACGTGATGAGATTATCGGAAGGCGATGTATACGACCAGTCGGCCCTTAAAAAAGACCTTGAGAGGATTAAAACCTATTATAAGAAAAACGAATATTTCAGACCCGTTATCGGGTCGTATGCCTTTGTCAACGGTACGCTCTTCATTGCATTGAATCCCGGTGAACGCCTTCGTATCAATTTTGAAGGAAATGACAACATCTCCACAAAAACACTGCTTGGGGAAATGCCTTTTTTCACAGCCGAGGAGTTTGATGATGCGATTGTCGAAGAGGCGGTGCAGAGGACATTGTCCGCATACCATGCAAAGGGATATTCTATAGCTCAGATCGCGCCTGTTGTTACGACAGGCGACAATCTCATAACGCTCAAGCTCTTTGTCTCGGAAGGTCCGCGGGTAAGAACAGGGAGCATTGCTTTTACCGGCAATACACTGGGAGACGAAAGTCTTCAAGCGGTTATGTCTCTTAAACCCGGCGGTCTCTATAACCCGGACCTTATTGATTCAGACATGGATACACTGGAAAATTTGTATAATTCATTAGGTTACCTTAAAGCCGAAATCCGGGATTTCGAGACGAAGTATGATGATCTGAATAAAAAAATGGATATTACAGTGCAGATAGATGAAGGACTTAAGACTGTGGTGGAATCCGTCAATATTACGGGCGCCTTGCGTGTATCCGAATCGGAACTGCTGAGGATAATCAACATTAAACCCGGAGACCCCTATAACGAGGTCAACATTTCCGATGCCCGGGTAAGGGTTCTCGAATTTTACGGCTCAAAGGGTTTTCCGGACATTACCGTATCGGTCAAGAGCGACATTGCCGATCAGAAGGCATCAATCACTTTTCAGGTCAGTGAAGGGGAGGTAGTATTTTTCGGGAAAACAATTATCACCGGAAATACAAAGACGAAATACAGGGTCATAGAAAGAGAGTTATTGCGGCAGGAAGGCCTGCCCTTCGACTATGGCGCTCTCGCCAGGGAAAGGCAGAAACTCTACAAACTCGGCCTGTTTACAGATATTGATATGGAGGTGCTCGACAGATATGAGGACAAGAGGGATGTGCTCATGAAATTGAGAGAGGGTGACGCGGGTTCTGTTGAGTTCGGCCTCGGGTATTCAGACTATGAGAAATACAGGGGATTCGTTGACTTCAGCTACCGGAATCTCTGGGGCATGAACAGGCAGTCTTCGCTGAGATTCGAACTGAGTTCCCTCGACAGGCGTTTGATTTTGCAGTATTATGAACCCTGGTTTTGGGACAGGCCCATCCCTTTCAGGGCTTTACTGCTTACCGAGGAAAGAAAAGAGGTCAATGTTGACACCAAAGAGACCCTTTACAGACTTAAAAGGAATACCGTTTCCGCCGGGTTTGAAAGAAAATTCAGCGAGAAGGTAAAGGGTGAATTGTACTACGAATTTTCTCTCGTTGAGACATTCGATGTTCAGCCGGATATCGTTTTGAGCAAGGAAGATACAGGGACGCTAATTATCAGCGGGCTGCGGCTCGGAATGATTTATGATTCAAGGGACAACCCTTTCTATCCTTCAAAGGGAATCCTTTCAGGAATGTTGGTCAAGTTTACGTCGCCTATTTTCTTCTCCGAGACGGATTTTGTGAAGCTCACGGCATACGGCAATGTCTATTATGAGCTTATGAAAGGTTTTGTTCTTGCCGCATCGATAAGAAGCGGTCTTGCGGAAGGGTATAATAAAACAGCAGAACTGCCTATTGTAGAGAGGTTTTTTCTTGGCGGCAGAACCACTGTGAGGGGCTATGAACAGGACACCCTCGGACCGAAAGGATCTGACGGAAACCCCACCGGAGGAAACGTCTTCCTCATGGAAAATCTCGAAATGAGGATTTCCATGGGAAAGGGAATAGGTCTTGTCGCCTTCCTCGACGGGGGTAATGTATGGCAGAAAATCAGCGATATGGAGATTTCGGATATTAAATTTACGACCGGACTCGGTGTACGGTACAATACCCCGGTCGGTCCTTTGAGGGTCGATTACGGATATAAGCTGCAGAAGGAAAAAGGCGAAAGCAGCGGAGAGCTGCATTTCAGCATAGGACATGCTTTTTAGGACAGCTGACAGTATGAGATTAAAAGTGAGAAGCAAAGGACAAAAAAAATCCCCTTTTCTATTTGGCGGCTGCCTTCTGCTGTGTTTGGTGCTTTCTGCCCCATACCCTGTTCTCCATGCGGAAGTAAGGGACCGGGTTGCCGCTTTTGTCGATGACATCGCGATAACCCTGAGTGAACTGGAGATCAGGCATGCCGGGACTGTCAAGATCACACCGGATGTCACTAAGGAAGAAGTCTTGAATACAATGCTCAACAGGGTGCTGCTGCTTAGAGAAGCAAAGAAGATCAGGCTGGAGGCGCCGTCCGAAGAGGAACTGCTCAGGGATTATATTGATCTGAAGATCAGGGCATTCATAAGAATAAATGAGGAGGAGATAACGGATTTTTACGATAAGCATATCGGTGATTTCGGAGGTAAGGAGTTGGATGACGTAAGAGAGGATGTCGAAAATTATCTAACCGAAAACGAATTGAATAAGCGGCTCAAACGGCATATCGATGAACTGAGGGAAAAAGCCTGCGTCAATATTCTGTTATGAACTTATGCGTCCCGTCCAATTGAGTCCCATATTGTGAATGATAATCATACCTGTATGTCGGGATACCTTTTCCCCAGGATATCTCTGGCACGTGCAATGTCTTCTCTGATCTGCTTTCCAAGACCGGCCGCATCGGGGAATGTACGCTCATTGCGGATACGGTCGATAAAATACACCTTCAGGTTCTCACCCAGAAGATTACCGGAGAAGTCAAAGAGATGCACTTCATAACTGACGTCCAAACCGCCGAATGTAGGGTTTTTGCCGATGTTTGCAACTCCATCGTATATATTCTTTCTCCAGCCGATTCTGACTGCATATACGCCTTCTTTGGGAGCTATTTCCACAGGTGTCGTTATGTTTGCAGTCGGTATCTGCAGGATGCGTTCTCCCCGGCCTTTCCCTTTTATCACCTTCCCCTCTATCGAATAGGACCTTCCGAGGAAAGCCGACACTTCATTTACCGCCCCTCTCATAAGGAGGCTCCGGATACTGCTGCTGCTGACTACCTGTCCGTCCACCCTTACATTCCTGACCGCCCTGACCCGGAACCCGTACTTCTTCCCACGGCGGCGCAAAAGTTCCACAGAGCCTTTCTTGTTTCTGCCGAATGTATAATTTGTGCCCACAATGACTTCTTTTACGTTTAGTTTGTCCACGAGCACTTTCTTTATAAAATCATCGGGGAGCATACCTGCGAATTCTCTTGTGAAGTTTATCAGGAGAAGTACGTCTATCCCCATTGCGGCGATAAGCCTTATCTTTTCTTCGGGTGTTATGAGAAGTTTTACGTCTCTTTCCGGAGCAAGGACTTTCAGCGGATGCGGTTCGAACGTCATGATCATCGAGGTCCCTTTCATCTCTTCAGCCCTCTCCATCACGACCGACAGTATTTTCTGATGCCCGAGATGGATTCCGTCGTAATTGCCGATGGTGAGCACCGTATGAGGATAGCTTGTGTGAAGGGCCTCAATCCCTGAGATTATTTTCATCTTCCGCCTCGCGTAAAAGTTTTTTATACAGCAGGTTCACCTGTTTTTCCGTTTCTTCGATGGAACCTTTATTATCAATCACAAAATCAGACCGCCTGATTTTTTCCTCAATCGGGAGTTGAGACCCCATCCTCAGAAGAGCATCCTGCCTGCCGACCCCTTTTTTCTCAAGACGGTCCAGGGCAGTTTCAGGAGCGGTGAACACCGTGACAGTCCTGTCGAAACCGGTCTCGTATCCCCTTTCGAAGAGCAGCGGCACTTCGACGACAGCGACTTTATTTTCCATTTCCCTGTCCTTTAAAAGGAAACGCATCCTTTCGAGGACAAGCGGGTGAAGGATATCTTCCAGGGAACGCCTTAACATTTCATCATGAAAAATTAATTCTGCTGCCATTTTCTTATTGAGGCTGCCGTCTTTATCGAATGCATCGTCACCGAGAAGAGTCCTGATTTTGTCGAGGATATCCGTCCGGCAAAGAAGCGATTCAACAATCTTATCGCTGTCGAGAGCGAATGCACCGAGCTTCTCAAAGAGGGAAAGGATTCTGCTCTTCCCCATGCCGTAATTCCCTGTCAGCCCGACAACGAGCATAGGCTATTATACATCAATTTAAAGTTGTCGGGCTTATTTCACCTTAACAAAAGGGGGCAGGGATATTTCTTCTTCGGCTCACTCTTCTCCATCTCAGTATTGTAATGCTTTGGCCCTGGAGTTCACAAAACAATGATTCCTGACCAGGTGGGATTTCCAGGTCTTCAGAAGATTTATTATCTCAGGACGACTTCCACCTTGTCGCCGATTTTTAAACCGAAATCCGATGCGGCGCTCCCTTTATTCACAAACAGTTCAAGATAGCTGAAACTGTTTATCAAAGAACAAAGCCTGTTGTCTTCGGCTTCCGAATAAAAGTTTTTCAGCGGCGCTTCCTGACCCTTCACAATAACGTTAAGCCGGCCATCCGTTTTAGCGTCCGTCAATTCATCTATCTTCCGGGCATGGATATTTGTGGTCAGATTGCCGAAACGATCAATGTAGATCACCTCTCCCCCGATCATGGTCTCCTGCACGAAAACCGGCGCAGGGAGGGGGAGTCTGACGTAGTCGGTAACCGCCTCTCCGAATCTCTCTATACGGATACCTTTCGACAGCCACGCAGCCGCCGGTGCGAAAATATCCCTGCCGTGGAAGGTTGAACTCCTTCGTGGCAAAAAATAATGCTCGGCTGTGATATGTATGACGGTAAGACTTTCGCTGATGCTGTAGATGTTCGAAAAAACGCCGTTGTCAGGCCCTATGAAGTAATGATAGTCGGCTGCGACGAGGAGCGGCCTGCGCGCGGACCCCACTCCGGGGTCGATGACGACGACGTGAACAGTTTTGTGAGGGAAATAGGAAGAACCCATCTCGAGTGCAAAGGCTGCTTCGGCGATGTTTTGAGGTTTGATATTGTGGGTCATATCGACTATATTAGCGAGAGGATTGATATTCAGAATTACCCCCTTCATAATACCGACGAAAGGGTCTTTGGAGCCGAAATCAGTTGTTAAGGTTACTATGGATTGATTCTCCATTTACGCCGCCGATTATATCTTTAACATTACTTATACCTTTTTTGTCGAGGTATGTCCAGAGTCCGTTGATGATTTCCACGGTGGCGGTCGGCCTCAGGAAATTCCCTGTGCCGACCTGTACGGCTGTGGCGCCGGCAAGCATGAATTCAAGGGCGTCGTCGACGTTCATAATGCCCCCGACCCCGATTACCGGTATTTTTACCGCGCGAGACGCCTCCCAGACCATCCTTACCGCAACAGGCCTGATCGCCGGACCCGAGAGGCCGCCTGTGATATTGGCAAGCTTTGGCTGCCAGGTCCGGGTATCGATGGCCATCCCCGGGATGGTATTAATCAGGGTTATGGCATCGCTTCCGTTCTCCTCGGCAATCACCGCGAACTTCGGAATATCCGGTACGGTAGGTGAAAGTTTCGTAATGAGGATCGACTGTCTGACGGCCTGTCTAACCTTCGCTGTCAGGTTTGCGAGGGCTTTCTTGTCGGTACCGAACATGATGCCCCCCTTTTTGACATTCGGGCAGGATACGTTCAGCTCAATTCCGTCCACACCGGCCTCATCAAGCGCTCCTGCGAGCTTTACATACTCCTGAAGGGTGTTGCCCATCACATTCACGATAATCTTTGAATCGAATGCCCTGAGATAGGGTAGCTTTTCTTTAAGGAATCGCTTCAGTCCCACATTCTGAAGGCCGATTGCGTTCAGCATTCCGCATGGAGTTTCACATATTCTCGGAGGAGGATTGCCCTCCAGAGGTTTCAATGTTATGCCTTTGACAACGATAGCACCGAGCATATTCAGGTCGACGAATTCGGCGTATTCCTCACCATAGCCGAACGTCCCCGATGCCGTCATAACGGGGTTTTTAAGCTTCAGATGTCCTATGTCTACGGTCAGATCCATAATTTGAAGTAAGTTCTGATAAACAAATTACAAATACCGAACAAATCTCAAATCCCGATAATCAAATCGCAAACTCCGTAACTCAAAAGTTCGGCTATTGAATTTTGAGTCATCATCTGTAATTTGGGATTTGGATTTTGGTCATTGTTATCCTCTACCATACAATCTCCTGAATCGGAAACACCGGGCCTTCTTTGCATACCCTTTTATACCCTTTCACAGTATTTACCGCACAACCGAGACATGCGCCGAATCCGCAGGCCATATTCTCTTCGAGGGAGGCATAACCCTTGATGTTATTATCGCGGGCGATTGCAGCCACGGCCCTTAACATAGGTCTCGGACCGCAGGCATAAAGCACACAGGATGTGCGAATCGATTCATTGGAGCGGAGGAAATTCATGAATATTTGATCAACCATGCCTTCTTCGCCGAAGGAACAGTCGTCGGTGCAGACGGTCAGCCTTATCCCTGCTTTGCGCAGTTCGTCAAGCATCAGGAGTTCATCCTTCGTCTTTGCTCCGTAAATAACCCGGGAACTGTCCGGGGTCCTTTCGATGAATGAGAACAGAGATGCTATGCCCGTGCCTCCCGCTATTACCACCGGTGTGCATCCTTTACGAGCTTCGGGATAGCCGCTGCCCAGAGGCCCGATCAGATGTATGACCTGCCCTTTCCTGAATTCTTTCATCAGTGCGGTTCCCTTCCCCCTCACTGTGAATAAGAACTGCATGTTATCCGGCGTCTTTCGCAGGCAGCAGAAGGGCCTCTTGAGAAGGGGGTTGTATGAATCGCTCACCTCTATCATGTAAAACTGTCCCGGTTCGGGATCGATGACCGGTTCGAGGGGAAAGAGGGTGAGAAGATTGTTTTTGCTGTTCAGAGGAAGATTTTTGGTAATCTCCGCCTTGAAGTATCTATTCAAAGCTGATCTCTAATACCTCATATTCCATTGTTCTTGCAGGTGCTTTGATGGTCACAACATCTCCGATATCCTTATTCAGAAGGGCCTTCCCGACAGGGGAACTGATCGATATCTTCCCGTTTTTTACGTCCGCTTCTTCCGGCCCCACGAGGAAAAAGGATTTCTCCTCATCGGTATCGATATCCAGCACTTTCACCTTTGCGCCGAATGCTGTCTTGCTCTGGGAAATCTTTGCAGGGTCGATGACATCGGCGAGGGCTATTTTTGTCTTTAATTCCTGTATCTTCCCCTCTATGAAAGACTGTTTCTCCTTTGCGGCATGATACTCGGCATTCTCGGAAAGGTCACCGTGCGCCCTTGCCTCTGAAATGTCCTTTATGTTTTTCGGCCTGTCAGTCTTTAAAAGCCTGTCAAGCTCGGCCTGGAGCCTCTGGAAGCCCTCAGGGGTTATCGGCATTCTTTTTAGCAAATGATTTCCCTCCCCGGAATAAATTAATTTAACACTTTTATGGTAAATTTTTCTATATTAGATGTCACAAAGTTGTTGAGAGAGTGAACTATTCCGTTTATATCAAAGGAGTAATTATATGCGTTTTTCGAAGATGCTGATCCCGACTCTGAGGCAGACACCTGCCGATGCCGAGGCGATAAGTCATATACTCATGCTGAGGGCCGGGTATATCAGACAGCTCGCAGCAGGACTCTATATTTATCTTCCACTCAGTCTCAGGGTTACGAGACGTATACACAAAATCCTCCGTGAGGAGATGAACGCTATAGGAGCGCAGGAGATTGCCCTTCCGGCGCTGCACCCTGCTGAGGTATGGCAGGAGACCGGAAGATGGTATGAGATAGGGGATGAGATGTTCAGACTGAAGGACAGGACCGGCCGTGATATGTGCCTGGGGATGACACATGAGGAAATCATGACATGGCTGGCTGTGAGGGAAATACGCTCGTACAGAGACCTCCCGCAGGTGTGGTATCAAATACAGACGAAACTCAGGGACGAGGCCAGGCCGAAGAGCGGGCTCCTCAGGACAAGAGAATTCCTGATGAAGGACAGTTATAGTTTCGATGCCGACGAAGAGGGACTCGAAAGGAACTATCAGCTCCACGCCGAGGCATATCACAGGATATTTTCGAGGTGCGGCCTGAAATTCCATATGGTACAGTCGGACCCCGGCATGATGGGCGGTGCGACCTCTCATGAATTTATGGCTCCAAGCCCGGCCGGAGAGGATGTGGTCGTTCTGTGCGATTCCTGCGGATATGCAGCGAATGTAGAACTTGCCCTCTCGAACCCGAAGAAAATAGAAATCATGGACTGGGAGTTTGGAGAAGTACACACGCCGGAAAAACGCACGGTTCAGGAGGTTTCGAATTTCCTGAAACTCAAACCGGAATATTTCATAAAAAGCCTGTTGGTCATCAGCGACGACGGACCTGTCCTCGCCCTTGTAAGAGGGGACCAGGAACTGCACGAAAAAAAGCTCGGCAGGATTATCGGTAAACACAGGCCCGCCCTAAAAGAAGAGGTTAAAGATATTCTCGGTGTTGAGGCGGGATTTATAGGTCCCATGAACCATGATATCCGGCTTGTAGCCGATTCCTGCCTTCAGGAGGGCGTTTACGTGAGCGGCGCAAACAAGCAGCATTACCATGCAAGGGGCATAAAACCCGGAAGGGATTTCACCGCTGAATTGCATGACATCACCCTCGCAAAAGAGGGCGACCTGTGCGCGAAATGCGATTCCCCGATAAAGATCGAGCGCGTGATCGAGATAGGGAATATTTTCAAGCTCGGCAAGAAATACTCTGTTCCCCTAAAGGCTTTCTATCTCGATGAGAAGGGAGAGGAGAAGCCGATTATCATGGGGAGTTACGGCATCGGTCCTGCGAGAATCGCTTCTGCGGCGATAGAACAGAATAACGACAGGGACGGCATTATCTGGCCCAGGAGCATTGCGCCGTTCGACGTCGAGATATTGCCCCTCAATATGACGGACGCGAAGACCCTCGAAACCGCTGAGAACCTGTACAGGGATTTGACGGCTAAAGGTCTGGATGTTTTGCTCGATGACCGGGATGAAAGGGCAGGGGTCAAGTTCAAGGACGCAGATCTGATAGGAATTCCGACGCAGGTAATAATCGGGGAAAAGAACCTCAGGGAAGGTATCGTGGAGATTAAAGACAGGAAGACGAAAGAGATCGTAAAGGTGAAAGTAGCCGAAGTAATTGAAAGAATGAAAGTCGAAGCCGCTCAATAACCCGAAAATGGCAGACATCGTTCTCACAACATCTGCCATTTTCAAGCGTATTTCCCGGGTAAGCAATCTTCCGAAGACTGCGCCGATACTGATAGTAAAACAAGGCAACCTCGCTTTTTGCGAGCCTTCTTCTTGCTTTTCTGTCCTGCCATGCTTTACCTTAGAAACAGAGGCATAGCCTCGGTTGCGGAACTTAACCAAAGGGCCCGGGAACCCCGGGCCCAACTGTTTCCGCCGGATTCCTTGCGGTCGGGTTATTACAATACGAAAAACCGACGGGGAGGGCTGCATGAGGAAAAAAATCATCATCATATTGGTTGTTCTCCTTTTCGGTGTCCCGTGCATTGCCGTAGCGGATGACTATAGCTCCGGAGTCAAAACAACCCTCATTCTGAAGACAATTACAACGACAGGCAATTATCCTGCTAAATACCTGAATACCGAAAAACCGGAAATCACTGCTGTCAAAGTGGAGATCAGCCCCGGCGCAGAAACAGGGTGGCACAGCCACCCAGTCCCTCTTTATGCATATGTACTGGAAGGGGAACTGTCTGTGGAATTGAAGGGAGGGAACACATACCATTTCTCTGCCGGCGACGCTATTGTGGAAGTCGTTAATGTCCCTCATAACGGGAAGAACCCGGGCACAGCACCTGTGGTGCTCATTGTCTTTTATACCGGGGAAATAGGCACACCCAACACGGTAAAGACACCTGCCGATCAGTAGTGGCGGCACTGAGCTCGTGTTTTTGCTGGCTTTCACACCCTCCGCGCTCAAGATGTCCGCTATTATGATGTTCCAAAGGGCGCTCATCCCCGTGACGTGGCCCCGTCGCCCGATGGTTCGGTCTGGTACACGGCTCAGAGACAGGGCGCACTGGGCAGATTGATCCCCAAGACCGGCACGGCTTAACAGATTCCATTGGGCGAAGACACCGTAGTTGAACTGCGCAGTCTCTGATTTTATGATAAAATTGACTACGTACGAGACATTGTAAATACTTCCGAAGGAGGGAATATGGAAATTGTAACCATCCTTGTCATACTCGGGATATTCCTGATCATCGTCATTTTCGGCATAGCGATTTACAACAAACTGATCCGGCTCGGAAACACGGTCAAATCCTCGTGGTCGGACATCGACGTTCAACTGAAAAAACGGTACGACCTTGTGCCTAACCTTGTCGAGACGGTCAGGGGCTATGCTTCACATGAAAGAAATCTTTTGGAAAATGTTACGAAGGCAAGATCAACGGCCATGCATGCAGCAACCCCTGCTGACAAGGCAAAGGCCGAGAATATGCTGACCGATACCCTGAAAAGCCTCTTTGCCCTTGCAGAGGCGTATCCCGACTTAAAGGCAAATGCCAATTTCATGCAGCTCCAGTCACAAATCAAGGAACTGGAAGACAATATCGAATACGCAAGAAGATACTACAATGCGGTTGTCCGTGACTTCAACATCATTATCGAGTCCTTCCCGTCGAATATAGTTGCGGGAACTTTCGGATTCAAACAGGAAGAGTTCTTCGAACTCGAGGCCCCGGAGGTCGAGAGAAAACCGGTGAAGGTGAGCTTTTAGCTGGAATCCGATGGAGGACAATAGAAAAATTCTCCCTGACACGCCGTTGCTATATCCTTTTTTCTTTATCGTTCCATTATTGCTTCTTCTTCCTGCGGCTGCATACGCACAGGACTTCACAATCGATAAATTCCATTCCGACATTGTTGTCAACGAAGACTCTTCATGCGTAGTCAGGGAAACGATAGAGGTGAGGTTCCACACTTCGAGGCACGGTATCTACAGGGAAATCCCGTACAAGTATGTTGACGAACGGGGCGGCACAATAAAAACCCCCCTGAAGGTTTTGTCTGTTACAGATGATTCAGGCAGGGACTGGAAATACACGGCGACGAAAAAGGGAAACGTCGTAAACATAAGGGTCGGCGACCCTGAGAAATATGTCAGCGGGATTCAGAAATACGTGATCACCTATAAGATCGAAAATGCCATCCTTTTTTTCGATGACCACGACGAACTCTATTGGAACGTTACCGGTAATTACTGGTGGGCGACGATAAAGGAAGCCTCGTCGAATGTCCGCCTTGCAGTAAAAAATCAGAGCCGGAGCCTCTGGGCGGCGTGTTACACAGGGGCGCTCGGAATAAAAGAGGCCGCGTGCGGATATGAAACGTCCGGAAATATTGCCGGTTTTTTTACGGTGAGGGAACTCAGACCACGCGAGGGTTTTACTATAGCTTTCGGCTGGGACAAGAGTCTTGTTTCTCCTCCTTCCTCTTGGCAGAAGTTTATTTGGATAGTCGATATCCGGGAAAACTGGGTTTTCGTCATGCCTCTTTTTTCCATGTTTATTATGATAAACATGTGGCGGAGGCGCGGACGGGACCCGAGGGTGAGAGAGGCTGTCACCGTAAGATATGAGCCGCCAAGATATAACAATGTCCCTCTGACGCCGGGAGAAGTGGGCGTTCTCGTTGATGAGAGGCTTGATTCGAGAGATATCACTTCAACTATCGTCGGCCTTGCCGAAAAGGGCTATATAAGGATTGAAGAGGCAAAATCCGAAGGTTTGATATTCGACTCTGCCGACTATTACCTTGCCAGATTGAAAGGGCCTGATGACAACCTGAGCCCTTTTGAGACGCTGCTCATGAACAGAATATTTTCGGGCGATTTGCACGGAAGGATGGTCTCTGATTTGAAGAACAAATTTTATGCCGACCTGGATTTATTGAAGAACGCCTTATACGGAGAAGTGGTGACCAAAAGATATTTTCTTGTCAGCCCGGAAAAAGTGAGAAACGTGTATGTGACTGCAGGTGTATTCATCATTGTGTTAAGCGGGATCGCCTTTACGCTTCTTACCTTTTCCGGAAAGGGTGTGGTTGCAGCGATACTGACGGGCCTTCCTGTGGTTGCCTTTTCAAGGGTAATGCCTGCAAAAACAAGAACGGGGGCTTCCATATACATGGACATCCTGGGTTTCCAGGAGTTTATGGAACGTGCGGAAAAAGACCGGCTGGAGCGTATGGGTGATAAAAACCTCTTCTCCAGGTTTTTGCCCTATGCCATCGCACTCGATGTCGTAGACAACTGGGCGAAGGCGTTTGAAGGTATCTACCAGGAGCCGCCCCGGTGGTATGCGTCACATGCGGAATTCGGAACGTTCAGCCCGCATCATTTTTCACGTTCTATAACTTCTGCAACTTCAAGCCTTGCCTCTGCAATGTATTCCGCGCCGAGAGGAAGCGGCGTCAGCAGCGGTGGCGGTTTCAGCGGCGGAGGGTCTTCCGGAGGAGGATTCGGAGGAGGAGGGGGAGGAAGCTGGTAACTTTCATCTCTTCTTGAAGAGTTTTTTTATGATCTCCGGCAACTCGCTCTTGAGTTCGGGATGCACCCTTCCGAGGAACACCTTGAGGGCACTTATCTCTTTTTTCAGATCTTCCATCTCTTTCAGGGTTTTGCTTATCGCGTCTAATTTCTCTGTAAGAGTTACCACTTCTCTATCGAGAAGCCTTATCTTTTCGTTCAGGATGATTTCTTCTTTCAAGGGTCCCTCCGTCATTTTCTAACATTATACCACAGCATCGTTATACTTCAAATGCGACCTCTTTTTCCTTTTCGCCTTCTGCCTTCTTATCTTCTTATCTTCCCTGTCACGGGCTGTAACTACTCCTGAAAGACTTTCTATCTTCTTTATCAGCTCCCGCCTTGCGAGAAAACGGTTGACAGACTGGCTGCGGTCCTTCATGCATTTCACTTCCATGCCTGTGGGGATATGTTTCAGGTAAACGCAGGTCGATGTCTTGTTTACGTTCTGCCCGCCGTGCCCTGACGAACGGACGAACTTCTCCTCGATGTCTTTCTCAAGAATCCCAAGAGACTCCATCCTCTCCTGAAGCCACCTGTTCTTTTCCTCACTCACCGCAAAAGTAAGCATGGGCTCCGTCCCCGGTATTATTCCATAAATTGCTGCAGCCTATACTAAAATCTCCTATTGAGTATTATAATTAAATCCATGGAAGAGATCATAAAAATACTGCCCAATACATTCATCCCTCTCTTTGTGGCGATGAACGCATTCATGCTTATTCCCATTTTCATCTCGATGACAAAGGAAATGACAAAACCCAAGAGGCAAAAGGTTATCAGGGACTCGATACTTACGGCCCTGATCGTAAGCCTTACCTTTACAGCTCTGGGAGAGGCGATATTCAGGATACTGGGGATCACCGGCGATGATTTCAGGATCGCAGGCGGACTTTTGCTCCTCGTGATTGCCATCATGGACCTCACGCGGCATGCTGAAGAACGGATGAAGCCGGATACAAAAATGGGTGTGGTTCCCATCGGTGTGCCACTGATCGTCGGTCCTGCCGTACTGACCAACATTCTCCTGCTCATGGATCTTTACGGCCTCATTCCAACCCTGATCTCGCTGCTGGTCAATCTTTTTATAGTCTGGATTTCGCTCAGGAACGCCGACAGTATCATCAAAGTCTTTGGAAAAGGTGGTATTATCGGGATTTCGAAGGTGATGGCTCTTCTCCTTGCGGCGATAGCGGTTATGATGATACGCCTCGGCATCGAAAATATTATTAAACGGTATGCAGGAGCATAGGAGGAAGGGATGCTTATCGGAGTGATGTCCGACACGCATGACAACCTGCCTTTTGTAAGAAAAGCAATTAATCTGTTCAATGAGAGAAACGCAGGTTATGTCATCCATGCGGGGGATTATACGTCACCCTTTACGATGAAACTTTTTAAAGACCTGAAGTGTAAATATGTCGGGATATTCGGGAACAACGACGGTGACAAGCTCCTGCTTCAGGAGCGTGCGGAAGGCAACATCCGCAATCAGCCATACGTCTTTACACTGGAGGGCAGAAAGATTGTGGTGATGCATGAACATTTTGTGGTCGACGCCCTTGCCGACAGCGGTCACTTCGACCTTGTTATTTACGGACATACCCATGAACCCGACGTAAGGAAGGTGAAAAATACTCTTGTGGTTAATCCCGGGGAGGTGAGCACCTGGCTCTATGGAAAATCAACTGTGGCATTGGTTGATTTGAATACAATGGAAGGGGAGATTATAGAGTTATAGATAGATGAAAAGGATAGGGATGGTCTTTTCACTCATCCTCGTCCTTCGACAAGCTCAGGACTCCGAGGCTTTTGCCTCATTATTTTTTAGATGATTAATTTGACTGTCAGCAAAAGAATCCGTTCAAAGACCATCCCCTATCCTTGAGAAAACTATATGGTTATCCCGTCTATCCTTTTTAGTCCCGCATCGATAGCCATCTGGACGGCATCTGCATATTCCTGATGCGTAATCCGTCTGTTCAGGGGAGGATTATCGTATGCCTTAAAACAGGGATGGTACTGGTCCATGATGTTGATGTAGGTATTCTTTGAAATCTCTTCAGCAAGGAATTTGACGACTTCTGCGGTGCCGGCTGTCCTCTCAGGCAATACAAGATGCCTTACGAGCAGCCCCCTCATCGCGACCCCTCTTTTGTCGATTAAAAGGTCTCCCACCTGCCGGTGCATTTCCTTTATTGCAACCATTGCAGCCTGCGGGTAATCTTCAGCCTTAGAGTACTTCTTTGCCGTTTGAGGGTCAATATATTTGAAATCAGGCATGTAGATATCAACAGTGCCATTCAGTATTTCTATTGCACGCAGAGATTCGTATCCACCACAGTTATAAACAACCGGCAGCTTCAGCCCTTTTTCAGAAGCTATCATAAGAGATCTGAGCATCATCGGCATCTGGTGCGTCGGAGTAACAAAATTAATGTTGTGACATCCCTGTCTCTGGAGTGAAAGCATGACATCTGCAACTTTTTCGAATGACATTTCAACCCCTTCCCCAAGATGGCTGATAGAATAATTCTGGCAGAAAATGCAGCCGAGATTACAATTTCCCATGAAGACGGTGCCTGACCCGAACCTCCCCACCAACGGCTTTTCTTCGCCGAAGTGCGGACCGTAGCTTGATATGAAAGGCTTGTCGCCGGTTTTGCAGAACCCCTTTTCTCCTGCAGTCCTGTCTACCCCGCATCTCCTTGGGCACAACGTACAATCTTTCAGAATCTCTTCCGCCTCCCTGACTTTTTCAGCTAATGCACCGGGAGGAAGCCGGAGATATGCTGCTGTGAATGAATAATCGTCCATATTTTTAGTTTACCGTGAGGGCAAAGAATATGAAATGGCAGGTTGCTGCTATTTAGTGTGTGTCCATAAACTAAGAATAAAGTTGTTCGTCATTGCCAAGACATGAAATGAAAGAAATTCAGCACCGGAACAGATATCATGCTGAGGCGGCTTAAATTAGCGCCAAGCGCCATTCGGGACACATCCCATTTTTCTTGACACGCAGAGTCGCAGATTATAGAATCACATATGCCGAGGATCGGACGAGCGGTGGCGGCGGGCTTTCCGCACCACGTAATTCAAAGGGGAAACAATCGGGAGGAAGTCTTTTTCGAAAAAGATGACCGAAAACACTATCTGTCACTGCTGAAGAAATATGCTGCGAAGTGGACTTCTCCAGTAATGGCGTACTGCCTGATGACCAATCATGTCCATCTCCTAACGAAACCCGGATCGGAAGAGTCCCTGTTTAAGATGATGCAGGGTCTTACTCTCTGCTATACGCAATATATGAACAGGAACTACGGTAGGACTGGAAGATTGTGGGAGAGTCGTTATCATTCTTGCATTGTGGATCACGAGAAGTACTTGTGGGCAGTGGCCGGATATATCGAGCAAAATCCTGTTCGGGCCGGGTGCGCTTAGATAACTTAGAAATTACTAAAGGACCTCGCGGCACCATTGGTCTTCCTAGATTTCTCAGGGAAGTGGTGAAAGCGCAAAAACAATTGGAAGCTCAAACTAAGGAAAACGAAAGCTAACGAATCGCTTCACGGGATCGCGGCATGCCGCGCCGCTCCCCGTGAGCTTTGCGTTATGCCCATAAAATGAAAATTCATTCACTCGCGTGGGAAGCATGATATAATAAGATAAATTCAATAGTTAGGAGGCACCCATGATAAAGACCAAAGAGCTTTTTGACGAAGCGATTTCACTGCCTATAGAGACAAGGATGCAACTTGTGGAAAAACTTCTGCGGAGCTTGAATCCCACGCAAAAAGAGATAGACAAATTGTGGGCAAAGGAAGCCGAAAAGAGAATTGAAGAAATAAAAAGCGGTAACGTAAAGACAATACCGGGAGAAAAAGTATTTAAAAAGATACGTGCCAGGCTAAACTCTTGAAATATTCTTTCCATCCTGATGCTGAAAAAGAGCTAAACGACGCTGTTGATTATTATAACGATTGTCAGAATGGTCTCGGTCTGGAATTCGTAAAAGAAATCTACCGTACAATACAAAACATCCTTTCATTTCCTGATGCGTGGGCACCTCTTTCAGCAAATACCAGAAGATGCTTAACGAACCGTTTCCCTTATGGGGTTATATATAACGCTGCTGATGAAGAAATCTTTATAATTGCAGTGATGCAGCTTAATAGAAAACCTGAATATTGGAAAGGCAGAGAGAAAAGGGCATAACATTTCACTCGTGCGGATGGCGTTCCGCCACCGCACAGTTCTGGCGTTCGGATCGGCGAAGGGTAGAAGACCCCCAAATTACGGTTATTTGGATCATAATGAACTTTTTCTACAGACTCGTTATGCCATATACAAACAATTGACAAGAACACAAAACCATAGGTATGATATAAAGTAATACTGGAGGTGTTTTTATGGGCAAAACAAAAATTGCGATTACATTGGATGAACAATACATTTATCAGTTGGACACATTTGTTAGTAAACGTATTTTTCAGAATCGTAGTCAGGCTATTCAGGAGGCTGTAAAGGAAAAACTTGCACGGATAAAACGCACCCGTTTGGCAAAAGAATGTGCGAAGCTTGATCCTACCTTTGAAAAGGCAATGGCGGATGAAGGATTGACTGAGGATTTAAGCCAATGGCCCGAATACTAAGGGGTGACATTAGATGGGCTGATTTAAACCCGGTGCGGGGCCATGAGCAAGCAGGCTTAAGGCCTGTTTTGATTTTAAGCCAGGATATTTTCAATGAACGATCAGGGACTGTTATTGCCGTAGCTTTAACCAGTCAGCCTCAGAAAGCAGGATTCCCTCTCACCCTTGAATTAAAAACTTCAAATTTACCCAAACAGTCATGGGTAAAAATAAGCCAAATTCGGACGCTTTCCGTTGAGAGAATTGGAAAAATAATCGGCAGAATTTCTCCTGAGGAAATAGAACAGGTTGTTGAAGGACTGAATGAGATAATAGGGGCATAACAATTCACTCGTGCGGATGGCGTTCCGCCACCGCACAGTTCACTGGTCGGCAATTATTACTTATAGAAGCGAAAATATCCGGATTATTTCAGTGCGGCGATCCGGAAAAGAGGAGGTTGACATATATGAAAGCTAAAGAACTTGACAGAAAATTTGATGAAGGGGAAGACATCTCCAGCTACCTTGATATAACAAAAGCAAGGAGACCCGGGCAGGAACAAAAACGGGTAAATGTTGATTTCCCGTTGTGGATGATTACTTCATTATTGCGCCGTTTCCGGCGGAACTGACCATCCTCGCATATCTTGCAAGGTAGCCTTTTGTGATTTTCGGCCTGATCGGCTTCCACTTCCCCAGCCTGTCTTTCAGTTCTTTTTCGGATAAGAGGACATCAACCCGTCTCTTCGGGATATCGATCCTTATTCTGTCGCCATTTTTTAAGACGGCAATTGCTCCGCCTTCCATTGCCTCGGGAGATATATGTCCGATGCACGGGCCTCTTGTGCCGCCCGAAAACCTTCCGTCGGTCAGCAGGGCGACCGATTCACTCAACCCCATCCCCGCAATTGCTGCTGTCGGGGAAAGCATTTCTCTCATACCCGGACCTCCCTTGGGTCCTTCATACCTGATGACGACGACGTCGCCTGACCTTATATCGCCGTTCAGGATCGCTTTCATGCCTTCTTCTTCTGAATTGAAAACCTTTGCCGCACCTTCAAACTGCATCATCTTCGGGCTGACGGCAGACTGTTTAACGACTGCGCCGTCAGGCGCAAGGTTGCCCCTCAGAATGGCGATCCCGCCTTCCTTATGATACGGCCTGGTAAGCGGCCTGATGACGTTTTCATCAGCCACTTCAGCGGAATCCGCCAACTCAAAGATCTTCTTTCCGCTGACTGTAAGTGTATTATGAAGGTTTTTCCTCAGTCTCTTCAGCAAGGCCGGGATGCCTCCCGCCCAGTCGAGGTCTTCAAGATAGTGTTCGCCTCCCGGCAGCATATTTGCCAGATGGCGTGTTTTCCTGCTCAGGATATCGAATGTTTCGAGCGGCAGATCTATGCCCGCATCATGCGCTATTGCAGGAATATGCAGGACGGTATTTGTCGAACCACCCAATGCGAGGTCGACCATAATGGCGTTTTCGAATGCCTGTCTGGTCATTATCTTTCTCGATGTAATGTTCTTCTTTATCAATTCAACGATGCGCTGCCCGCTTGCGAAAGCGATCCTTTTCTTGTCGGCGGATACCGCAAGTGCAGTAGCGCACCTCGGGAGGCTCATACCGACTGCTTCCGTTACACATGCCATTGTGTTGGCAGTATACATGCCCTGACAGGAACCCGCGCCCGGACACGCGCACATCTCAAGCGCCTCAAGTTCGTCGTTCTTCAGCAGTCCCTTTTTGTATTTCCCTATTGCCTCAAAAGTGTCGTTTACGAGTGATAACCTTCTCCCTTTCAGGCGGCCCGAGAGCATAGGGCCGGCAGTGACGACGACCGCCGGGATATCCAGACGGGCTGCGGCCATAAGCATGCCGGGAGTGATCTTATCGCAGTTGGTAAGCAGCACGAGGCCATCGAGCTGGTGGGCGGAGGTGATCGTCTCCACCATGTCTGCAATCAACTCCCGCGAGGGAAGGGAATAGTGCATGCCCGTGTGTCCCATAGCGATGCCGTCGCAGATTCCCGGGATTCCGAAAAAGAAGGGATATCCCCCTGCCGTATGAATGCCCTTTTCTATAAACCTTTCCAGGTCCCGCATTCCGACATGTCCCGGAATAATATCGGTAAAACTTGAGGCCACACCGATAAAAGGTTTTCTCATCTCGCTTTTCGGTATACCCGTCGCATAGAGAAGCGCCCTGTGCGGAACGCGCTCGAGTCCCTGCTTGATTATCCTGCTTCTCATAGAATACCCCCTGAATTTTGTGTGGCAATGAAGAACCTGGAAATCAGAAATAACTTATACTAACTCCGGCTGAAATAAAGAGGTAGCAAATTCCTGTTTCCTAGTCCTTTATTTTTAGTTATTAGTGTAAAATCCGGCTCTTTTTATATTCCCTAACAAGCACCGCCATTCTGTCTTTTTTGAGGAGTTTCTGCTTCTGGATCCTTTTCCTTTCGATCTCTTCCTCCGGAGAGAGATAACGCCTGCTGTCTATCTCCGAAAGAAGAACATCAAGACTTCTGTGTTCGTCGCTGAGTTTTTTGAATTCCTCGTTTTCCTTCTTTAAGAATTCGACTATCTCATGCTCTTTCAAGGTTCCCTCCTTAGCTCAGGATGTATGTTTTTTTCAATTGCGGTCGTATTGATTTAGAAATAGTTTATCTCGCGATTTCACTGAAAATTATATCTCTTGAAGAATCCTTTCTGCAAGACTATAAGAATTCTCAATGCAATCATTTACACTAATGCCGCGATACGCATTTCCGGTAATGTATAACCTTTTGAATTTACTGCATATTTCAGTAACAGTATTGAGTCTTTTTTCATGACCCGGAGAGTATTGAGGTATTCCTTTTTTATGGGTATAGACCTTCGTAAGGTCGGGCTGCGCATTGATCCCCATGATGTCTCTCAACTCGTCCACGACGACGTTTATGAGTTTATCCCCGGGTTCCAGCGCAAGGTCTGACTTCCTTGCCCCGCCGAGCATACTCCTCAGGAGCACATACCCTTCGGGCGCCCTGTTCGGGAAAACGCTTGAATCCCACAAAGTGCCGAGGATATTTCTCCCCTCTCTATTCGGAATCAGGAACCCGAACCCGTTGAGTGAATGCCGTATCTTTTCACGTCTATACCCGAGGCAAACGACCGATACCGAAGGATAAAGGATTTCACTGAGGGTCGAATGCAGGTTTTTATCTATATCTTTGATCATGCCCGCCGTTTCAAAAGCCGGGGTTGCAAAAACAACCGCATCCGTTTCCATGTTCGAACCGCCGGCAAGATAAACACTATATGTATCGCCCTTTTTATCAACCGACAGCACCTGACTTTCGGTCCTGAGACGATCTGCGAGACAAAGGGAGAGTGCGTTGATGACTGCTCCCATTCCGTCAAAGAAGGAGGTCAGGACCCCTCCGGGGCCTGTCCCGACTTTTTTCCCGGTTTTTTTTGCCTCTTTCTGAAGTTTCAGCATGCCCCGTATAAGACTGCCGTATCTCTGCTCCAGGTTGTAGACCTTGGGGAAGCAGCTCTTCAGGCTCATATTATAAGGGTCTCCGGCAAAAATGCCCGATGCCATCGGGTCTATCAATTTCTCATAAGCCTCTTTCCCAAGTCTCCTGATCGCAAAATGAGCCAGTGTCTCATCCCCTCCGGTCCATTTCGGCACGAACATTTCCCAGATGATCCTCAGCCTGCCAAAGGGACTCAGGAGATTTGAGGTGAAGAAAGCGGGGGGTGATTCAGGCAGAAGGTTCAGTTTTCCGCCGGAGTATATATATCTTTTCCGTGCGGTATCGCTGCTTCTGAGAGGAGTCAGGGAAAGCTTTGAGGCCAGTTCGAGGGTTTTTGGCCTGTTGTCGAGAAAACCGTTAACACCGCCTTCGCAGAGAAAGCCGTCCACTTTATCAGTCCATATTTTCCCACCTGCCTTTTTTTCGGACTCAAGGACAACGATATCTAACGAGGGCTTTTTTTCAAATAGAAAGTAAGCCAGTGAAAGGCCGGTTATTCCCCCACCAATGATTACCAGTCTCATATCCGATCAATCCAAATTTTACCATAATTGTTCCCGGATTTTATACGGCGCAAAGGATACCCCGGATTATCACAAAATAGGACGAATAGAGTGTTAGGGAGGGGAGATATTATATACGTCGCATCTCTGTTGCGGGGTATCTGCGGGGTATCTAATTTACCGCTTCTGTTTTATAATTATTTTTAGCGGTCATGGAAGAAAAAAAAGCAAAAAAAACAGTCCGGCAGGGCAGACTGAATTTCGCTTCCGATGAAAAAGTCCATCCATGGCTTTCGATGCTCCTTGAGGCTTATTACCTGGCGGACAAGGGAATTGCTGAAGCTTTAAAGGCGGAGGCGCGGAAGGGCAGGCGACCGGCCTGCGCCAAAGGCTGCTCTCATTGCTGTAAAACACACCAGACCATTCCCGTCTACCCGATAGAACTGGTCGGACTTTCCTGGTATGTTACGGAAAAGATCAACGGACCGGAGCGCGGGGTTATCAAGACACAGCTTAATAATTATGAAGAAAATGACCCGTGTCCCTTTCTTGTTGAAGGAGCGTGCTCAGTGCATCCGTTAAGGCCGGTCTCGTGCAGGCAGTTCAATGTTTTCAATAAACCGTGCGCTGAAGGAGAAGACCCTTATTATACGAGGCGTGAAGATGTCCTCACTCCCATCAGGAAATATACGGACCGCGCCTTTTTCATCATGCTCCCCTTCTACGGGATCCGGAGCGAAGCCGAGAGATGGAAGATCATTGAAAGCGGCGCCGTCCATCATGTCGTCAAGCTGATGCAGACCTGCAACTGGAAGAGCCTGGCGGAAAAGATGGAGGAATTTGACAGCAAGATGATGGATGATAAATAGGGATTGCCCGAACAAGTATTTTGGGACAGATGGAATCATATCACTAATGGATCAACATCTACTTTGACCCTCACATCTTTCGAATCTTTGAACATCCCGATCAGGTATTTTGCAAAGGAGTGCAGTTTTCCGCGGACAGGGGATTTGAGCAGTAGTCTGTATTCTTTCCCGCCTTTCCTGTTTTTTGCCGTATAAGGGCCGAGTATTTCGAGGCCTTCTTCTGCTTTGTCTATCTTTGTGAGTTCGTTGAGGAGGTCTTTCCTGCTTATGAATCTGATCAAAATAAGTCTTGAATATGGGGGGTAGAGAAGGGCCTTGCGTTTCCGTAATTCTTCTCTGAAAAAAGATACGTAGTCATGGTTCTTAAGATGTTTATAGAGATAATTCCCGGGCATCCTTGTCTGGATAAATACCTCACCGCCGGGGTCGACCTTGTCTATGACTGAAGATATTTCCTGATAAGCCTTTTCCGCAGACCTGAAATCAGGGAGGTTGAGATAAAGATCCGGATTCAGAACAGCGGCCATGGCAAATTTAGCCGAGATATCCAGTCTCCTTGTCATGAGCTTTGTCCCTACAATAACCCTGTTGGTGTCCAGAGGCATTGACCCTGCCAGCCCCTCTGTTTCAGGTTTCTTCTTTGCCCTGTCGCTGTCGAACCTGAGGGTTTTTACTCCCAGTAACTCTTCGACGTCTTCCTGCAGTCTCTGTGTTCCCGCACCGAGTAATTTCAAGTTATAACCCTTGCACCCTGGGCAACTTTCAGGTACTTTAGACAACATATGGCCGCAATAATGGCACTTCATTGTCATGTCCTGTTTATGAAATACCAAAGGGATCCTGCAGGCAGGACATGCCTCGACGCGGTCGCAATCCAGGCACTGAAGAAACGTCGAGTGTCCCCTCCGGTTCATTACGAACATTACATTTTTGCCTTTCCCGGAGTATCCCGCAGCAGCATCAACAATCGATTTCGACAGGTATGGCCGTATGAGCTTTTCGTATCTCATATCCACAATCCTGATTTTCGGTTTTTGGATACACGGTTCAGGCGCTATCAAGGTATATTTGCCTGATCTGCAATTATGGAGAGACTCGATTGAAGGACAGATGGACGAAAGCAGTACGGTCGCCTTTTCAATATACCCCCTCATGACGGCTACATCCCTGCCATTGTAACAAGGGCTGTTTTCCTGCTTGTAAGAACTGCTATGCTCTTCAACTGCTGCAATAAGAGACACCTTCTTCAGAGGAGCAAAGACAGCCGATCTTGTGCCGAGCACGATATCGGAGCGGCCGGACAGGATACTCTCTATCGATTCAGACAGATTCCCCCTGCTCAGTTCGCTGTGGTACAAACATACGCGCTCCCCGAACTGTTTCCTGAGCGCCGGATAGAGGGTATTGATGATGGTTAATTCCGGCACAAGCAGCAGGATATTCCTGGTCCGCTGGAGCAGCTTCAGAATAAATGAATATTCATGGAGAGGCGACGGCGCCTGGAGGAGAAAGGTCCTGTAAAGGTCCTTATTCAGTGAATTTATAACTCTGTCAGTGTATTCGGATGTAATATCACAGATATGATTTTCCCAGCCCGTCTTGCGCGGCAATGATTGAGGGGGGGGCTTCTTCGCTCTTTTCTTTACTTTTGTAAATGCTTCTCTCCGGAGCATATTTTTCAGGACCAGCCCCTCCCGGGCAAGATAATATTCCGAAACCCATTTCAGAAGAGTGATCATCCCGCTGCTGAATGCAGCAATATCGCCATGAACGTTACGGATATCTTTGACGGTTGCAGTCTGCCTGGTAACTGCTTTTCCCAGAACCAGACCTTTTGTTATTTTGCTCCTGAGCGGCGCACTCACGATCATTCCGGGCTTGACAGTCTCTTCAAGAGCTTCCGGACAGCGATAGGTAAGAGGGCCGATATTTACCGGAAAGACGACGTCATAGATTTCCATATGAGATTCTATCACATTTGTTATCAGTCCGATCTTTATGTCATAATTTACCAGCATGAAAAAAATAATATTTTTACTGGTTTTGCTTATTTTTTCCGCATCATGCGGCACTGCAAAACGGGTCGAAACCCGGCCGGACAGGCCACTTCCTCTGCCGCAGGCGTATTATCTTTTTTTACTTGGGTACAATGCGGAAAAGGAAGGAAAGTGGGAAGATGCTATGGAATATTACGATAAGGCTCTGGCACTTGACCCCGATTCCCCCTATCTGAAGACGCAGATCAGCTATATGCTGCTCAGAACCGGAAAGGTAAAAGAAGCGATATCCGTCGCAGAGACCATCGTTCGAACAGAGCCCGACTTTGTGCCGGCCCTCATGCTGCTCGGCGAGCTTTACAACAGCCGGAAGAGATCGGACGATTCGATTAAGGTTTACGAGGCCGTCCTTTCGATACAGCCGGACAATGAGCAGGCAGCGCTTTTTTTGAGTCTCCACTATTCGGCTGCCGGCAAACACGACAGGTCAATTGAGATTCTTGAGAAGATTGTGAAAGACCATCCCGACAATGTCATGGCCTTTTACTATCTCGGCACCATAAATTATGAGATGGGCGATAAAGAGAAGGCGTCGGAGTATTTCCGGAAGGCTGCTGCGCTGAGGCCGGGTTTCGACGCCGCAGTGTTTAATCTTGGCTTGATCAGCGAGTCGGAGAACGAACTTGAAGAGGCCGAAGGATATTATAACGAGGCAATTGAAATCAACCCGCATAATTTTCAGGCGAGGGAAAGACTCGCCCAGATTTATTTAAAGCAGAAAGAGACCGGAAAGGCGATAACTCAATATGAGAAAATAAGCAGGCAGTTGCCGGTAAACATCGACGTGCACGTAAATCTCGGAATCCTTTATATTGAAGACAGGCAGTATGAAAGGGCAATAGAAGAATTCAGGATAGTACTGGAAGCGAAGCCGGACAATACCTCGATAAGGTATTTTCTCGCTACGGCCCTTGTGGAACTCGAAAGGATGGATGAGGCCGTATCCGAGTTGAAGGGGATTATTTTGCAGGAGCCGAAAAATATCACTGCTTTTTTGTACCTCGGATTTCTGTATTCGAAACTCAACAGGGATGACGAGGCCGTCGGCATTTACAGGGAAGTACTGAGTTTTGAGAAAGAAAAGCCGGAGGTATATCTCTACCTTGCCGTAACGTATATACATAAAAAAGATTACGCAGCTGCGGAGACTGTCCTGTCAGAGGCGCTCAGCCGCTTTCAGGACAACGATGACCTGCATTTCAATATTGCCATCGTCTATGAAAAAACAAAACGCTTTGACGACATGGTCAGTCACCTGAAAAAGGCAATCGGGATAAACCCCAAACATGCGGATGCCCTGAATTACCTCGGCTACAGCTATGCGGAAAAGGGCATTTATCTCGAGGAGGCGCGTTCGCTGATAGAAAGGGCAATAGATCTGAAGCCGGACAACGGTTATATAATGGATAGCCTTGGATGGGTTTATTTTAAATCAGGGGATTACGATAAAGCGCTGCAGATTCTCATGAAGGCTGCTGAAATAGTCGGGGATGACCCGGTTGTGTTTGAGCACATAGGGGATGTCTATAATGCCTTGAGTATTAAAGAAAAAGCTCTTGAGTATTGGCAAAAGGCCGTTAATGCCCGTGATAAAGGAGATGACGAGTACCTGCACGAGAGAATCGGGGGTAAAATCAGGGACCTCGGAAGCGGAGATGCGGAGCAGAAGTGAACAGAAAAAGTCCGGTACCCCTGACTAATCGCGGTGATGTTCTGCATTCCCGGCGCTATCCAGTTTCTCTCAGGGCTCCTGCAAAGATCAACTGGTTCCTTAGGATCATTGCAAAAAGAAAAGACGGATACCACGATATTCAGAGTCTGATGCAGTGTGTTGCTCTTTATGACATCATTACCTGCAAGCCTTCGGATACTGTTGACGTGGTGTGTGATATGGACATCCCCATGCGGGACAATATCGTTTATGCCGCTGCATCCCGGCTTAAAAGCTATGCCTCTTGCCGCGAAGGGGCAGTAATTGAGATAGAGAAGCATATTCCATCCGGTGCGGGATTGGGAGGCGGGAGCAGCGATGCGGCGACCGCTCTCGCAGGGCTTAACTTATTGTGGGGGCTCAACCTGACAAACAGCGAGTTAGGCGATCTTGCAAAGGAAATCGGCTCCGACGTCCCTTTTTTTTTAAATGGTCCCTTTGCTTTAGTGGAAGGGAGGGGGGATAGGATACGTCCTTTAAAGATAAGGTCGTCTGCCGTTATCCTTCTGGTGAAGCCTCAGCAATCCGTCTCAACTGCATGGGCATATGCAGCGTTTGACAATAAGAATTCCCGGAGCAGGGAAGACAGTACTTCCGGTCCCCTGAAACACGGCAAGTTGACAAAAAAAACCATTGATATTAAACTGTTTTGTCAGGCATTGGACGGAAGGAATCATGATATTCTCCGTACCATGCTTGTGAACGACCTTGAAGGAGTAGTCGCCGGTCAGTTCCCTGCCGTCAGGGAGATAAGAAACAAGCTCGGGGAGACGGGTGCGTCTGTTTCTGCAATGAGCGGAAGCGGCACAACTGTCTTTGGTGTTTTTAGGACCAGAGAGATGGCGGAGAAGTCCGCAGAGGCGATGAAGCCCCATTCATGCTGGGTTGTTGAGACGCTCACTTAAGGTGGAAGTTAAAAGTGAGAAGTTAAAAATACAATACGTCACAGGAAAAAGTTTTTAACTTTTTGACTTATTACTTTTAACTTTTAACTGTGGTATTTGGTGGGGCGTCGACAAACGGCAAGTCAGGAGACTTTGGATCTCCCACCTGGAGGTTCGAATCCTCCCGCCCCAGCCAATGAACAGTCGGGGACAAAGGGAGAGACAAACGTTCAAGGTTTTTCTCTCAAATCTCAATTTTTAGAAGGGGGTAAAATGCCTGAGGGGATTAAGTTTTTTACCGGTAACGCTCATAACGGACTTGCTCAGGAGATCGCCGGCTACCTTGATATTCCCGTCGGAGATGCAACGGTGACGGAATTCAGCGACGGTGAGATAATGGTCCAGATAAATGAGAACGTCAGGGGAGCTGATGTTTTTGTTTTGCAGCCGACAAGCATGCCGGTCAACCGCAACATTATGGAGCTTCTCCTGATGGTGGATGCACTAAAAAGGGCTTCAGCAAGCAGGATTACGGCTGTCATCCCTTATTACGGATATGCGCGGCAGGACAGAAAAGTTCAGCCGAGAGTCCCTATATCTGCAAAGCTCGTTGCCGACCTGATAACTGCGGCCGGTACGAACAGGGTTGTTACCATGGACCTCCATGCGGCCCAGATCCAGGGGTTTTTCAACATCCCGGTCGATAACCTTTATGCATCGCCCGTCTTACTGGACTATATCCGGACGAGATATAATTTCGAGAATCTCGTCATCGTTTCGCCTGACGCGGGCGGCGTTGAAAGGGCAAGGTCTTTTGCGAAAAAGCTTCAGTGTTCGATTGCCATCATTGACAAGAGGCGTGAGGCGGCAAACGTGTCACAGATAATGAACGTCATAGGTGAAGTGGAAGGCAAGGATACCATTATACTCGATGATATGGTCGATACCGGGGGTACCACCATCCAGGCTGCGGAAGCACTTAAAGAAAAAGGCGCCAACAGGGTGGTTGCCGCTTGTACACATGCAGTGCTTTCAGGGTCGGCAGTCGAGAAAGTAAATAATTCAGTTCTGGAAGAGCTGATCGTGACGAATACAATTCCACTTGACAGCAAGAAAGAGCAGTGTAATAAACTCACTGTTTTAAGCATAGCGTCTCTCATTGGAGAGGCCATCCGGAGGATCAATGAAGAGTCTTCCATAAGTTCGCTATTTGTATAGCTGGTGATCAGAGAGAGGAGGAGCAATGGAAAGAATAACCCTGAATGTTGAAAAAAGGGAAGAAACCGGAAAAGGGGCAGCCCGGTCACTCAGGAGAGCGGAAATGATTCCCGCGGTCCTTTATAGGGGAGGCGGCTCTTTTCCGATAAAAGTTCCCAAAAAGGAGATGACACAGTTTATCAATACTACCTCGGGGGAACAGGTCATGGTAAACCTGCTTTTTAAAGACGGAGAAAACAAGCTTGCGCTTATGAAAGAATTCCAGACAGACCCGACAAAGAGAGAACTGCTCCATGCTGATTTCTTCGAAGTCTCGCTTACGGAAAAGCTCAGAGTAAGCGTGCATATTACCACTGTCGGTGAATCCATCGGGGTAAAAAGAGACAAAGGCATACTGCAGAATCTCCTCAGAGAGATAGAGATCGAGTGTCTCCCTGACAAGATTCCAGGCCATGTTAAAATCGACATATCAAATCTTGAAATAGGCCAGTCTTTTCATGTCGGCGATCTGCAGATCGGGGAGGGCATCAAGGTACTGACGGACCCCGGAGAGGTGATCGCCAACGTGATAGCTCCGCTTGTTGAAGAGGCAGCGCCTGTGGAAGAGGTCGCCGTGCCGGAGGTCACAGAGCCTGAAGTGGTTAAGAAGGGAAAGAAAGAAGAGGAAAAGGCCGAGGAAGAGAAGAAATAGCAGGTTTTTTTTAATTACATCTGTCCCATTGGCTTGAAGATATTTATGCAACTGGTGAGTTAACTTTAGTTATGTGGCTTATTGCCGGACTCGGGAACCCGGGAAGAAAATACTCCCGAACCAGACATAATGTCGGATTCATGGCGCTTGAGGGGGTTGCGCAGAGGTTTGGAACAGATTTGGTGGACAGGGGGCAATACAGACTCGGGAGGGGCTCCATAGAGGGGCATCACGTCATGCTCCTGGAGCCCCTTCTTTATATGAACCTGAGCGGGCCCGTTGTGGAAAACGTTCGCAGGAAGTTCGCTGTTCAGAATGAAAATCTTATTGTCATCCATGACGATCTTGATATGGAGACCGGAAAATTGAGGATCAGAAAAGGCGGTTCATCAGGCGGGCATAAAGGGGTCGAATCGATCATACAGAGCATAGGTTCCAGGGATTTCATACGCGTGAAGGCCGGGATCGGAAGAGAGCCCGGCGTGCCTGCCGAGGAATACGTTCTGAGAAAATTCAGCCGACAGGAAATAAGTGTAATAAAAGATATGATAGAGTTAGTGGCGGACGCTGTCCACTCCATTGTTTCAGAAGGGGTGGACAAGGCTATGAATAAGTTTAATTGAATTTAAAATAAGGAAAAAAAACCGTGAAGGACATGCTCGGCAGAGACGAACTTATTACCGTTGAAAAGGCGTTGGAGATCGTTCTGGAACATGCGCCCTTCAAAAGACCTGCCGAAGTCGACCTTCCCATCGAAAATGCTTATGGCACGGTTCTCTCCAGAGATGTCATTTCACCGGAGGACCTCCCGCCTTTCAGCAGGTCGACAGTGGATGGATTCGCAGTCAATTCCGCCGATACCTTCGGAGCGACGGAAAGTCTCCCTTCTTATATCAATATAACAGGTGAGATTGCAATGGGAGAAAAGGCCGGGTATCCGCTTAAAAAAGGCGAGGGTGTAAAAATAGCTACGGGCGGCATGCTGCCGGACGGCGCCGATGCGGTTGTGATGTTCGAACATACCCAGCATATAGACGAAAAAATGATAGAGGTTGTAAAACCCGTATCACCGGGTGAAAATGTCATACATGCAGGAGAAGATGCTAAAAAGGATGAGCGCATTCTGGAAAGCGGCCACAGGTTGAGGCCGCAGGATATCGGGGCCCTTGCCGGCCTCGGCATTACCCGCATATGGACATATGAAAAACCGGTTGTTTCCATCATTTCGACCGGCGATGAAATAGTGCCTGCTGATGAGCCGGTAAAACCGGGACAGGTTCGGGATATTAATTCCTATACCCTTGCAGGATTGATTTCAGATGCCGGAGGAATACCTTTAAAGAGGGGTATATACCGTGACCGGTATGACGTTATCAGAGACATTGTCAAAAAGTCTCTAAAAGATTCGGAGATGGTATTGATAACCGGCGGCAGTTCTGTGGGTACCAAGGACATGACCTCTAAGGTGATAAATGATATGGGCAAGCCGGGGGTTCTCTTCCACGGGGTGTCGCTGAAGCCCGGCAAACCGATGATAGGAGGTATTGCCGACGGCATTCCGGTGTTCGGTCTCCCGGGGCATCCGGCTGCCGTTAACGTGTGCTTCGAGATATTTATCAGACCTGTCCTGAAAATCCAGTCCGGAGTTAATGAATACGAAATGAAGAGAAAAAAAAGGACAGTGCAGGCAAGGATTGCAAGAAACATTTCGTCAAGTCCGGGCAGGGAAGAGCATATCGGCGTTACCCTCGAAGAAAGAAACGGCGAAATATGGGCAGTCCCGCTGCTCGGTAAATCGGGTCTTATCACGACATTGACGAAAGCAGACGGAACCTGCGTGATACCCCTGAGGAAACTCGGGGTGCAGGAAGGGGAATTTGTGGATGTCAGCCTCTTTTAGCTCTGAGCATCTCCCGGAGCGGCAAGTCCGGGAAGAGAATAATTTCAGGGGTGCTTGAGCGACCCGCGGTAAAAGATTTCGCATTTATCCCAATCGAGCATCTCGATGGGTTTTTTTGCGAGAGAAATGATCGGGCCTATGAGCGAATGGATAGCGCTCGGCTTGTCTATCCGGGGTTTATTAAAGTCGCCGTTTATCCTCTGGCTGTATATAGCACAGCCTTTTGCATCAAGTATTGCTACCCTCAGGTCCTCGAACCTGTCATGAACGAAATTGAGCCTGCCCTTAAGGGCCACACGGTTTTTTCTTGTGACGAAGGCGACGTCTTCTGCCTCAGCGATGCCATTTTTGACCCGCCAATCGGAGACGAGTTTTCGTATCGTACTCTTTCCTCCCAGGGATTCTTTGTAAACGCTCCCGAAGTCGTAGCCCTTTGTCAGCAATGCGCCCAGAGGCCCCACGAAAAGGAATGCGCCCACATCGACCAGGTTGACGTTCCGGCTCCTTTCATACTTCTCTAAAAAACTATCGAGATCAAGGCTTTCGAGCAGGATGTTTTGACCACTGAGTGAAACCTCTCCCTGCGCCGTCCTCGTCATTTCGTCGATGTTTTTCCCCTTCATTGAAATATGCGATTCCATATCCAGCTCGCCGCGTATGGATTTCTTCTGCTGAAATGTCCCGAGCACCTCTTCGAAACGAAATTTTGTGATAGAAAAATCAAGAGAGTATTCAAGGCTTTTGCCTCTCGTCACAGCTTTT
Source organism: Nitrospiraceae bacterium UBA2194 (assembly GCA_002328665.1). Taxonomy (GTDB): domain Bacteria; phylum Nitrospirota; class Thermodesulfovibrionia; order Thermodesulfovibrionales; family SM23-35; genus UBA2194. The sequence continues at coordinate 42,235 of DCVG01000084.1, forward strand.
ATAGCCCCTGTGCCGTTCCCACCCAGAACCCGCATCGTGAAGGGGTCTGACTCAAACCTGTCTTTGCGGGCTTTTATAGCAGCGGTAAGATTTGAAATCCTCCATTTTTTTGTCTTAACCTCCCCGCATGACAAACGTCCATCGAAAGAGAGGGCGCTTAAAAACTCTCCTCCACCCACAGACAGGTTTTGGGCCGTAAAGTCGCACTCTTTCGCCTCGGACTTTCCATTTGATTTCTCGTCAAAGTACAGGATACGCCCTTCCTTTATAATGATCTTTTTGACCACGAAAGGTACTGCGGGTTTTTTCTCAGGTGGTTCGAGGTTGAGGAGCCCCCTCCTGTCTTTGGTAATGTTGAACGTGGGAGAGATAAGACTGATTTGTTGTATGAGTATTTCCCGCCTGAGCAGCGGCAGTAGTCCTATTCCAGCCTTTGCTTTTTTTGCTGATGCGACATTCATACCCCGGTTTTGTATCAGAATGTTTTCGAACGAAAGGCATGGTCGGGGAAAGAGAGATAGCTTAATTTTGCCGTCAATACGGACCTTCATTCCCGTGGCCTCGGATGCAACAGCCTCGATGCGGGCTCTGTAGTTGTTCATGTTGAGCATGAGGATGAAAATTACCATTGCCAAAACAACGGCCGCAGTAATGCCGCCAAAGATGAAAAAGATTTTTTTCAACTTCGTATGCATTCTTCTACATAACCAGGGTTTAAACTCCTGGATTAGTCAGAAAAAGCGTCAAGATCGATTTCTTTGTTTCCATCCAATTACCTCCCCATTAGTAGCTGTAAAAAGCATTAGTCTCGATTCTTTCCTTATTTTTTTTCCACCTTTTTTCTCAGGGTATCGAGCAATGCTTCAGGTGATTTATTCAGGAGGATCTCTCTGAACTGGGAACGGTAATTACTGATCAAACTTACACCTTCAATAACAACATCGTATACCTTCCAGTCGCTGCCTTTTTGGATAACCCTGTAGTTGACCGGGATGTCGGCCTTTTTTGTCACTATGGTAGTCTGGACTTCGACTGTTTTTTCCGTCAAATTTGTTTCCTTGCCGTATAGCACCTTTTCATTTGTATACGATAAGATCTTATTTGCATAAGTTTCTTCAAGCAATGATGAGTAGAGATCGGTAAATTCTTTTTGTTGTCCGGCATCCAGCTTTTTCCAACTCTGACCTAATGTCCTGCGTGAAAGCTCGTTGAAATCGAACATCTCATTCGCGATAGAGCGAATCTTCGCCTTCTTGGTTTTTTTCCCCGATTCACCCCCGAGAGACGGGTCACGCAAAATATCAAGCACCTTATTGATATCCGCCCTGATGGCTTCGAGCGGAGTGCCTGCCAGGGAAGCAAGGGGAAAAATCAACAAAACACTGAGCGTCAATCCGACCACGTGTTTTTTCATGGTTCCTCCATGTCAATTTATTGAACTGCATGGGACAGCATATAGCTTAACCGAATTATTTAACTATTACCCGGTGCCCCGTGAGCTGAATGAGTAAAACAACAAGTATTGCAATGACAAGGAGAGCGATAATTAGTCCCAGCGCACCGCCGACCTTAAGTTCATCGAGATTCAGCGCAAGATTATGCATTTGTTCATCGCTCAGTTGATTCAGCCTTTTTTGGATCTCTCCTTCTGTAAAGCCGAGGGCTTCAAGTCTCTGCTGCACAATTTTCTGCTCGAGAATTTTTTGGACCTTCAGCATGTCATCTGCCCTGTCAATCTGAGAATGCATAATGATCTCAGACGGAACAAAACCCGCATCAACCCTTGGAGATATTCCGATCAGGAACATCAACATTGCGAGACCCCATGCGACAGGTTTAATTAAGGATATTCTCATGGTTTTCACCTCCTTTCGACTCCTGATGCGTTTAAAGCAAGAGGTGTGCCGAACGCTAAAGAGTTATATTTACAGATAGTTACAGGCGGCAGGCAATCCTTGTAAGGCAAAATGCCCGGCACAAAGGGAAAGAAATGGCAAAAGACTATTACTAATGACATCATAATCGCGGTTGTCGGGTCAATTATCAGGCTGCCGGTGGTCCGTTATCAGGAACTACAACAATCTTCAAGGATTCTTTTGCCTCAGTGACTAATTTAAAACCATGCATAATATCCGAAAAAAGCACTCTGTGAGTTATCATTTTCCCGACGGCGATCCTTCTACTATTAATAAGTTCTATTGCTTTCCGAAGATCATCGGGTGCCGCGCCATATGAGAATGTTACCGTTATCTCATCCCTCCAGAATTGCAGGGACGGAATACGGATATCTGTCTCAGGAACCGCGAAAAAAAGTATATTCCCTCTTCTGGCGACAGAAAACAAGGCGTTTTCAATCGCCTGTTTCGCGGTCGCGCAGACAATAACAGCGTCTGCCGGTCTATTGTCATTCAGGCCTTTCAATTTTTCCACAGAATATTGCCCTGCATCAATCACATGATTCGCGCCAAATTCCGTAGCCCTCTTCATCCTGTACTCATCGATATCCGCAGCTATGACTTTAACCCCTTTGTGCTTCGCCATCTGGATATGAAGGATGCCGGAAACTCCGGAGCCTATGACAAAAACCGTTTGGTCTTTCTTTAATCCTAATCTGTCCTGTCCGGCAATTGCGCATGCCAGAGGTTCAATCATCGCCGCTTCTTCGTATGTTATTGTATCGGGCAGAAGAAATGTTCCCAGTCTGACATTATCTTCGGGGACCCTGATAAATTCCGAGAACCCGCCCGGCTCATAATTCCCGGTATGCAACGATTCGCAGGCAGTATAATTGCCGTGCACGCAATAATGACACTTGAAGCATGGCACATGGTGGGATACAAAAACCCTGTCGCCCTTTTTAAATTTCTCCACTTTATTTCCAACCTCTGCAATCTCCCCTGCCATTTCATGCCCAAGGACGCGCGGAGCCTTCTTAATCCTGTACCACTCCATGACATCCGTACCGCAAATACCGGAGACCTTCATTTCTACAAGAATCTCTCCATCGGATAGAGACGGAACGGGACGTTCTTCAATCCTTATATCTTTATTGCTGTAATAAACGGCTACTTTCATATGAGAAAATCTCTTGTGGTCAGGCGCATTTTAAGACTCATGCCCGGGGTCATTTCTTCGAGTATATCTCGAACGCCTCATCAACAGATGCGCCCTTATGTACGACAGCCTTTATCGCCTTAATCATGCCGACCGGATTGTCGCTCTGGAAAATATTCCTTCCCATATCAACGCCTGATGCTCCTTCGTTAATCGCATTGAAGGTCATCTGCAAGGCGTCCTTCTCCGGAATCTTTTTGCCTCCGGCCATCACAACAGGCACAGGACATCCTTCAACAACCCTATAAAAATCTTCACAGTAATATGTTTTCACAAAATGGGCTCCGATCTCGGCAGCGATCCTGCATGCGAGCCCCAGATACCGTGTATCTCTTCCCATCTCCTTTCCGACCGCTGTTACGGCGAGTACAGGCATACCGTATCTCTCTGCTTCGTTAATTAGTCTTCCGAGATTCGAAATAGTTCTGTCTTCGTTTTTGGCGCCTACAAAAATCGACATGCCCACGCCGGCAACGTTAAGCCTGATCGCTTCCTCAAGGGATGTTATAATATCCTCATTTGAGAGCTCTCCAAGTATGCTCGGACCTCCCGAAACCCTGAGGCATATCGGGACGTCGCTTCGCGGATCGATGCAGTTTCTAACCATCCCTCTGGTTATGAATAAACAGTCTGCAAGGGAAACTAGAGGTGTAACAGTATCTTTTAAATTTCTCAGGCCCGATGTAGGACCCTGGAAATAACCGTGATCGACCGCCAGCATGACGGTTTTCCCTGTTTTCGGTTTTATGATGCGTGACAACCTGTTCTTCATTCCAAAATCCATAGTAAACCTCTCCTTGTTAATTTTTTGAAAGTATATAAAAAGAGATGACCGGCTGTCAAAAAGATAAAACCTTGAAATCCTGAAATATATAATCCTTTAATACTGTTGACAAAGTTTTAGGGGTTCATGTAATATAAATTCTCTTGCAATTGTTCTTTGAAAAATCTAAAAAGTGCGTAGCATATCCAAGTCGGTTTTAAACTTTTATTTGAGAGTTTGATCCTGGCTCAGAACGAACGCTGGCGGC
>DCVG01000033.1:0-6071 GCA_002328665.1 Nitrospiraceae bacterium UBA2194
GCGCTCGTTGATTTTGTAAAATATGAATGGCTCGACCTGATCATTATTGGTTCTGAAAACCTTTTTTCAACGGATATCCTGACCGCATTCGAACGAGAGGGATGTAAAGTCTGGGGGCCCAACGGTACTGCTGTCCGGGTCAGATCAAGCAGGGTGTTTGAGAAAAACCTCATGAAGCTGCACAGGGTTCCGTCGGCAGAGTATGCTGTTTTTACCTCAAACCTTTATGCACAGGACTATATAAGGCTGAAAGGCACGCCTGTGGAAATAAAGATCGACGGGCGGTATGAAGAGAGTGGAGTTTTCGTGGCATCAAAAATAGAAGAGGCAATGGAAATCCTCAGGCGGATTCTGAGGGACAGGGTCTTCGGTGAAGCCGGACGGCAGATTGTTGTTGAAGAGCATTTAACAGGTGAAAAGTTTTCTTTTGTTGCGCTGACTGACGGCAGAACAATCTTACCGTTCAGCAGCCTGTACATTTACCGGTATATGAACGATCGTGATGAAGGTCCGACTACGGCGGGCATGGGCGCATACAGTCCTGTGCGCTTTGTTTCGGATGACTTCGAAAAAGGGATCACGGAGAAGGTAATGAAACCCCTGTTAAAAGCGCTCAGTGCTGACGGGAAAAAGTATAAAGGCGCCATCTCTGCCGATGTTGTGCTCATTAACGATAAAATCCGGGTAACGGGTTTCAACTGTAATTTCGGCGAACTGGAGCTTCAGACGCTTCTCCCCAGGCTAAAGACAGACTTTGCCGAAATCGTTTCGGCTGTTATAGAAGAAAGACTTGCTGAAATGCAGATAGAATGGAAACACAAGGCATCGGTGTGCGCGGTGATTTCTTCAAAAGATTATCCCGGGAAACATAAGACGGCTCCGGTCATAACAGGACTTGATGAAGTAAAGTCGAATACGGATGTTGTTGTATTCCATGAAAATACATCTTTCAGGAGCGGCGGGATCGTCAGTGAAGGAGGCAGGGTACTGAGTGTGACGGCTGCCGGCAGAGATATAAGAGAAGCAAGGAAAACGGCGTACGATGCACTGGAAAAGATATATTTTGAAGGGATGCATTACAGGAAAGACATCGGAGATATTTAAAAGGAGATGACATGAAACCACGGGTCTTGATAATTATGGGAAGCGATTCCGACCAGTCCGTTATGGAAGGCGCAGGGGAAATGCTCGGAAAGTTGGGGATACCGTTTGTGAGAACGATTGCATCTGCGCACAGGACACCGGCCCGTGCGATAAAAATTGCCTCTGAGGCGGAAAAGAAAGGAATTGATGTCATAATCGCGGGGGCAGGGATGGCCGCTCATCTGGCGGGAATCATCGCGGCCCATACCATCATCCCCGTGATAGGGGTGCCGATTGAATCATCACCGCTGAAAGGCCTTGACGCGCTCCTCTCGACAGTGCAGATGCCTCCGGGTGTGCCTGTTGCCGCGATGTCGATAGGCAAACCAGGTGCAAAAAATGCTGCAATTTTTGCAGCCCAGATTATGGGCCGGAAAGATCCGGAGATTGCAAAAAAACTGAAAACTTATAAAAAGGAGCTCTCGGAAGAGGTGGAGAGAAAGGCGAAATCCCTCAAATGAGGACCCACCTGGATTGTTTCCCGTGTTTTCTCCGTCAGTCTCTTATCGCACTAAGGCTCGGAACTGAAGACGAGTCGCTGCAGCAGTCCATATTAAAAAGCACCCTCGAAGATATCCGGAGGGCTGATACCTCAAAACCGCCTGCATACACAACCACTTTTATTCACAGGAGGATACGGCAGATGCTCGGGAAAGACCCGTTCAAAGGTATAAAATCCGAATATAACCGGCTTGCGCTCGACCTTTATCCCTCTCTGAAGAATTTAACAGAAAAAAGCCCGGACCCCTTATGGATGAGCACGAGGCTTGCAATTGCCGGCAATGTAATAGATTTCGGGATATTTACTTCGGTTGATATCGAAGGGACTATCAGCAGGGCGGTGAACAGTCAAATGGCTGTCGATGATTTCCGTGAATTTAAAGATGCCGTTTCTTCAACCGGCGAAATACTTTATCTGGCGGATAATGCCGGAGAAATCGTCTTTGACAGAATACTTGCAGAAACTCTGATCGGAATGGGAAAAAATGTCAGGGCAGTCGTAAAAGGCGGACCTGTAATAAACGATGCCACGATGGAAGACGCCGAAGAATCCGGGCTCACAAATGTCTGTGAAGTTATTGATAACGGTTCTGATGCGGTGGGTACCATCCCTGGCTGGACATCGCCGGCATTTCAGGAGACGTTCAAAAATGCCCGGCTTGTAATAAGCAAAGGGCAGGGTAACTTCGAAACCCTGACCGGCGCCGGAAAGAAAATATTCTTCCTTTTCCAATCAAAGTGTGATGTGGTTTCGAAAGAACTCGGCCTGCGAAAAGGCTCTATGCTTCTTAAGAAATCCTGAATCCGCCGGATGGATAAGACTTTACGGAGAGCTTGCGTTACCCCCTCTTGCCGAAACTGCTCTTTTCCCTTGAGTATCCTCTTTCCCGCTTTTCAAGGGGTTTTGCCTCGTTCACAACGAGGCTCCTGTCCATAAAGGGGTTCCCGTTAAACATGGAAATCGCCTTTTGAGCGTCCTCATCAGAGGCCATCTCCACGAAACCGAACCCTCTCAGCCTTCCAGTGGCTGCATCCTTGATAAGTTTGACGGAAACAACTTCACCCGCCTGTGAAAACAGGTCCCTCACATCGTCCTCGGTTGCCTTGAAGGAGATGTTGCCCACATAAAGCCGCTTGCTCATTATTCCTCCTTGTAAAGATTTATTGGCCCTCCGCATCTGCGAGCAGCAGGAGATGCAGAGTAACTATGTAAGATAAAGTCCTTGTTTGTCAAGTGATAACAGGAAATTTCATAATAAAAAATCAGATGGATTTCGAAGCAGACCTTATATCCTCTATCGCCTCCCGCGCAATGGTGCGGACGTTCGTGTCTTCATCGTCCGCGATCTCCTCAAGATAGCGGACTACATATTCATTACCTATGTTGCCGAGGAGATAGGCTGCGTCGCCCCTTGTTACAGGATTTTGATCTTTCAGGAGGGGGAGGATAAGCGGTATTACCTTTGGAATGTTTTGAGGACATTGCTCTGCCAGTGACTCTACAAGAATTGTGGCGCCGAGCCTTACTCTCATCCTCTCGTCGGTCAGCAGGGCGGCAATATAGACATAAAGGCTTTCATCGTGTTTGAACATGTCGATGATATTATCGAGCAGCCCTCCCTCCATATAATCAGCGATCATTTTCTTCAAATCAAATGTTTCAGCGCCTGAATGTTCCATCAGTTCATATGATATCACAATGAACAAGAGCCGAACTTTTTGTTTTAATGTTGTATAATCTTTATGCAAAATTCCCGATCAAAGATAAAGGATAATTAATGAAGATTTATAACACACTGAGCGGGGGAAAAGAAGAGTTTGTACCGATAACTCCCCGTAAGGTAAAGATATACGCATGCGGTGTCACGGTTTATGATCATTGCCATATCGGGCATGCACGCAGTGCAATCGTCTTCGACATCATAAGAAAGTATCTGAAATATAAGGGGTTTGATGTCACATACGTCAGGAATTTTACGGATATCGACGACAAGATAATTAAAAAGGCGCAGCAGGAAGGCGTAACATGGGATGTGGTTGCCCGTAAATATACCGAAGAATATTACAGGGACATGGATATGCTGGGAGTCGGAAGGGCTGACGTTGAACCGAAGGCTACGGATTATATCCCGGAGATGATCTCTATCGTTCAGGAACTCATCAACAAAGGGTATGCCTACGAAAGTGACGGGAGCGTTTATTTTTCCGTGAGCAAATTCCACGCTTACGGGAAGCTTTCGAAGAGGGACATGGATGAAATGCAGGCTGGAGCAAGGGTTGAGGTGGATGAAAGGAAAGACAATCCGCTGGATTTTGCCTTATGGAAAAAATCAAAAGAAGGAGAGCCGTTTTGGGAGAGTCCCTGGGGATTGGGCAGGCCGGGATGGCATATTGAGTGCACGGCTATGTCCATAAGGCATCTTGGAGAGACTTTCGACATGCACGGCGGCGGCGCGGACCTGTTGTTCCCGCATCACGAAAACGAGATCGCGCAGTCTGAGGCATATACCGGCAAACCCTTCGCAAAGTACTGGGTCCATAACGGATTCATCACAATCAAAAAGGAAAAAATGTCGAAATCCCTCGGCAACTTCTTTATGATCAAAGAAGTCCTTGATAAATTTGATCCGGAAGTAGTCAGGTTTTTCCTGCTTTCAACCCATTACAGGAGTCCGATAGAGTTTTCCGATGAGGAGCTTCGCGAAGCCGAGAGTTCGATTGACAGATACTACACGACGGCGGTACGGATGGACGATTTCCTCTCACAGAAGGGGGATGGACAAAATCAGCTTTCCGATGCCGGGAAAATGTTCGAAAAACTGCTGCTTTCCTTCAGGGATAAATTTCAAGAGGCGATGGACGATGATTTCAATACCGCCCTTGCAGTAGGGCATATCTTTGAAGTTATACGCGAGGCAAACCGGTTCCTCGACACGAAACCGTCAGGCGCAAAAACCGCAGAGCTTCTTCTGAATACCGCGAAACTGCTCTCGGAATTCGGGAATGTCCTCAATATATTCGGACGGACTCCCCGCGAATGGAATCTCTCACTAATGAAGATCAAGAAGATAGGGATTTCCGAAGAGGGAATATATGAGAAGATCAGGGAGCGGCAGGAGGCGAGACTGAGAAAAGACTGGAAATCGGCCGATTCGATCAGGAAAGAATTCGAAGAAATAGGAATTATCCTTGAAGACAAAAAAGACAGGACAGACTGGAAGGTTAAAGTCGGATAGCGAATGGATTTATGGCTTGAACCCCGTGGTTGAAGCAGTCAGGGCGGGAAGAGCCATAAAAGGCATTTTCCTTTCATCCGGCAGGCGGGAAAGGGTATTCGAGATAAAAAAAGAGGCTGCATCGAGGAATATCCCCGTTAACGTAGTTGCCCCGGATTTTTTTGCTGCCTTCAGCAAAGGACACCAGGGAGTTGCCGCAGAGGTATTTTTCAGGGAGGACATCCCGCTTGATGACTTGCTCGATATCCCCATCAGAAAAAATGAGATCCCCCTCTTTTTCATTTTAGACTGCATTGAAGACCCGAGAAATTTCGGCGCAATTTTACGTGTGGCGGATGCCGCCGGTGTTCACGGTGTTGTTGTTCAGACACACAGGTCTGCAAGGCCCGGCCCTCTTGTCTCAAAGGCTTCTGCAGGCGCTGTTGAATATGTGCCGGTCTGCTCTGTCGTAAATATCAAACATGCTGTCCATGAAATGAAAAAAACAGGTATAATAATCGTCGGAACCGAAGCCGGTACGGATCTGCCTCTCTGGGACGCTGACCTTAACAGGCCATTGGCCCTGCTGATCGGCTCCGAAGGAAAAGGGTTGAGGCGGACGGTCAAAAGCCTGTGCGACGTCATTGCCGGGATTCCAATGCACGGCAAAATCAACTCTCTCAATGCGGCGGTCGCAGCCGGAATATTTACATTCGAGATATTGCGCCAAAGGGCGTATAAAATTAAGGAAAACTGAGAATAACGTCAATAATTGATATTATTCCTGAATCGTTACAATTGACCTTTTTATAATAAAAATTGTTAAATTCAGATTCTAATGAAAAAGGGATTAGTGTTGCCTTTTTCTGCTCTTTTTATAATCAGGGGATGTTGTGAAGCCACCGTAGCTCAGCTGGCAGAGCAGCTGATTTGTAATCAGCGGGTCGGGGGTTCGATTCCCTTCGGTGGCTCCAGGCCCGCGACTCGTAGAGGAGAGGTTCCCGAGCGGCCAAAGGGAGCAGACTGTAAATCTGCCGGCGCAGCCTNNGAATCCTCCCCTCTCCACCAGCAAACTTCTCAAAGAGAAGTTTGCTCTAAAAAGGTACAGGATAAGGGTAAAGAATGATGGCATTCTTAAAGATTCAGGTCACTTTGCCTTTTTACTATTTACTTTTGACGGGGTTGAGCGCGGGAGTAGCTCAGTGGTAGAGC
>DCVG01000033.1:6078-6349 GCA_002328665.1 Nitrospiraceae bacterium UBA2194
AATCCCGTTTCCCGCTCCAAAATCGTGAAGAGTAAAGAGTGAAGCGAGATCGGCGAATGATTTGGAAAGTTTCTCATCACGAATTACGGATTACGCATCACGGTTTTTGTGCCCATGTAGCTCAGTCGGTAGANNGTTCAATCCCGGTCATGGGCTTTGAAAAGGAGGCGGTGATTATAATTGGTGAATAGGGAAGTACTCAGGCATAGAAAACCAATTACTGTTAACTATTCACTGTTCACGAAAAAAAGGAGGGCATATGGCGAAGGCA
>DCVG01000027.1:0-19447 GCA_002328665.1 Nitrospiraceae bacterium UBA2194
TGAGTTAAGACGGAAATTATCGTCCGGAGAAATACAATCACTGACTGTAGTAATGCACGACGAACTCGATATCGGCACTTTACGGGCTGTTTTCAGGTATGCCAACCGCTTTATTCCGGAAGATCAGCTTAGAAAAGAATTTTATTCGGAATAACATCGCGGGAGCAAGTTTGCAACTTGCTCCCTTCATTCAACCCGCTGATGACAAAAAAATAAGGGTTCAGGTCACAGACACTGAACCCGCCGGNNTAGGCAATCCGCGTTACCCTGATGGAAAAAGGCTTCAGAAGTTCCCGTATATACTGGGCGGTCATTTCGCCCTTCGTGTTGGGGTTGGTTGCAAGGATGACCTCCTGAACGGAATTTTTTTTCACGCGTTCGAGGAGTTCGTTTATCTTGAGCTTGTCGGGCGTAAACCCGTCGATAGGGGAGAGCGAGCCGAGAAGGACATGGTAAATGCCGTCGAAGCCCTTTGACCTTTCGACCACGAGAATATTGCTCGGTTCCTCGACGACACAGATTTTAGTCCTGTCCCTCGAACTGCTGCTGCATATGTTGCAGACCTCTTCATCCGTGATGTTAAAGCATTCTCTGCAGAAACGCGCCTTTTCCTTGACTTCATCGATTGCCTTTGAAATGCCTTTTGCCTCTTCATCGGTCATAGTAAGGATGAAGAAAGCAAGCCTCTGGGCGGTCTTTCTCCCTATCCCCGGGAGCTTTGAGAGTTCTGTAATGAGGTTTTCTATGATTCCCTGTTTCATAGCGTAATTATTCAAGTATAAAAGAATACCAAAAATCATGACAAGGATATTCTGTGTTTAGCAAGCATCACCTTTTCCGTGGTGGCGGGATATAGTATTTGAGCGGTTTCTTTTGCCGATAGTCGTATAAGGAATATTCTAAAAATAAAGAGGCAAAAGCCTCGGAGGGCGATAGCCCGGGAATGAGCGAAAATACTATATCCTGCATTTTTTGCCATTTATAATTTGATGGTTAACCCTGAGTTTACAATTATCTTGACAACCGCCCCCCTGTCTGTTACCCTGAGTTTTATGAATAAGTCGCGTTCGGAGATGTGCAGGTTATGCGGTGTTCTGGCAGGGGCTTCTGGCCTGAATACGACACTCGATACCCTTGCACGAAACATCACCAGGATCATGGGCGTAAAAGGCTGCACCATAAGGGTTCTTGATGAAAGAAACCAGACCCTCGAAATTGTTGCCGCCCATGGATTGAGCGCGGCGTATCTCGGGAAAGGACCGGTTCTGCTGAAAGAGCATCCCGTGGACAGGAAGGTTCTTAAGGGCGCCGCATTAAGCACTCAGGACATAACAAAAGAAAAACACGTGCTTTATCTTAAAGACGCGAAAAAGGAGGGTATCAGATCCGTACTGAGCGTCCCCCTTAAATCGGAGCACAAGGTAATCGGCGTCGTGAGAGTGTATACAACCGTACCTCATGTTTTCAGCAAAGAAGAAGTCGAAAAGTTAAAGGCGTTCGCCTGGCTCGGAGGCATCCTTGCCGACAGGGCGAAGATATGGGATCAGATGCAGGCCCTGATGAGGATAGCTCAGTCCATAACCTCCACCCTTTCCCTTGACGTCGTGCTTCAGATGATAGTCGAAAATGCCGCCCGGACAATGGGGATGAAGGCTGCGTCATTAAGGCTCCTCGATGCGGAGAAGAATATCCTGGAAGTCAGGGCCGCTTTCGGTTTAAGCAGTGCGTATCTGGAAAAAGGTCCTGTTGAGGTGGAGAAGAGCAGAATAGACAGGGAATGCCTGCAATGCAGGGTCATCGCAATAAAGGATATCAGGAAAGACAAAAGACTCCAGTATGCGACAGAACTTGCCGGGGAGGGAATCGCTTCTCTGCTTTCTCTGCCTCTTACCGTGAAGGGGCATGCAATAGGAGTCCTCAGGGTCTATTCTTCGGCGCCCTATGCCTTTCATGAATCGGAAATAGAATTTCTGTCATCTCTTGCCTGTCAGGGAGCCATTGCAATAGAAAATGCACGGCTTTACGAACATGTCAGGAACGAATACAGTGAGCTTGCAAGGGACGTGTGGAAATGGTATGACTGGGGAAGCCGTTTTCCGAAGATATAACCCGGATTATGCATAAATTGCGGGTCGGGGATAAAGTATTTGAGCTCATTTTCGGTCGTTCCGACCTCCGAGGCTTTTGCCTCTTAATTATCATATTTTTTTTGACTATCGGCAAAAAATCCGCTCAAATACACTGTCCCCGACCTGTTATCTGGTATAAATAAAGTTGACTAAGAGACTTGTTATTAAAGAGGCATTCTTTACCTGGCTTGATTCCCTGAGAAAGGATTACAGACTTTTCGGGCCTGCCGGCAGAGAGATCCAAACTGCCTTCAGAGAGATAAGTTCTTCAGAAGAACTCACCATGGGATATGCAAGCACCATGCTGTCCCCGGGCAAGCTTTTTATCTACAAACCGAAAGAAGAACTTTTTACCTTCCGCGCGGAGAAAGAAATCTTTATAGATGCTCCCCCTGTCCCCGGGGAAAAACAGGCAATCGTGGGTGTCCATCCATGTGATACAAATGCAATCCTTTATCTGGACAGGACTTTTCTCGGAGGCTACAGAGACCCGTATTATGAGGCGAGGAGGAAAAACAGCTTCATTATATCCCTGAATTGCTCTGCGGCCTCTCAGAACTGTTTCTGCTCATCGGTAGGCTCGGGTCCGTTTCTCAAGGCAGGGGAGGGCTGTGATATTCTCCTTACGGACTTCGATGACATGTATCTCGTTGAGACGATAAGCAGGAGGGCGGAGGAGCTGTTTAATGTCAGGGGGAAGGCGGCAGGCAGGAAAGAACTGAATATCAAATCCGAAAAGGAGCTGTCCGTACTCGGCACGATCGAAAAGAAGGTGGATGTCAGGGGGCTGGACAGGCTTTTCCGGGCAAATATGGACCATCCCGTCTGGCAGCGCACGGCAGAAGAAAGATGCCTGTCATGTTCGAACTGCGTTATGGTCTGTCCTACATGTTTCTGTTATAACGTAGTCGACGAGTCCTCCATTGACCTCATGAGCGGAAGGCGGCTGAGGCATCTGGACGCATGTCAGGACATGAGGTTTGCAGAGGTGTACGGAGGGAATTTCAGGCAGCAGCGCGCTGCGAGACTGAGGCAGTTCGTTACGCACAAGATGAACCAGACCGGCCAGTATGGAGTAATCGGTACAGTAGGGTGCGGAAGGTGCATCACGTGGTGTCCGACCGGCATAGACCTGACGGAGATGACAAAGGAGATACAGGGAACATGAACCCGCTTATACCTGTCGGGGCGCGCATAACAGACATAAAAACGGAGATCGAAGAAGTAAAGACATATACCGTTTCTGTCGACGGCGTTTTTTATGCAAGACCGGGGCAGTTCAATATGCTTGGATATCCCGGAGTCGGGGAGGCGCCGATATCTTTCAGCTCCATCGGCCAAAACGGCTCTTTCAGGCATACGGTAAAGGCTGTTGGCAGGGTTACAAAATTTCTCGAAGGTTTGAAAAAGGGGGACCGGCTATTTCTGAGGGGACCGTATGGAAAAGGCTGGCCGCTGAAAAAGGCTGAAGGCAGGGATGTCGTCCTGGTTGCAGGCGGCCTGGGTCTGGCGCCGATGCGTCCGGTCATAGAAACGATTTTAAAGGAAAGGCCGCTATTTGGAAACGTGACTTTAATCTATGGCGCACGGAATGAAAGGCAGATCCTCTTTATGGAAGAACTCAGAAGATGGGGAAGGGAGATATCAGTCCGTCTTACGGTAGATGAAGTTCTGTACCCCCGTTCATGGAAACACAATTCCGGCCTTGTTACCGATCTTCTCGATAAGGTCCGGGTGGCTGCCGAAAGCGCGATTGCTTTTGTATGCGGACCCGAGATCATGATGCGTTTTGTCTGCCGGGGACTCATCATGCGGGGCCTTGTTCAGTCTCACCTCTTTGTGTCCATGGAGAGAAGGATGAAATGCGGCATAGGCCACTGCGGACACTGTCAGCACTACGGGTTATTCGTCTGCAGGGACGGACCTGTATTTCCCTACGATGAAGTCAGAGGGCTGCCGGACGGGCTGCTTTAAAAGAAGGAGCAGGCATGTATAAGCCGAAACTCGGTTTTTTTAAATATTCCTGTTGCGCGGGATGTGAATTTCAGTTCATGTATTTTCAAAAGCATGTCCTTGAAACATTGACGGGCTTCGATTTTGTCTATGCGAGGATGCTTAAAAGCGGCGGCAACCCGCACGGTCCTTTCGACATTGCTCTTGTGGAAGGCACGATAACCGAATCTTGGCAGGCCGATGAGCTGAAAAGAATAAGGGAGCAGAGCAGGCAACTGTTCGCCATAGGCGCGTGTGCGGTAAACGGAGGCATCCCGGCGATTAAATCCACTGTGACGGAGCTCGAAGCGGAGAAGAGGGTTTATAAGAATATTGATCATATTCATTCGATCAGGCCTCACGCAATAGACGCTTATGTCAAAGTGGACGGGTACATCAGGGGATGTCCCCCCGGAGAAAGAGACCTTAACGAAGCGTTATCTTCTGTGATAGCCGGCAAAAAACCGGATTTCCTTGAATACAGCGTCTGTGTCGAATGCAAGCTTCAGGGCAACATATGTGTGCTGGTGGCTTATGAGATGCCGTGCATGGGGCCTGTGACAAATGCCGGCTGCGGCGCGCTCTGTCCTTCAATGAACAGGGCCTGCTATTCGTGTTTCGGACCGATGAAGCAGTCCAACGGTCCGGCGCTCGCCCGAAAATTCAGGCTGATGGGTTTGTCAAANNTAGAGGCATATGAAGATTAATATAGACTACATAGCCCGGGTTGAAGGAGAGGCCTCCGTAAAGTTCGATCTCAAAGACGGTAAACTCGGGAACCTCAAGCTCAACATATGGGAGCCGCCCAGGTTTTTTGAAGGGTTCCTTGTCGGCAGGAAATACGATGAGGTACCCGACATCGTATCAAGGATATGCGGTATTTGCCCTGTGTCTCACATGACGACATCGATAAACGCCATCGAAAGGGCAATAGGATTTGAACCCTCTTCGGAGATAAAGAATATACGAAACATAATGGCGCTGAGCCAGATTGCGGCAAGCCATATTGTGCATGTTTATTCGCTTGCGTTGCCCGACTATCACGGACTGGACATGCTGAAGGGGCTCGATAAGGAAATTAAGCGGCTGCTCCGTTTGAAGGAGGCGGTAAACGGTATTACGGCATTATTCGGGGGCAGGGCGCTCCATCCTGTTTCGATGGTGGCCGGAGGCTTTACAAAAGTCCCTTCAAGAGATGAGATCGGAAGGTTGATCAGCGGCCTTAAGGCAGTAAAAAACGATGCCATTGATACCGTTAAGATGGTTTCGGAACTCGTCTATCCCGGGCTTGAGGGGGATGTCGAATATGCGGCGCTGGTTGCTGAAGACGAGTATGCAGTGAATGACGGTCTCATAACGACAGCTTCAGGGCTGAAGGCGGGAGTGGACAGGTATTACACCATTTTTAAGGAAAAGGAAGTCTCTTATGCAAATGCAAAAAAGACGGTCCTGAGGGGTAAAAAACCGGTTATGGTTGGTGCGCTGGCACGACTTAATATCAAAGCGGCCATGCTGCATCCGGAGGCAGCAAGGGTGGCGGAAATGACCGGTTTCAGCGGGCAGTCGAAGAATCCTTTCCACAATATCGTTGCCCAGGCCATTGAAATAGTGCACTGCATACTGAAATGTATCGACCTTCTTGAAGGGCTCTCACTAAAGGATTATTTCATGAAGGTTTCCCTGCGGGAAGGTTCGGGCGCTGCAATGACTGAAGCTCCGCGCGGCCTGCTGTATCATGAATACCGGCTCAACAGGAGGGGGATTATAGAGAAGGCGAACCTTGTTACACCCACAGCGTACAACTTCCTCGGCATTGAAGAAACCCTTAAAAAACTGATCAATGGAAACATTGACAAACCCGCTGATGAGCTTTCGCTTCTCTGCGAGATGCTTGTCAGGGCGTATGACCCGTGTTTCTCCTGTTCGGTGCACTGAGCGGGTTCCCCTGAGATGTTATTTCTTTGCTGCGGGCGGAAAGTTTTCGAGTAATCTCCTGACCGACTCGTTGACCTGCTCGGAGGTCTTCCCGGGGTCCACGACTCCCGACGCCGTACCCCTCCATATCAGGGATTTCTTTGCAGCATCCACAAAGTCGATGATAAGGGTTCCGATCTCGTACTCATATGTGTCGGTCCCGCGCCTGTATTCAAAGTAGTCTGGCCCGGCCGGATCCGGAAAGGCGCCACGGGGACGCCATGCGCCCCAGGAGCGGAATCCGCGGTCGTCATAGGCATATCCCCACTCCTGCACGTCAACTCTTTTCTCCTTCCCGCCGTGAATGGCGACCAGCATATCCGGGTTGTCGGAAGTCATCCGCAGGCCCTTTGTCCCGAGTTCTCCGTTTACTGCGAGTTTAACATGTTTTACGGTCAGTTCATTTAATTGAGCTTTTTCAGGGACAGGCAGCCAGTCATAAGTTTTTAACCGGGAGAAATCAACCTCCGGGTCGTAGTCATAAGTCACATCAATTGTGGCACAGCCGAAGCAGAAAATAAGTAAACCGATCAGTCCAAAACAACGTTTCATGGTGCCCTCCGTATTTTTTTTAAAGCCGAAATTATATAAATAAGCATATGACAATTATACGCTGTTTTCAAGGGGACCACATGCCGGACCGAAAAATATTTATTTAGTGTCTGTCCATAAACTCAGGGTTTGTCATCCTCCGTCCGTCGATACTTAAGACGGATGACCGGGGGATCCAGAAGGCATTGAAAACACTGCATTCCCGCCTTCGCGGGAATGATGAAGACTTATTCAATACCGGCAATTTATGGACAGACCTTATTTAAGAAGTTCCCTGACATTTTTCATAATGCCCTCTGCCGAATCGAACGCGCCATGATGGGTGTCCGCCACCATGATCCTGCCTCTGGCATCCCTTTTCGCAAATATGGTAAAAGGCACATAGGGATTTCCCAACGCCTTATGGGCGGTAAAACGATAATCGGTTAGCACGGGATATAAGACCTTATGTTCCTTGCTGAAACTTTTCACTTCAGTTTGATTGTTACCGACGGCGATGGCAAATACCTTTACTCTTCCGCTGAGTCCGGGGTCTTTTCCGATCAGATCACAGGCTGTATTGAGTAGTTGAACATTTTTTGGACAGCTCGTGCAATAGGTGCTGAACACTTCAACGACAAACATAACCCCCTTTATGTCTTTAAGAGAAAAACTGTTTTTCTTTGTTATCCCCAGGTAGGTGCGGGTCTCTTTTGATAATGTTTCCGTAAATATTATATCCGGAAACCGTGCACCCTTCGAGATCGGCTTTGTTTCAGAAAAGGCGGCAACAGACACGGAACATAACAGGCAACACGCAAAAAAGAGGGAAATGACATTTCTATTTCTGAAGTTTCTCAAGTTCTTTAATTAAGACCTCAAGAGCCGGTCTTTTGTTGATATCATGCACATCTATATAACGGATAACCCCCTTTTTGTCTATAACGAAGATGGCCCTCTCGGAGACTCCATCGGAGCGCAGGATTCCGTATTTTTTTGAGACTGCTCCGTGTGGCCAGAAATCCGAAAGCACGGGAAACCAGAGGTCCCCCATCTCCCCTGTCCATGCAAAGAGTGTCGGTATGTTGTCGACGGAGATGCCCAGCAGCACTGCGTTGTTCCGGTCGAAGAGGTCCTTGGCGATGTTGTATCCCGGCCATTGATCGGAACAGACAGGTGTCCAGGCGGCAGGAACAAAGGATATTACCACATTCTTTTTGCCCAGGTATTGAGCAAGGGAAATTTTCTCTCCCTTGACGGAAGGAAGGGTGAAAGAGGGAGCCGTCATGCCTGCCTTAAGCCTTGTCTTGCTGTCGACAGGTTTCAGCATACCGGGAGTGTAAATTTTTCCTTTAAATTGTTCGGATGCACCATGGGTCAGTGTTACAGAGAAGATCAGGATTATTATTTGCGTCAAGAAAAGTCTTATTATTGACATTGCTACTCCTCCTTTTGAAGACCGGCTTCCTGAATAATCATATCCAGAAACGCGTTTGGGTCCTGGATGCTTCCGGCCCTGGAATAGACGACTTTAGAGCTTCCGTCAGGGTTTATCCTTATGACAAAAAAATAGGGTGTCCGTACTTCTCCGACTGCCTTGTGTATAGAAAAAGATTCGTCGGAGAAAAGAGGAAACCGGATATCGTACTGCTTTCCGAAAACATCGACCTCGAAAGGGGTATTGCCCGCGCCGATACCGATAATCTTTATTTTTTCCTTAATCTCCGCCTTCTGACTGATTAGCCGGAAGAACTCGTTGACATTCGGGGCCTCTTTCTGGCAATAGGGGCAATACATGCTGAAAATTTCCACAATGACGACATCCGCTTTAATCCGTGACAACGCAAAAGGTCCCTCCGGAATTCCAAGATATTCCTTTTCATAAGCTTTTGCAGGTTCGGGGAGGGTTATGTTGGGGAATACGCCTTCTTTGTCCGTTATGTCTCCGCCCGCTTCAGTAACCGGAACTGAAAGAAAAACAGTCAGGCATAAAATTATACCGATCATAATAGTTTTCTTCATGGCGCCTCCGCAATTGCAACGATTCTTTTCATTTTCTCTCTTGAATAATATTTTCTTTTAAAGGAAATTTTATGTCAAGAAAATTTTATTATTTCCCGCATGATGGATTGAATTTATTATTTTTGTAGAGTATCCTATTACATAAAAAATCATGATCGGGAGGGTACTTTTTATGGCAAAGAAAGTAGGCAAAAAATACGTTTACTTTTTTGGCGGTGGAAAAGCTGATGGAAGAGGCGATATGAAAGACCTTCTCGGAGGAAAAGGCGCAGGTCTTGCTGAGATGACAAACCTGAATATACCTGTCCCTGCCGGTTTTACCATCACCACAAAAGCATGCAACGAGTATTTCAATGCCGGGAAGAAGTACCCGCCCGGCTTGTGGGAGCAGGTGCTCGAAAACCTTAAGAAAGTTGAGAAGAGCATGGGAATAAAATTGGGCGACCCGGTCAATCCCCTCCTTCTCTCTGTCCGCTCAGGAGCCAAATTCTCGATGCCGGGGATGATGGATACGGTACTTAACCTCGGTCTTAACGAGACGACCATGAACGCATTGATGAACAAAACCGGAAATGAAAGGTTCGTCCATGATGCATATAGAAGGCTTATTGCAATGTTCGGCAGCATTGTTATGGGGATAGACAGGCAGAGGTTCGAAAAGGCGCTCGAAGAGATGAAACAGGGCAGAAGTGTCCGGCTCGATACCGACCTCACAGCGGAAGACCTTAAGGAGCTTGTTGAAGAATTCAAGATTATCTACAGGAGAGGGACGGGCGAAGATTTTCCGAACGACCCGCTTGAACAGTTGAAGAAGGCGGTCAATGCCGTGTTCGGCTCGTGGTTTGGGGAGAGGGCTGCCAAATACAGGAAACTGAACGATATACCCGACAATCTCGGTACGGCATGCAACGTTCAGTCGATGGTTTTCGGCAACCTTGGAGAGAACTCCGGAACCGGGGTCGGTTTTACAAGAGATCCGTCCACCGGAAGGAATAAATTCTTCGCAGAATGCCTTATAAACGCTCAGGGGGAAGATGTCGTGGCCGGCATCAGGACTCCTCTGAAGATTGAAGAATTGAAGAGCCGTCTTCCGAAGGCATATAAGGAGCTAAACACCATATACAGGAAGCTTGAAAAACATTATAAAGACATGCTCGATATCGAATTCACTGTGCAGGATGGCAAACTCTACATGCTCCAGACGAGAGTCGGCAAAAGAACCGCTGCTGCTGCCCTGAAAATAGCCATCGATATGGTGAAGGAAAAGCTGATCGATAAAAAGACGGCTATTTTAAGGATCGATCCGCAGCAGCTCGACCAGCTTCTGCATCCTATGATTGATCCCAAGGCCCCGACAGAGGTGATCGCGAAGGGACTGCCTGCATCACCCGGTGCAGCGGTCGGGAAAGTGGTATTTACCGCTGAGGATGCGGAGAAGGCTGCTGACAGAGGTGAAAAGGTCATACTCGTCAGAGCTGAAACCTCACCCGAGGACATAGGCGGAATGAACGCCGCTCAGGGAATTCTAACCGCAAGAGGAGGCATGACATCCCATGCTGCCGTTGTCGCGCGGGGTATGGGCAAATGTTGCGTGGCGGGATGCGGTGCAATAAATATCAGCGAAGTCCGGAAGTATTTTACCGTTAATGACCATGAGATCAGGGAAGGCGAATATATTACCCTGAATGGAACGACGGGCGAGGTCATCCTGGGTCAGGCGCCGTTGGTGACGCCGGAACTGACGGGAGACTTCAGCACGTTCATGAAGTGGGTCGATGAGTTCAGAAAGCTCGGTGTAAGGACAAATTCCGATACATCTGCCGACTCGAAAGTGGCAAGAAAGTTCGGAGCCGAGGGGATAGGTTTATGCAGGACGGAGCATATGTTCTTTGCTCCCGAGAGGATTAGCGCTGTCAGAGAAATGATACTTTCCGACGATACAGAGGGCAGAAAAAAGGCGCTTGCCAAGATTCTCCCCTTCCAGAAAAGCGATTTCAAGGAGATTTTCGAGGTTATGAAGGGCCTGCCGGTTACCATAAGGCTTCTCGACCCGCCGCTCCACGAATTCCTTCCCCATACCGATGAAGAGTTGCGGACACTTGCGCACTCCATGGAAGTTCCTTTCGAAAAACTGAAGATGAGAAACAAAGCCCTCGAAGAGTTCAACCCCATGCTCGGACACAGGGGATGCAGGCTCGGCGTGACGTATCCTGAAATCTATGAGATGCAGGTTAAGGCGATAATGGAGGCTGCGTGTGAGCTTGCAAAGAAGAAGATCAGGGTAATACCTGAGATAATGATCCCGCTGGTGGGGCATGTCAATGAACTGAAGATGATGAGAGAGCTTACCGTTAATGTCTGTGATGAAATTCAGCGGAATTACAGGATAAAAGTGAACTATACCGTCGGGACGATGATAGAGCTTCCGAGGGCAGCCATAACAGCGGACGAGATAGCAACGCAGGCGGATTTTTATTCCTTCGGCACGAACGATCTGACACAGACGACTTTCGGTCTTTCAAGAGACGATGCCGGAAGATTCCTCCCTTATTACGTTGAAAAGGGAATTCTCGAAAACGACCCGTTTGTTACCCTCGACCTGAACGGTACCGGGCTTCTCATGAAAATAGGCGTGGATAAAGGCAGAAAAGTAAAAAAGAACATGAAAATGGGCATATGCGGGGAGCACGGCGGAGACCCGAAGTCCGTTGAGTTTTGTCATAAGATCGGACTCGATTATGTAAGCTGCTCTCCTTACAGAGTCCCCATCGCCCGCCTTGCGGCTGCACAGGCTGCGCTGAAGGAAAAGACAAAAAAGGACTTAAGCAGATCAACGGTATAACAGTGCAGTATAATGTTTCCGGGTGGTCGGGCCGGCTGCCTGACGTGTGTTTCTGTCGGGCGTTCTTTCTTTACAGGATATCTGGTTCTATGGTATTGTAAATCTTATCAATTTTTTGAAAGGTGGTTATTATTAGATGGCGATTGTAAAAGAAAAGAAACAGGCTATTATAAGCGACTATAAACTGCATGAGAATGATACAGGCTCTCCGGAAGTGCAGATAGCCATATTGAGCACAAGGATCAACTATCTTACCGAACACTTCAAGATTCACAAGAAAGACCATCATTCCAGGAGAGGTCTTCTCAAGCTCGTCAGCCAGAGAAGAAAATTGCTTGATTATCTGAAGAAATCGGACAAGGCTCGCTACGAAAAGGTTATCGAGCGGCTAGAGATAAGGAAATAATGAAAAAAGTTGAGATTGAAGTCCGGGGAAGAAAACTCGTTTTAGAAACAGGCAGAATTGCAAAACAGGCAGACGGAGCAGTCGTTGCACACTACGGTGATACAGTTGTTCTCGCTACGGCCGTTGCCGACAAGACTCCCAGGGAAGGTCTGGATTTTTTTCCGCTCACAGTAGACTATCAGGAAAAGGCATATTCAGCGGGGAAAATTCCCGGAGGGTTCTTTAAGCGTGAAGGAAGACCGTCTGAAAAAGAAATACTCACGTCCCGCCTTATTGACAGGCCTATAAGACCCCTTTTCCCGAAGGGTTTTTATTGTGAGACGCAGGGGATAGCGAATGTCCTGTCATATGGTGACGAAAATATTGCCGACATCCTGGGTATAATCACCATGTCGGCCGCCCTTACTATGTCGGATATCCCCTTTAAGGGACCTGTCGGAGCTGTACGCATCGGCAGGATAGCGGGTTCTTTTGTGATCAACCCCGATTCACGCGAGGTCGAGGAGTGCGATCTGAACCTTATTGTCGCAGGCACTGACGAAGCTGTAATAATGGTGGAGGGAGAGGCTCAGGAGATTTCGGAGGCCGACCTCCTTGCAGCCCTTGACATGGCCCATCAGGAGATTAAGCGCATCTGCGCAGTCCAGAATGAATTCCGGTCTCTGGCAGGCAAGGAAAAACGGACAGTGGAACCTCCTGTTGTCGACGAAGTATTGAAGGGTAAAGTAACAGGACTTTCACTCGAAAAGATTAAGACCGCGATCACTATCCCCGATAAATTGCGGAGGCAGGACGCCCTCGATAAAATACTGAAGGAGATAATCGGGGAACTGAACACGGGCGAAGAAGACAAGACTATGGAAATCGCTTCTATGTTCAACGATATTGAGAAAAACCTCGTAAGGGGAATGATATTGAACGATAACAGGCGTGCCGATGGAAGAGCGCCTCATGAAATACGGGATATCAGTTCTGAAATCGGTATTCTCCCCAGAGCCCACGGGTCGGCCCTTTTTATAAGGGGTGAAACACAATGCCTCGCAGTTGTCACGCTGGGAACGTCCGACGACGAGCAAAAAATAGATTCACTCGACGGAGAATCTTACAAGACATTCATGCTGCATTATAATTTTCCTCCTTTCAGCGTCGGTGAGGTAAAACCGCTCAGGTCTCCCGGAAGGCGTGAGATAGGACACGGTATGCTCGCAGAGCGGGCGTTAAAGTCGATAATACCGCCCAAGACCGAGTTCCCGTATACGATAAGAATAGTATCGGATATCCTTGAATCCAACGGTTCCTCGTCCATGGCAACGGTATGCGGAGGTTCGCTTGCGCTTATGGATGCAGGAGCGCCGGTGAAGACCCATGTGGCCGGAATAGCCATGGGGCTGATAAAGGAAGGGGATAAAGTCGTTATCCTGACGGATATTCTCGGACTTGAAGACCATCTTGGCGATATGGATTTTAAGGTTACCGGAACAGACAAGGGGATTACAGCGTTTCAACTCGATACCAAGATAGGCGGCATATCACCCGAAATCATGGAAAAGGCGCTGGAGCAGGCCCGCCAGGGAAGACTTCATATCCTCGGCAAAATGAATGAGACGATCAGCAATCCCCACGAAAACCTTGCGCCATATGCGCCGAGGATCTACACGATGCAGATAAAGCAGGACAAGATCCGCGATGTCATAGGGACCGGTGGTAAAGTTATTCGCGGGATTGTGGAGCAGACCGGTGTGAAAATCGACATAGAAGACTCGGGTTTGATCAACATTTCATCGCCGGACGGAGAGTCTGCACAGAAAGCGATTGAAATCATCAACAGTATAATTGCCGAGGCCGAACTCGGAAAGATATACCGCGGGAAGGTGAAGAGGGTACTCGATTTCGGCGCATTTGTGGAGATCATGCCCGGCACTGAAGGCCTTCTCCACATATCCCAGATATCAGAGAAGAGAATAGGGAAAGTTACTGATGAGATAAATGAAGGCGACGAGGTCATCGTCAAAGTGATAGAGATAGACAAGATGGGAAGAATACGTCTTTCCAGAAAAGAGGCAATGAGGGAACAGGATACAGAACGGGAAAAATAGATATGGGAATGCATGCGGCAAAAGAGAGGGGATAGGCGATATCCCCTTTTTTATTCCCCCAACTCGTATTCATGAATTCTTGGATGAATACGGCGGATACAGGACTTTCGCTCATTCTCGGGCTGTCGCCCTCCGAGGTAAATTCTGTTCCGATAAATCTGTACAGAATTTAAAGCCGCTCAAATCCCGTATCCGCGGTATGATATGGTCAGTTTATGAATAATGTAAACTGAAAATCATAATAAACGGATTTAAAATTTTATGAGGGAGTCTGAAAAGTGTTTATAAAAGACCATCTTACCAACGGCATGCCTGTTGTAATGGAAACAGTGAAAAACATGAGGTCTGTTGTGATCGGCATATGGGTTAAGGTCGGATCGAGGTATGAGCTGCCGGTAAAGAACGGGATATCCCACTTTCTGGAACACATGTTTTTTAAGGGGACAAAGAAGCGTTCGGCGAAGGATATAGCCATCGAGATCGATTCACTCGGGGGGGAACTGAATGCCTTTACGTCAAGGGAAACAACGACTTTTTATATAAAGGTGCTCGATGAGTATCTTGAAGGGGGCCTGGACTTGTTATCGGATATCTTCCTCAACTCGACATTTCCTGAAGAAGATATAGAAAAAGAGAAAAAGATCATAAAAGAAGAGATAAAAATGATTGAAGATACCCCGGACGATTATATCCATGACCTGTCAAACCAGACGATCTGGGGCAATTCAGATCTCGGCCAGCCGGTTCTCGGAAGAAGGGAAACGATACGGTCGTTTACCAAAGAAGACCTCCTGGCGCATATCCGGAAATACTACGGCACAAGAGATACCGTCGCAGCCTGTGCGGGCAATTTTGACCATGAGCGTCTCATCTCCACCCTGAATAAGCATTTCGTACATTTACGGAAGGGTTCCGAGCCTGAAAAGTCTCCTCCCCCGGAATACAGCAGCAAAATCGAAGTGTTCAATAAAGAACTCTCTGAAGCTCATCTGGTTCTCGGGCTGAAAGGTATCCCGCAGGCCAGCAAGGAGCGATACATCCTTTTTACACTCAACACTATTTTCGGTGCCGGGGTGAGTTCCCGTCTCTTCCAGGAGATAAGAGAAAAGCGCGGGCTTGCCTATTCCATATACTCGTATGTATCGTCGTACCTTGATACGGGCATGTGGGGCGTGTACGCGGGCGTCAGCAGGAAGAAGGTGCAGGAGGTAATAGAGTTGATCCTCGAGCAATTCCATAGCCTGAAGGATACCGTCACCGACAGGGAACTGCAGCGCGCAAAGAACCAGTTGAAAGGGAATATTATTCTGGGACTTGAATCCACAAGCGGCCGGATGAACAATATCGCGCGACAGGAGATTTACTACGGCGGATATTACTCCCCTGAAGAGGTTATGGATGAAATCGATTCGATCACCCTTCAACAGGTGAAAGAGCTTGCGGAAAGGATCATAATGAAAAAATATTTTTCTCTCACAGTGTACGGTCCTGTGATGGAAGCCGATGTCAGGGGGATACTTTTTTAGACAGGAAATATCCCTTTTTATAATGGATCCCGAAGAGCATCTGGAAATCGTCAACTACAGGGGAGAGGTTATCGGTTCCGCGCCGAGGTCGGAAATCCACGGCAACCCATCGCTTCTCCACAGGGTGGTGCATGTACTCGTATTTAATCCGACCGGGGAACTTCTGTTGCAGAAACGCTCGCAGAATAAAGACGTTGCTCCCGGTAAATGGGATACGTCGGTCGGCGGACATGTAGGAATCGGAGAGGATCTGCTTTCTTCGTCCATGAGGGAGATGCATGAAGAACTCGGCATCGCGGGACATGAGCCCGAATACCTCTATTCATATATCCACACCAATCCTTACGAGACGGAACTCGTCACTACATTCCGGTGTATAAGCGGCGGAGAATTCCCTTTTAACCGGGAAGAAATCGATGAGATCAGGTTCTGGAGCTTCGAAGAGATACGGCAGGCGATAGGGAAGAATGTCCTGAGTGATAATTTCGAACACGAATTCATGACCTATTTCGGGCATACAGAAAGCGTTATTTAGTGTCTGTTTATAAAATAGTAAACCTATGGATATAAAGTCTCTTGAAGGATTCGAGCATTTTCTGGAGGTTGAGGAAGATAATTTCTCGAAGACCGTTGCTATTCCGGGAGATGATTACAACCTGGTCCTGGAGCTGGATAATCTCTATAATTCCTGTCTGAGCATTTCTCTTCCCTCTGATGAAAATATCATGATCCCGGCATTCCTTTATCTGATATCGCATCAGGAATATTATACCGGCATGNNGAAAGAGTAATGTTTTCTTAGAAATAGAAGAAAATGCTTTGAGATATCCCTGGTTGGCGCTTGTTCCTAAAAGAGAGATTTATAAATCTTGCCTCGCTATACAACGTTTCAAACAACAATCAATAAAGCGATAATATCCAATCAGTTCGTTCAATTGCAAGCTTAGTATTCTCAGCGTATAATGAATAAAATGAATAATGAAGATGAAAAAGAACGCAGGAAATGCGAAAGATTCTCTTTTGTAGAGGACATTGTATTAAACGGCACAACAATGTCTACGACTATGGATATAAGCGAAGGCGGTTTTTATATTTCTTCATTACAATCTTATGAAAAAAATAGTGTGATTGATGTAAGTATTCCTTTTAAAGGAGAGAAGGTAACTTTTAAAGCACAAGTCCAATATTGTCAACCGGGAATCGGGATAGGTGTCATTTTTATTGACTTGAACGATAAGCAGAAAGCTAAAATTAAGGAATTAATCGAAAGCATAACAAAAAAAACTGCCCAACCTGAGAGAGAAGGAAAGAATATTCTATTAGTTGATGATAACAATACGACACGACAAGCGATTAAGAGTGCACTATGTAAAGAAGGGTTCAGTGTTATAGAAGCAACTGATGGAATAGAAGCTATGAAATTTATTGCAGAAAAGAACCTGGACCTTTTAATCCTTGATTTATATATGAAAGGAATGGATGGTTTTAAAGTGCTGTCACTTTTAAAAATACATCCAAAATGGAAAGAGCTTCCAGTAATCGTATGTTCCGGACATGATACGCAAAAGGTGAAGGATAAGGTTATGAATGCCGGAGCAGATGAGTTTATCTCTAAAAGGGGGACATCTCCTGCAAAATTAGCTCTGTCTGCTAAGGCAGTTTTACAGAAACGTTATCAGACTTAACAAAACAGAGAACATTTTTACAAAGAAACTGCCACCTTGATGCAATGTATAGAGCCGGGCCATTTGCTCCCATCATCAGCGGATTGTCGAGCGGGAGCTTCACCCCGATACATGTAACCATAGAATTCACCTCAGGTGTATTCCAAAAAAAACGGATGGCAGGCCACATGGAAGTCGTTGCTGCTAAAAATTCTGTCCCCCGCTGATAACTGAAAAAACCTGATATATCAGGAGACTCCTGATATATCAGAGACCGGCGCCTTGCAGAATATCTTTCCTCCAATGTGATTTCCGCTGAAAATTCAACAATATCAAAGTATTTAGATAACCCTTTCTTTCGACACAGATGTTGGCACAACCTGTGCTCTTAATGGTATGTAGTATAAACGCTCAGGAGAGAGAAAGGAGAAAGTCATGTAACCCATACTTATTGTGATTATTTTGCTTTTGATTTTCGGCGGTGGCGGAATCTACTGGAGCAGACGCGGCTGTTAGCAACAACAAAAAAGGAGGAGAGAGATGATAGGTAAGATGAGAAGGGTGTGTTTATTGGTTATTGGCACCCTGCTTTTTGTACTGGCAGGATCTGCAACCCAAAGCGAGGCAATGGGAGGAAGAGTAGATGTAGGGGTCAGTCTCCCGGCTCACAGGTTTGCTGCACCGCCTCACGTGGTTGTGATACCCGGAACATACTATGTTTACATGGTCCCTGACACTAATGTGGATGTTTTGTTTTATCAAGGCTACTGGTGGCGTCCTTATCAAGGCCGCTGGTACAGGTCCCAGAACTATAATGGGCATTGGAATTACATAGAGACCAGGGGCATTCCCCGTGGATTGAGAGAGCTGCCACGGGACTATCGTAATCGCCTATCGCCCAGATACGAACGGATACCCCACAAAGACCTGCAAAGGAACTGGAAGACATGGGAGCAGGAAAAATATTGGGACAGGCGAGGTCAACAGGGCCGCGGGGGTTACGGCGAACAAGGCCGCGGGGGACCAGGTGAACAAAAAGGGCGCCGGTATTAACCGTGTATAGACATTACGCCCTTGTCGCGAAGAGAGGTTGAAATCAGCAAAATTAGTTTCAGAATCTTGGGGATACTAAACCAGAGAGATTCTTTTTTTATGGCTTCTGCATAAGAGAAGATCAGGAAGAAAACCCTGTTGAAACATGAATGGATAAAAAGACTCTATGAGACTTTTTCAGGGGTCGCAGCCTGGTTCGGGCGCATGCAAATGAATGCTCTATCGGCAGTTCGTGCAATACGGGGTACCCGTTCAGGTATACCGCGCCGGCTCGTTTATTCGCTCATGTGCGCAACAGTCATTTCTGCTGCTCTCGTTGCAGCCGGATTCCAGCATCTCTATTTTGATCGAACCAACCTGCCTGACATAGAACCATTCGCCCGGTTTGAGTTTCCTGCGATCGGCTGCGTCTATGATGCCGATGGCCGTCCGCTCATTGAACTGGCAAGAGAGTACAGGCGGATCACCAAGTATGAGGACATGCCGTCCATTGTTCGTGATGCGATCATCGCCACTGAGGACAAGAACTTCTTCTCACACAGCGGGGTTGACTATTCAACAGTTCCTCGCGTATTAAGCAAAGTGCGGATCGGCGCCATGGTGTCACACCTTACACGGTCGGCAGGGCAAAAGGAGATTGCCAGTGGCGGCGTCTTCCCTCAAGGCGGATCGACCATCACGCAACAGCTCGTCCGAGGTCATTTCCTTCAAAAGCTAACGGCTCAGGAAAACAGCGAACCGCTCCTGCACGGGGCACTTCTGCTCCGCGGACTGTCTTGCGTGATTGGCCCGCGAAGCACCAACAAGCTGTTCCGGAAGCTGAAGGAAATGAGACTATCGTTGTGGGTCGAGGAAGAGATGCAGAGGCGTTTCGGTTCCAAACGCCGGGCTAAGGAAGAAATTCTGGCCCGATATGCCAGCTTTGTTTACATGGGAAACGGTCAGTACGGAATTGCGAGAGCGGCTGAATACTACCTTGGGCAGCCTATCGCCACGTTTACCGTGGATGATGCCGACAAGGCAGCGCTGCTGGCAGGCATCGCAAAGTCGCCTCGTTTCTATGCGCCCAGCGCAAAAGACACCAATAGAATTTTGCGCCGAAGAAATCAGATACTGGCGCTTATGGCAGGCAACGGTTTTATCTCTCCGGAAAGGGTGAGGGAGGCTGAACAGCGACCGATTCAGGTGGTCGCCTGGCAGAAGCACAAAATG
>DCVG01000027.1:19495-21136 GCA_002328665.1 Nitrospiraceae bacterium UBA2194
GAGGCGCTGGAGCATGGCCTCGATCTTTATGAGAAGCGACACCCGGGTTCCAAAGGGTTAATCCAGGGATCTGCCATCGTGCTGAGAAACCACGATGCGAGCATACTCGCCGAGACAGGAGGACGGCAGTTCTATAAAGGCCGCTCCGCATCATACAGCGACTTTAACCGCGTCACGCAGTCCCTGCGGCAGCCTGGTTCCGCAATGAAACCTATTGTCTATCTCGCCGCTTTTCGGCATGGAAAGTTTACCCTTGAGTCCGTGGTTCCCGACAAACCGATTGGTGTTCCGGATGGAGGGAAACAAAGTACGAAATGGATCTCAAACTATGACGGGCAATTCAAGGGAGCGATTCCACTCCGGGAAGCGCTTGCGGAATCCAGAAATACCGTTGCGATTTGGGTTGCAAAGCAAATCGGGATTGACATCGTCCTCCGGACGTCCTGGAGTCTGGGGATCCACACACCGTTGCAGCCATACGCCTCGACTGCGTTGGGCGCGTCTGAAGTGAATTTGCTGGAACTAGCCAATGCTTACCGCGCCATGGCATCGGGCATCCTCGCCCAGCCGCATATAATCCGGAAAATCGTACGCGATTCGGGCGAGGTGGCGGCTGGTAAAGGGGATAATCGCTCGCCGGTCGATTTCAAAGACGATGCTCTTTTATTGATCCAGGAGGGCCTGCGTGGTGTCGTGCGAATTCCCAACGGTACGGCGCATGTACTTGACTCCGGAGGGTTCCCGATCGCCGTTATGGGAAAGACAGGGACGACGAATGAGTTCAGGGATGCGCTCTTCATAGGCTCTACGTACGGCCCGGAGGGAATCACGATAGCGGTCCGTATAGGCTTTGACGACAACCGTTCCCTCGGACCAAAAGAAACCGGCGGCAGGGTAGCGCTTCCGGTGTTCAGGGAAATCATGCTCAGAGTATACCAGGAAAAGCTCGCGGGGCCTGTGCCGCAGTTCCCGGCTCGAATGGAACAGAATATTAACGCTTACCTTAGAGGCACTTCGGCCGGAACAGCAGCGGTGACAGACACTGCTCTTGCTGCGATGGGAGCCGGCCCTGAAGGTGGAAGAGAAAACTGAGGTGGTTGAAATCAGGTTCATATTTTTGCAAATGGTTAAAACTTGTTAAGGAGGATGATATGAAGATATTAAAGACAGTGATGCTTGTGGTTGCACTACTCATGGTGCCGGTTTATGCCCTCTCTGCGGATCTCGGCTATATGCGCATAAGCCTTATCGAAGGCGACGTCCAGATTAAGACGCCCGAGGCAGGAGACTGGGGTTACGCCTCCATAAATACACCGCTCGCAGAGGGTGATCAGGTTTGGGCCCCTCGGGGTGGGAGGGTCGAGCTCCAACTGAACAGCGGGACATATATAAGGCTCAGCGAGAACTCGGCGCTCCAGATACTCTCGATGGATAGCGACTCTTCCCAGTTTTATCTTTTGCAGGGGAATGCGTACTTTTATTATGATTCGCCGAGGGGCAGTGTCATACAGGTCGATACGCCTGATGCGTCAACCCGCGCTTTCGACGGGGCGATTTTCAGAATCGATATGTCCGACGAGTACGAGTACACCGATGTGGCTGTATATAAGGGATTTGTTGAGACAGAAAACGAAGTCGGAA
>DCVG01000027.1:21189-22081 GCA_002328665.1 Nitrospiraceae bacterium UBA2194
TATCTTCCCACTGAACTCAATGCGTATTCTTATGACTTTGACAACTACGGAAGGTGGTCGCATGTTCCCGAGTACGGTAATGTCTGGACCCCGACTGTCGGCATCAGTGCGAACTGGTCTCCTTACAGGGAGGGCAGATGGATATGGAGAGGCGGTGATTACGTCTGGGTGGCTTACGAGCCCTGGGGGTGGGCGCCCTACCATTATGGCAGATGGAGTTTTGTCATTAACATAGGCTGGTTCTGGGTGCCTCCTGTTACTCGTGAGGTTTACTGGAGTCCGGGATACGTCGGCTGGGTCAGGACTGGGAATTATGTGGGATGGGTTCCGCTGGCTCCGGGAGAGACCTATTACGGCCGTGGGAATTACGGACGGAACAGCGTAAACATAACCAAGATAAATATCAAACAGGTCAACATCACGAATGTATACAAGAACGCGTACGTTAAGAATGGGGCAACGGTTGTCAGCCATAACACATTTAATACGGCCTCGCCCAGAATTGTTAATGTAACCCAGAGCGTCATCCAGAAGAAGATATTTACGAAGAATAATATCAGTAT
The DNA here is from genome assembly GCA_002328665.1 of Nitrospiraceae bacterium UBA2194. Classification (GTDB taxonomy): domain Bacteria; phylum Nitrospirota; class Thermodesulfovibrionia; order Thermodesulfovibrionales; family SM23-35; genus UBA2194. The sequence goes on from DCVG01000027.1 coordinate 21,753, forward strand.
AGGCACGCCGGCAATTAAACCTACGAGGTCGAGTTATTTTGTTGCTACCAAGCAGATTCAGCCGGCTAAACTCCCGCCGCAACCCGTCAGGCACCTGCAGGTGAAAGAACTGAAAAAGTCGCGCCCGCTTGTGAAGTCACAAGACAAGTCCGTCCTGAACCCTGGAGCAAAGCCTAAACCATTGCCGGTGAATAAGGTTAAAACACCGCGAACCCCGGGTAAGGGAAAACCGATGATTGAGCAGGTTAAACCTGCTGAGAAAGTGAAGCCCGGTACTGCAGCCAGTCCCACAGGCAGAAGCGGGAGGCAGCAGGTTCAGCCCGAAGAGA
>DCVG01000032.1:0-16279 GCA_002328665.1 Nitrospiraceae bacterium UBA2194
TACAGAATTGCCGGCATCGGTTATTACCGCTCCCGGCTTCAGTTCTTTCCACCCTTTGAGTTTCATATTTCCCTTACCTCCTCATATCCGCGCCGGGTCGCTTCGAGGTTGCCGTCTATTATCTTCTGGGAAAATTTCTTTCCAAAGCTCTTCTTCACATCGTCAAGCAGATGATCAAGGCTGACCAGCCCTGTCACTTTGCATATGGCGCCAAGCATAGGAGCATTGGGCAACGCCCTTCCGATGCAATCCATGGCGATTTTCGTTGCATCGACTGTATAGACTTTCTGTCCCGAACCCGCACTGAGCTTCGCCCTTATTTCTTTGGGGTCTCTTGATGTGTTGACCACGAATATCGCATCCCCGGTGGCTCCGTCCCCGACATTAATGCTGTCAAGCAAGGTAGCGTCGACAACACTGACAACCTTCGGCCTGAGTACAGGGCAGTGCATCCTCAGTTCTTTCGAACTTATGCGGTTATACGCCCTCAAGGGGGCGCCGGCCCTTTCCGGGCCATACTCGGGGAATGCCTGCACATGTCTTCCGCCGCTCAGGCAGGCGTCTGCAAGCACCTTTGCAGCGGTAACCGTTCCCTGTCCGCCTCTTCCGTGCCATCGTATTTCCAATAAATCAGCCATTTCGATCCCTCCACGTGTCCAGAGTGATATATTTTAGCACAAAAATGGATTATGCGCCCGTACTGTAACGATAAACTACCATACTATACATAATATCTCCTGCATATTCAATCAGTTTGTCGGGTTTGATCTGCCGGACAGCGCTGGATATGGCGCGATTTCCGAATCAAAATCACGGGTAACCCCGATGAGACCGAAGACGAGGCGGAAGACTAAGCTTTGAATGTTTCCATGCATATTTCCCGGTTATTTGACTTAATGGTCCGACTTTTCTATAGTTTATACATTATGATACAGAGCATGACGGGTTTCGGCAGCGCCTCAAATAACGATTTCGCGGTCGAAGTGCGTTCCCTTAACCACAGGTTCATCGATATTTCCGTGAAGATGCCTGCCTGTCTCGGCCCGTACGAAATCCCCTTGAGAAATATCCTCAAGGAAAGGTTTCAAAGAGGGAGATTCGACATCTCGATCTCGATGAACAGCGAGAAGCAGGCGCCTGTCGGGATAAACATGGACATCGCCAAAAATATATACCTGTCCCTCAGGGACTTGAAGGAAGCACTTGCGATTCCCGGCGAAATTGACATCAGGACACTCGCCGGGTTCAGAGAAATAATCATGGGAAAAGAGCCGGATTTCGATATCGACAAACTTTATGCAGCATTTAAAGAAGCCATCTCGAATCTTGAAGAGATGAGGATAAAGGAAGGGAAATTCCTTGCGGAAGATATTCTGAGGAGGCTCGGACTTCTGCATGATATGAACGATAAGATAAAGCTGCTGGCGCCTGAAACACTCAACCGCTGGAAGGAGAGGATAACGGAAAGACTGAAGTTGATACTTGAGGCGGAAATGATAGATAATAGCAGAATATTGCAGGAAGCTGCCCTTATGGCGGAGAAACTTGATATATCCGAAGAGACAAGCAGGATAGAAAACCATTTGGTGCAGTTCAGGGAGACTCTCACGGCCGGCGGTGCAGTGGGCAAGAGACTCGATTTCCTTGTGCAGGAAATAAACAGGGAAGTGAACACCCTTTCCAGCAAGGCAGGCGATTATTCTATAGCGAATTTCGTAGTGGATATGAAAACCGAGATAGAGAAGATCCGGGAACAGATACAAAATTTACAATAGAGGGAATAAACCATGAAAAAAGGCGACCTCAGTCCGGTGCTCGTAAATATAGGTTTCGGCAACGTCGTGGCCGCTTCAAAGGTTGTTGCAATCGTTACGCCCGGCTCCGCTCCGATGAAGAGACTTCGCGAGGAGGCGAAGAAGGCCGGGCGGCTGGTTGACGCAACCGAGGGAAGGCGCACCCGCTCGATCATCGTGACGGACAGTAACCATATCATACTGTCTGCCATTCAGGCCGAGACGATCACCCAGAGATTCTTTGAAGGAAAGGAATCTTTTGCAGCAGAAGAAGAGTAGGGGCAGTCTGTTTGTCGTCTCTGCGCCTTCAGGCGCCGGCAAAACGACTTTGTGCAGGAGACTTGTCTCTTCACAGCCCGGGCTGGCATTTTCCGTTTCATATACTACGAGACAGCCGCGCCAGGGGGAAGTCCGCGATGTGGATTACACTTTCGTCGGCAGGGAAGATTTCCTGTCAATGGCCGGCAGAGGCGAATTCATCGAATGGGCGGAGGTTCACGGAGCATTATACGGCACATCCGGGAAAAGACTGGAAGCACTCATGGAGGCCGGCAACGACGTGATTCTGGATATCGACACGCAGGGCGCGATGCAGATAAAGGAGAGATACGAGGGAGGCACGTATGTCTTTATACTCCCGCCCTCCTTCGAGGTACTGAAAAAACGGCTTGAAGAGAGGATGACCGATGCAAAAGAAGAGATCGAAAAGAGGCTCAGGAGGGCTGTATCGGAAATAAGAAGTTACCAGCGGTACGATTATGTTATAATTAACGATGTCCTTGAAAATGCACTCAGGGAGCTCGAGGCGATCATACTCTCGCGCAGGGTCAGGGCTCAAATGATCAATCCCCTCTGGTTAGAAGAGGGTTTTTTTAAACAGGAGGAACAATAAAATGGATATTATTTCGCTGCCGATTGAATACGACAGGTCTAAAATAGACGGCAGATTCAGAATCATCGCGATAGCGGCGCAGAGGGCGAAAGAACTCGCAGTGGGCGCCGAGCCCAGGGTCAAGACAAAGGCCAGAAAAGTCTCCACTGTCGCCCTTGAAGAGACAATCGGCAATGCCGTTGAATTCCTGATAGGCGAGGAGGCCATAAAGGCGAAGGAAGAGACCAAGAGATTCGATTACCGGAAACTCCTCGAAGAAAAGAAGCGCGAGATGACCGGAGAAGACCTGACGGAATTCGAGAAGGATCTGAAGGTGTATCTCCACGAAAAGGAAGCGCTGGACAAGAAGGCCCTGGAAGGTCTTTTCGAAAAACGAGAGGAAGGTGCTGAAGAATAAGTCAGTACTCCTTGGAGTTACAGGCGGAGTTGCGGCTTACAAGACCATTGATCTTACCCGGAGACTGACGGAAAACGGCGCATCTGTCACGGTTGTGATGACCGATGCAGCAAAGAATTTCGTAACACCCCTCTCCCTCGAAATCGCCTCAGGTAATAAAGTTTATACCGACCTTTTCGGCAGCCCCATGGCTCACATAGACCTCCCGGCCCGTTCGGACATTCTGGTTATAGCACCCGCCACAGCAAACATAATCGCAAAAATTGCCAACGGGATATCAGACGACCTTCTGAGCACGTGCATTCTCTCGTTCCGGGGGAAGATGATTATCGCTCCTTCGATGAACTGGAGGATGTACGAAAACCCTGCGGTACAGAATAATTTAAAAACCCTCATGGACCGCGGAGTCATCCGGGTGGGGCCTGAAAAGGGCGCGCTGGCCTGCGGAGAAGAGGGTATGGGGAGAATGTCGGATGTCCGGGATATTATCCGGGCGATAGAATTTCAATTTGCGGAAAAGGACCTTTTAAACGAAAGGATTCTCGTGACTGCAGGCCCTACAAGAGAATATCTCGATCCTGTCAGGTTCCTCTCGAACAGATCGTCCGGCAAGATGGGATATGCAATCGCAGAGGCCGCACTGAAGAGGGGAGCCGAGGTTACTTTAATAAGCGGATTCTCACCGCTGCAGCGGCCCGGAGGGATTAAATTCATCTCCGCCGACACTTCGCTTGACATGTTTCACGCCGTCCTCAGGGAATTGCGGCTCTCCACTGTCCTGATCATGTCTGCCGCGGTCTCTGATTTTATGCCGGCGGAAAAGTCCGATAACAAGATCGGGAAATCAGGCGAATTCCTTTTGCGGCTGAAGCCGGCTCCCGATATTCTTTCCGAAATCGGCAGGATGGAAAAAAGACCCTTTATCATCGGCTTTTCTGCGGAGACAGGTAAAAAGATCGGGAATGCGAAAAAGAAACTGAGAGAAAAAAATATGGATATGATCGTATTCAACGACATTACCGAAGAAGGTTCAGGATTCGACACAGACACGAATAAGGTCGTCATCATCGACAAAATAAAGGATACTGAACTCCCGCTTTTGAGTAAGGATGAAGTTGCAGACGCACTGCTGGACAGGATGGCCGAAATCAAAGCTTGACTTTTTTCTTAATTTAATCGAAAATTTTGTCATATCATGGCACTGGAAGAAATCGAAAGACTGAAAGAAAAGATAGCAAGAGATCCAAATTCAAAGCTCTTTGTGCCTCTCGCTGAAGAATACAAAAAAGCCGGGATGATCGACGAAGCCATAGATGTGCTCTTACAGGGGCTTGAAAGACAGCCCGGATATCTGAGCGCACGGGTTTCGCTCGGCAAAATATATATCGAAAAAAGCATGCCCGATGAGGCCAAGACCGAATTTGAGAAGGTCATCGCCGCAATACCGGACAATTTATATGCACACAAGAAGCTTGCGGAGATTTACAGGGACCTCGGCCAGAAAGATAAATCAATAAAAGAATTCAAGACGGTATTAACATTAAATCCTGTGGACGAACTTGCCTCGACAAGCCTTTCGGCACTCCAGGATGAAGCCGGAAGCCCTCCGCCTGAACCGCCTGCCGAACCGGAAAAAACAGTATTCGAAACAACCTCCCATGAAGGGGAAATTCCACCGGAAGGGGAAGTATCGCCGGGCTTGAACATCACTGAAGAAGACCTTGAAATCTGGGAATCGTCAGACAAGGCTGATGAAGAGGAGGAGGCTGCAGCGGAGAAAGAACCGCCGGCGGTTTCGATCAGCGAAGAAGATTTGGCACTTTGGAAATTACGCCCGGAACCCGTACAGGAAGAAGAGTCAGGTACCCCGGTCGAGGCCGTGGAATTGCCTGAAGAGGCATTGTCATCCGTTAAAGACATTTCAGGAGAGCCGGTTGAAGCTCTCCGGCAAACTCGGATCATGCCTGATATACCGGAGCAGGCCTTGAGTATTGCGGATGCGGACCGGTATATCCTCGGGGAAGATTATGCCGGGGCAATGAATATATACAGGGGACTTCTTGCTCTGAACCCGGATGATAAAAAAATTATCCAGCGTGCCGAAGAATTGAAAGCTCTGTTGAGGCTCCTCGGCAAGGACAAAGAAGACCTTATAGCAAAACTCGATGGGTTTCTCGGCTCGGTGAAGAAGAGGCGTGATGAGTTTTTTGGAAGTCCTTAAAGAGACGGTAGACAAGGTGGACGGCGCCGTCTCCTCAATGGTTATAGGCAAGGACGGCATATCAGTTCAGGAATTCATACAGGAGAAGCTCGTAGATCTCACCGGACTCAGTGCAGAGGCATCGGCCATGATCAAAGACATAGGGCTTGCTGCAGACAACCTCGGGCTCGGCGAGGCCAGAGAGTTTTCGATCATATCAGACAGATGCGGCATTATCATGCGAAAAATCAATGCCGACTATTATCTTGCCCTTGTGATTAAACCCGACGGCAATTACGGGAAGGGAAGATTTATCCTGAAAACCGCTGTCCCGAAACTGGAAGCGGAATTCTGAAGGCATCCGGGATTATTTCCCCGATGAAAGTATTAGTTATTCATGGTCCCAACCTCAACCTCCTCGGGAAAAGAGAGACAGCGGTCTACGGCACGAAATCCCTCAAAGAAATAAACAAGGCGATTGCCGCCGTCGCATCCGAACTCGGCATTAAGGCAAAGGCAGTCCAGCTCAACAGCGAAGGGGAGATTCTGGATTATATCCAAAAAGGTGATTACGATGTATTGGTGATCAATCCCGCTGCCTATACCCATACGAGTGTGGCTATAAGGGATGCTATTGCCGCAGTGGACAAGCCCGCTATAGAAGTGCATTTATCCAACATCCACAAGAGGGAAGAATTCAGGAGGAAGTCCTTCGTCGCAGAGGTTGCAGCCGGCCAGATAAGCGGCTTCGGCACAGAAAGCTACCTCCTCGCCTTAAGGGCCGCCAAGAGCATCCTTTCAGAGAAATAACACGGCTCACAGCGATATTATGATAAAAACACCTGTTGCGCTGTACTCATCACGTATTGTCAGTATAAGGGAAACCATCAGGAAGAAGAAGCTTGACGGTTTCCTCGTGGCTGATATGACGAACATCCGTTATCTTTCCGGGTTTACCGGTTCTTCCGGTTTTCTTATCGTCACCGCGCAAGACCTTTTTTTTATCACCGATTTCCGGTACGGGGAGCAGTCGGAAAAAGAGGTGCGGGGTTGGGACATCATAATCGAGAAAGGCGACAGGATAGAGACCATACGGACTCTGTGCAGAAAGGCGGGTATCAGGAAACTCGGCGTCGAATCTTCTGTTCCGTATGGTTTTTTCAGGAGGTTGTCCGGGATGAAAACCGGCATAACCGCTGCCGAAGGAATCATAGAGAAACTGAGGCTGATGAAGGACGTGCATGAGATAAGTATAATCAGGGAAGCGGTAATGCGCGCAGAGGGCGCCTTCCTCGAAGTAAAACCATATATAAAGCCGGGGGTAAAAGAGGAGGCGATAGCCGCGAGACTCGAAGCAGCATTAAAGAAAAAGGGATGCAGCCGCATTCCGTTCGATATCATCGTTGCGTCAGGCCCGAATTCAGCGATGCCGCATGCAAGACCGGGTGAAAAGAGATTGAATAAAGGGGACACCGTCATCATAGACTGGGGCGGAGAGGCAGGAGGCTATTATTCCGATATGACGCGGACATTTCTTTTGGGAGGGGGCAGTGATGCCGTCAGAAAAAAGAGATTATATAATCTCGTTTTGACGGCAAACAAAAGCACCATCCTGCGCATTGCACCGGGCATCGAATCCGGTCTGATAGACGCCGCTGCCAGAGACGTAATCAGCAGGGCGGGATACGGCGAATTTTTTGGCCATGGTACAGGCCACGGCGTCGGCATGCAGGTGCACGAGTCACCCCGCATAACCTGGAACCACAGTGCCCCCGTTGAAAGGAACATGGTCTTTACAGTCGAACCTGGCATTTATATCCCCGGTTTAGGGGGAATACGGATTGAAGATATGGTAGTAGTTGAAGAAAAAAAAGCGGGTGTCCTGACTTCCCTGCCGAAGAAACTGGAAATCCTGTAGCGCAAGGCTTATTCCGAAACCCTACTCGAGTCCTGCCGTTTTCGACCTGACGATTGTCTGGACCATTTCGGCAACACCCCGGAAATCCGTCTTCCCGCTGCCCATCCTGGGAAACTCTTCTATTACGATGAACTGTTTTGGAAGGGAGATATTCGGGAGCTGCTCCGACATCTGCATGAGTATCTTTTTTTCATCGACCTTTTGCGTAACAGCGGCGATTATTCTTACTCCTTTCAGGGCATCAGGTATCTCTACAACAGAACAGAACACCCCTTCGGGAAGGAGTTTCTGCAATACGTCCTCTACTTTGACCAGAGATACCATTTCCCCGCCGATCTTTACGAATCTCTTTAACCTTCCCGCATGCCAGAGAAATCCGTCCTTATCGAGAAAACCCATGTCGCCGGTATCGTACCAGCCGTGCCGTATGCGCATCGAGGTCTCCTCGAAATCGTCCAGATAGCCCTTCATCACCAGGTCGCCCTCCACGAGAATGCGGCCGACCTCCCCTGCCCTGCATTCCTTGCCCGACTCATAATTTTCGATGCGCACCCTGACGCCGGGAAGCACTTTGCCGACGCTTCCGGGCTTGTTGTACTCCGGCGTGTTTGTCGAAATCACCGGTGAGGTTTCCGTGGCACCGTAGCCCTCGTAAAGGGTTATACCGTGCTTTTCAAGGAATTCCTTCCTGAGGGCGTCAGGACATTTGTCGGCTCCGCTGACTATAAGGCGAACGCTCTTGAAATCATCCCGGTCTGATTTGCGGAGGTAGCCGGACAGAAAACTCGGGGTTCCGACCATGACTGTAGGCTGCTCCTCCCGCAAAACAGTACAGATCATCTTATAATCGAGCGGGTTGGCATACGTTACGATTGTCATGCCGAAGTACAAGGGCGTCCAGAGGTTCACGGTGAGGCCGAAGACGTGGAAGTAAGGCAGATTTGCGAGCATAACGTCACTGTCGTACATCTTCATGACCCTGCTGAAACTCCTGATATTCGAAGATATATTCCGGTGCGTCAACTGTACGGCCCTGGGGTCTTTTTCGCTTCCGCTTGTGAGCAGTATGACCAGGTTATCATCCTCATGTCCGGCGTGAACCATCCTGGAGAGCAGAGGCAACGGCAGTTTTGCGATGATCGCAGCCCTTAGTTTATCACGGATTGTGATGGTCTCCATCAAATCTTCGATAAATACCATGCCTTCGACGACAGGGCAATTGATTTTTTCGAGCAAAGCCTTTGACGTAATGATAGTCTTAAAATTGCATTTCTTTTGAGCGTATATGGCGTTGTATGCGGCGCCGGTCGAGTAGTTTATCATCACCGGCGTCTTGCCGCTCATCAGGGTCCCGAGAACCGTGAGGGCACAGCCGGCAGAGGTAGGGATCATTACCCCGATAAACCCCTCATCGTGTTTCCTGATCTTTTCCGAAATAATAATAGAGGCGATAAGGGATTTCGTATAGGTCAGTTTTTTGTCGGAGGTACGGTCGATAAAGGCCAGCTTTTGACCGTACCTCTTCGCAATCTTTACAAAATGCTGATGGAGAAGCATCCTAACCCACGCAGGTCGAAGACCCGGAATGAGCGAAAATATTATGTCCTGTCGTGTTAAACATAGTTTATGAATAATCCTGTCTAAAAAGCTATATTGAGCTGTGCGCTTATAATATCGATATCGGCGTCGAATGTGCCCTTCAATCCACCTCTGAGCAGGTCTTCGCCCGCGGGCTTCTTATCAATCTCCGGATCGTTGACAAACAGATGCGCATAACCTATATCAAAGCTCACTGCGTTCGAAATCCTGTATCCGAGGCCCAGGGCAGTCCAGATGCGGTCGCTGTCGGGAATACGCGGGGTGCGGTGTTCTTTATCCGGTACTGCGGATGTGTCATAAGCGGTACCGGCCCTGAATTTCCAATTGTCATCGGGGGCATAGGTCACCCCGACTGAAGTGCGGTAGCTGTCCTGCCAGTGTTCGGTTGTGATTGAAGGAGGTATATCATTCTTGAATTTCACCACCAGCTCCTTGAAATGCCGCCAGTCCGTCCAGGTAAAATCGGCCATAACCATCCACTGCGGGTTGAACTGATGGAAGAAACTGACCGACAGGCTGTCAGGGAACGTGATATCCGATGAAACGTCATCATCACGGAAAGTAGACCGCAGAGTTGCAGGAACTTTCTTGAAATCAGCCTTCCCTTCCAGTTCCTGATCTATAGCAGACCGGTAGGCAACGCCGACCCGCGTATCCCTGGTGAACTCATACAGAAGGCCGACATTAAAACCGAACCCCCAGCTGTTCCCTTCAAGAGCAACAGTCCCGTCGCTGCTTTGAGGCAAAAGTCCCGGAATACCTTTGAGAAAACCGATAGTGCCGAAATCAATGGCGTTGGTAAGTTCCACATCTATATATTGTGCGCTCACCCCTGCGCCGATGCTCAATTGATCGGTAATCTTATATGCAAAGGACGGATTGATATTGATGGAGATGAGGTCCGACCTGATGGCGTGGTAACGGCCTACCCAACCGTCGTTGTATTCGGTAGCAAGGCCGAACGGTGAGTTGATGCCCAATCCCAGCGCAAACCGGTCGCTGAGTTTTCTGCTGTAATAAAAATTCGGAACTACCTTCGTGACACCTGCGTCGCCTCCGTTGCCGCCGGTAAGCGGTGCGCCTGTTACGAGAGTCGAGCCTTCATTATGGAACTCCACAGTCGGCACAATAACATGCGCCCCGATAATAAGCTGATTATTATTAAGACGGGTCATGCCCGCGGGGTTATAGAAAATTGTTGTGGCGTCCTCCGCGCTTGCGGCGCCGCCTGCATAGGCATTGCCCAAACCGCTCACGCTCTGTTCGACCAATGCGAACCCCGCGCCAGAAGCAGAACCTGAAGCGATGAAAGAAATACAGACCATCATGAGTACAACATACATCCGGCGACAAAGACGTTTTTTCATTGTTCCCCTCCGTAATGAAAAATAATTGCCCCGTAGATTTACATATTTTTCGCTCTGTGTCAAGAAAAAATGCAGCGGGACATAATCATTCGGTAACGGGCGGGATTCAGGTGGCTGCAGGGGATGTTGGATGGGTATCGGATTTGTGTTGAAAGGCATATTTGATGGAAAAAATTGCGGAAAATGCTAAAATATAACACTTTAACAAGGAGGGATCCGGTTTGATTTCTACAAGCGATTTCAGGAAAGGTCTCAAAGTGGAGTTCAAGGGCGAACCCTGCGAGATCGTAGACTTTCAGCACGTGAAGATGGGCCGGGGCGGAGCAATTGTCAGGACAAAAATGAAGAACCTTAAAACAGGCGCCGTACTCGAGGAAACATTCAGATCAGGAGAGAAACTGGAGCGGCCGGGACTCGAAGAGAAGTCCATGCAGTACCTCTATACCCAGGACGGGCACTATTATTTTATGGATATGGAGACATATGAACAGATACCTCTCAACCCTTCCCAGCTGGGTGAGACAAGGAATTTTCTGAAGGAAAACATGACTGTGAAGATACTTTATCATAAAGACATGCCGATCAGCGTCGAACTCCCTACCTTTGTCGAGCTGGCTGTTGCGAAGACCGATCCTGCGGGGTTCAGGGGAGATACGGCTTCAGGAGGCGGGAAACCGGCTACTTTAGAAACAGGGGCTGTGGTAAAAGTCCCCTTTCATATAAATGAAGGCGATATCATTAAAGTGGACACAAGGACATCGGAATATATAGAAAGGGTAAAATAATGGAACTTGAGGAATTAAAAGAGCTCATCGAGCTTCTCAAGGAGACAGACGTTACCGAACTTCAGATAGAAAAAGAGGGCACCAAGGTTAAGATCAAGAGGGAAAAGATATTGTCCCATCTTGAAATGGCCGGTCACGAGCGGGCGGCTTTCCAGGAAAAGATAGTAGCCGAGACAGAGGAGGAGGCGCAAAGACTCATCACTATAACCTCTCCTATCGTAGGCACCTTCTACAGGTCGCCTACGCCCGAGGCCCCGCCTTTTGTGGAAATAGGAGCAAAAGTCGTTAAAGGCCAGGTCCTTTGTATTGTTGAAGCGATGAAGCTTATGAACGAGATCGAAAGCGACATCGACGGCATTGTTATGAAAATACTGGTGGAAAACGGACAGCCCGTCGAGTACGGCGAACCGCTCTTCCTTATAGAACCGGCATAAAAGAGCCGGTTTATGACAAAAATAACGACTTTCCGGAATATAAACCGTTTAACGTCTCTTTTTTTAGAGCAATAAAGTTTGATGAAACTTTTCAAGAAAGTCCTTATAGCCAACCGCGGCGAAATCGCCGTAAGGATTATCCGGGCCTGCAAAGAACTCGGGATCAAGACTGTCGCAGTCTATTCTGAGATAGACAAGGATTCACTCCATATCCGGCTTGCAGACGAATCCGTCTGTATCGGTCCCGCAAACGTAACGCAGAGTTACCTGAACATCCCGGCTTTATTGAGCTCCGCAGAGATAACGGATTCCGACGCAATCCATCCGGGATATGGTTTCCTTTCTGAAAACCATCATTTTGCCGAGGCATGCACAACATCCGGTATCACGTTTATCGGACCTACCTCCGAGAATATACGGCTTGGGGGAGACAAGGCCAAAGCACGCCAGATAATGAGGAGAAAAGGGGTGCCGGTCGTATCCGGCAGCGACGGTCCTGTGCCGAATGAAGAGATAGCCATGAAGACCGCAAAAAAGATCGGTTTCCCCATTGTGCTCAAGGCTTCCGCCGGCGGAGGAGGTCACGGCATGAAGGTCGTGAAAGAGGAAAAGGACCTCGACCAGGCTTTCTATATGGCGCAGCGGGAGGCATTGACCGCATTCGGAAACAGCGAAATCTATATCGAAGAATACATCCCTGAGATGAGGCACATTGAGGTCCAGATCATGGCCGACAACAAGGGAAACACGATCCATCTTAACGAAAGGGACTGTTCTATTCAGAGACGTCACCAGAAACTCATTGAAGAGTCGCCCTCACCGATTTCTTCAACGGAAAAGTTCAAGAAGAGAATCGGGGAACTGGGCGTAAAAGCCGCCCGTGCGATTAAATACCGCAATGTCGGTACGGTAGAGTTTATAGTCGACTCGAAAGGGAACATCTATTTCATCGAGATAAATACGCGCATACAGGTGGAGCATCCTGTTACAGAGGCTGTTACAGGAATCGACATTATAAAAGAGCAGATAAAACTTGCCGCGGGGCTGCCGCTCGAATACAAACAAAACCAGATAAAGCAGACAGGCCACGCCATCGAGTGCAGGATCAATGCGGAAGACCCCGAACGGTTCATTCCCTCACCGGGAAAGATCACTTTCCTTTCGCTTCCGGGTGGCCCCGGCGTGAGAGTGGATACCGCAATTTACAGCGGATATGTCATTCCCTCGCATTATGATTCCCTGATAGCCAAGCTGATCGTGCACGGCAAAGACCGTCCGGAGGCAATAGCAAAGATGAAAAGAGCGCTCGATGAGTTTATTATCGAGGGTGTGAATACAACTATCCCCTTCCACAAGAGAGTACTGAATAACCCGGATTTTGTAAGCGGCAATTTTACTACGGACTTCGTCGAAAAGATAAACCCCCTTAATCAGGGACAATAGTTACCCCTATGTATTTGAGCGGCCTTTGCTTCATCACCGATCGCAGGGCCTGCAGGCTCTCATATGAAGATATGACACTAAGGGCGCTGAAGGCCGGGGTGAAATGGATACAGTTGAGGGACAAGGAAAGCTCAAGAAGAGAAATCTTCGAAGAAGCGCTGAGGCTCAGGGAAATAACCGGCAACCATAACGCTGTCCTGGTTGTGAATGACCATCCGGATATCGCACTTGCAGTCCATGCAGACGGCGTACACCTGGGACAGGATGACCTGCCGTTGAGGGAAGCGCGGAAGATTATGGGTAAGAACCGGATTATCGGCATCTCAACACATACTTTAGAACAGGCAAAAGATGCCGAAAGCGGCGGAGCCGACTATATCGGCTTCGGACCTGTATTCCTTACAAAGACAAAAGAGGCGGGAAGCCCCGTGGGGATTGAAATGCTCGCCGGAATCAAAAGGCTGGTGAACATTCCGGTGGTTGCAATAGGCGGGATAAGTCCGGAGAACGTGACAGCCGTCCTCAAGACAGGAGCCGATGCGGTTGCTGTTGCTTCCGCGATACTATGCGGCGATATTGAGGAAAATGCAGAAAGGTTTTTGAGTATTATAAATTCATATGAGGGTGATTAGAGTAAGTAGTATCCGGAGGTTGGCTTGAAAAAGGTTATATTGTTCCTATTAATTCTCTTTCTTTTCTCATTCGGCTGTCAGAAAAAAGAAGACGTCATCAGGATCGGTATTGCCGGCCCCATGACAGGAGACCAGGCAAAGATGGGCATGGACTTTAAAAACGGCGCCTCCCTTGCCGTGGAAGAATGGAACGGTAAAGGCGGCGTCCTCGGCAAAAAGATCGAAATGATAATCAGCGATGACCAGCATGACCCTAAGCAGGCTGTCTCACTGGCAAACAAGATGGTGAATGACGGCGTAGCCGGGGTTGTCGGACATTTCAATTCAAGCTGTTCCATCCCTGCATCAGATGTCTACAACAGGGCGGGTATCCCCATGATCACTCCCGGCTCGACAAATCCTCAGCTTACGGAGAAGGGGCACAGGGGAGTTTTCAGGGTATGCGGAAGGGACGATCAGCAGGGAAGAGTCGGGGCTGATTTTGTAATCAACTATCTGAAGCTGAAAAATGTAGCGGTTCTGCATGACAAGACGACTTATGGACAAGGCCTCGCGGACGAGTTCAGGAAGTTCCTCCGCAGTGAGGCAAATGTGGTCTTCTACGGCAGCATTGTTCAGGGGGACAAAGACTTCAAGACGGTCCTGACTGCGGTAAAGGCCAGAAACCCTCAGTTGATTTTTTTCGGCGGCATCTATCCTGAGGCGGGGCTTCTCGTCAAACAGGCCAAAGAGATCGGCTTGAACGTCAACTTCATGAGTGGTGACGGGACTATAGACCCCAAGTTCATCGAGATTGCAGGTGTCTCCGCTGCGGAGGGCACTTACCTCACATTCAGCCCCGACCCCGGGAATATACCTTCGGCAAAAGGGTTTATCGAAAAGTACCGGTCGAAGTACGGAGAAACCGGACCGTATTCGATCTATGCATATGATGCAGCCAATATACTTCTGGCTGCCATAAAGGAAGCCGGCTCTGCCGACGGCAGGGCGATTACCGAAAAGTTGCACTCCATGGAATTCAGCGCCGCCCTCGGGAACATACGGTTCGATGAAAAGGGAGATGTAACTGTTTCGCCGTATGTTGTCTGGGTCACAAAAAACGGGAAGTTTGTGGAATACCGGAAACCATGAAAAGGCAGTGACCGGCAGTAGCCTCTTGTCCATTATGAACGAATCACGAATTACCGGTCACGAATCACGGGATTGATGCACATGGACATCTTAAGAGCAGTCAAAGAACGCAGAAGTGTCCGGGACTTTCAGAGGAGAAATATTCCGGAGGAACTCATTGAGAAACTGATGGAAGCACTGATATGGGCGCCGAGCGCAGGAAATCTGCAGGCACGGAAATTCTATTTTGTGAAGGACGAGAAGACCAGGAAAAGGCTCGCTGCAGCAGCCCTGAACCAGAATTTCATCGGGGAAGCGCCGCTGGTAATTGTCGGCTGTACCGACAGCCGGATATCCTTCAAATACGGAGAACGCGGTGTTCACCTGTATTCGATTCAGGATGTAGCGCTGAGCATAATGGGCATGATGCTCGTTGCGTATGAAAACGGACTCGGTTCCGCATGGGTCGGCGCATTCCGGGAGGAAGAGGTCGTGAAGATTCTGGGTATGCCGAAACACCTGAGACCTGTTGCAATCGTTCCTGTCGGTTATCCGTCCAGGATACCAAATCCTCCTCCGAGGGTTTCCAAAAAAGAGGCTGTGGAGGTTATAAAATGAAGATAGCGGTAAACACAGGCGGAGGAGATGCTCCCGGACTGAATGCTGTCATCAGGGGGATCGTCCTTGCCGCACATCGGAAGGGATGGGAGGTCTACGGGATCAAATACGGATACAGGGGTCTCATTGATACAAAACAGATAGTCCGCCTGACCCCGGAATCGGTATGGGACATCACGAATATTGGCGGTACAATTCTCGGAACGGCAATAAAAGGCGACCCTTTCAATTTTAGGGTCGAAAAACATGACGGAGGCCACATTTTAACCGATATATCGGACTCCATATATTCGAACTTCAGGGCATTGGGGTTCAACGCGCTCATCGCCATCGGCGGTGACGGAAGCCTTCGCATTGCAGAGAGATTCATGAAAAAAGGCATGCCCGTCATCGGAGTTCCAAAAACCATAGACAACGACATCGGTTCCACGGAAGTGACCTTCGGGTTCGATACCGCGGTGAACACGGCTACCGAGGCGATCGACAAGCTTCATACCACTGCAAGATCCCATGACAGGGTTATGGTGGTTGAAGTGATGGGCCGGTTTGTCGGCTGGATAGCATTGCATTCCGGGATATCGGGTTCTGCCGACGTTATCCTCATTCCCGAGATACCGTTTAATATCGAAAATGTCTGCAATAAGATAAGGCAGCTCACCCTCCTCGACAAGGACTATGCTATTGTCGTTGTAGCAGAAGGCGCCAAGCCGGTCGGCGGCGATTTCACCGTTGTCGAAGGCGGGAAAGCCGGGGGTGAGGTAAGACTCGGCGGCATCGGGAAAAAGGTCTCGGAAGAGATCCGGAAAAGAATCGGAAAAGAAACAAGGGACATCGTACTCGGCCACCTCCAGAGGGGAGGCGCACCTACCACCTTCGACAGACTGCTTTCATTGAGATTCGGCGCCGCAGCGGTGAGGTTTGTGGAAGCAGGGATGTTCGGCATGATGGCCGCACTTCAGTCCGGTGAGATAGTGCCTGTGCCCATTGAAGAAGCTATCGGCCGGATGAAATCGGTGCAGATGGACTCCGATATAATCCGGACTGCGCGCTCACTCGGGATATCTTTCGGGGATTAACAATCCAAAAATTTA
>DCVG01000032.1:16288-28527 GCA_002328665.1 Nitrospiraceae bacterium UBA2194
GGATTATGCACAGCGAACTCCGTTTCAATGGTCGAATGAGCTCAAATACTCTATCCCCGACGTGTTATCTCCTATTTTATGAATGTGGGTTAGATACAGTCTGCAGTTCCTCAATTTTTCCACTCATGTCCCCGGGCAGAGGGCTCGAGAATTCGAGATATACGCCTGTAACCGGATGGGTAAACCCTAATAATTCCGCATGCAGCATCTGTCGCGGGAACGAAATTCTCTTCTTTTTTTTCTCGGTCTCTATCTCTATCTTCTTCCCGTACGTCCTGTCACCCAGCACCGGATGTCCTATTGAGGCAAAGTGCACGCGTATCTGGTGGGTTCTGCCCGTGCCCAGTTTCACCCCGACAAGCGTGACCCCGCCAAGCCGCCTGAGTACTTTCCATCGCGTATGCGCTTCCTTCCCGGTCTTCACCCGGGTGGACATCTTCTTGCGGTCGGATACAGAACGGCCGATCTTCGATGATATCTCCCCTTCATCTTCCTTCATGTTGCCGTAGACAAGAGCAACGTATCTCCTGTTTATTGTCCTCCGGCTGAACTGCCCGGCAAGGTCATAATAGGCTTTATCGGTCAGGGCCACTACCAAAGTTCCCGATGTGTCCTTATCGAGCCTGTGTACTACGCCGGGTCTTAAAGGGCCTCCTGTCGCGGCAAGCCTCTTGCAGTGGTGTGCAAGGGCGTTCATTAAGGTGCCCCCGTAATGTCCGGCAGCAGGATAGACGACCATACCCGCTGGTTTGTTTACCACTACTACATCTTCGTCTTCGTAAAGGATATCAAGCGGTATCGGTTCCGGTAAAAGTCCGCCTTCTTCTTTTTCGGCCATGTCTACGACTGCGATATCATTTATTTTCACCCTGTAATTCTGAGAAACGACCTTCTCATTCACGATGATATCGCCTTTTTCCATGAGCTTTTGAATCTGTGAACGGGTAATGCCGGTTTTCCCGGCAAGGAATGTGTCGATCCTTTCGCCTGCGTCTTCTGCCCTGGCAACGATGGTCCGGATAGTCATATCGGATTTAAAACGACACCGCTTCAAGCCTGTTCCAGGTTCGCATTACAGAATCTCCAGAAGCTTGATATCGAATATCAGATATTTTCCCGCCAGGGGGTGGTTGGAATCGAGCGTCACGGTGGTATCGGTAATCTCAATCACCCGGTAGATAACCAGAGGACCGCCCTCCTCCCCGATTTCGAAATGCATGCCTATTTCCGGTTTCATTTCATCGGGGAATTGACTGCGGCCTATCCTTTTCACTTTTCCCCTTAAATAAGGTCCGTATGCCTGATCAGCGGGAATGCCGACCCCTTTCGTTTCACCGGGGCTCATACCGATTACCGACTGCTCGAAGCCCGGCAGGACTTCACATTTGCCTATAGTAAACTGCAGGGGTCCGCAGTCCGCCGAAGTCTCGAATATCCTTCCGCTTTCCAGCCTGCCGGCATAATGTACCCTGACTGTGTCTCCGGGCTTAGCCTGCCTCATCTCCATCCCCTTTGCATTGAATCCATTCAAATATAATAGCACTTTCGGCTCATGCCTTTAATAACACCCTACCGGGTCCCAACTCAACTTGCACCTGTTGTCAATGATTTCTCTTTTTCCTCTTAGCCACCTGCGAACATATCCCGTGAATCATCTTCAGTTCCCACTTTGTCAGCCCTGCCCTGCCGATAAAATGTGCTCAACGAGTACAAAATAGATATTGTCTTTCCATGATTTCATACGGTCCTCCTGCATTTCTTCCGACAAATCTGTTAATTTGAAAGAATGTATTGGTTATAATAATAAATCAATGCGACATCAAAGGGATAGCTGAGTGAAGAAATTTTTACGTGCGGGTTTTTCCGTTTTCACGGTATTCGTTGCGTTCCTCATTGCGTTGCACGCCGACGCCAAAGTCCCTGACACCATATTAAAACAGCAGGGAGCGGTTGTCACCATCTATATCGACGACAGGAGCGGCAGGCATCTCGCTTCGGCAAAGGGTTTTATCGTCTCAGAGGATGGAATCATCGCAACAAATTGCAGGGTTGTCTCGAAATGGTTCGAAAAAGCTGCAAATATGATGAAAATCGAAATTGCCGGAGGCGGCCAATACCATCTTGAGGACCTCATTTCGAAGAGATGCGAGAACAATCTTGCCCTGATTAAAATAGAGGCCGAACAGCTTCCGAAAGTCAGGCTGAACCCGTTGTATACCCCGAAAAAGGGAGAAAAGATTGTTGTTGTCCGGGGTTCTCTCGAATCTAAAAAGGCAGTCTCGGAGGGCACTGTTACGGATGTCGTAAAACGCGGAAGCCTCATGCAAATTTCCGTTCCCGTGACTTTGCCGGAAAGCGGAAGTCCTGTATTCAATATGAGAGGCGAGACCATAGGAGCGGTTGTTGTCATGACCTCAAAACAGAAGAAGAAGCATATGGCGTCTCTTCCGGGAGATATTTTAAAACAGATCGAAAAGTATCGGAAACAGAAAGCCTCTTCCGCAGTGCTTAAGATGGAAACCCGGACAGAGAGGAACAGAGAGACCACGCCGCGGAATGCGGAAGAATATTTTCTGCTCGGATGTAATTATGAGAGCTCAAATACGTACGATGCAGCAATAAAGGCATATAAAGAGTCTTTGCGCCTGGACCCCGGAAACCCGGATGCATATATAAACCTCAGTGTTGTCTATTACAAGATTGGCAGATATACCGATGCGATCGAGATATTAAAGCAGGCGCTGCAGGTAAATCCCTATGTTTTATCGGCATATAACAAGCTTGGGACCACATATATAATCCGCGGTGCATATTCAATGGCTGTCGATACCTTTAAGAAAGCGATAGATATAGATCCACGCGATGCATCGGCGCAATTCAATCTCGGCCTTGCATATTTTCTCATGGGAAACAGAAATGCAGCTTTCGAACAATACATAACTCTCAGAGATATCGATACGGAACGGGCGGACATTCTCAGGGATATAATAGACTACTGATGCGCTTTTTTAAGGTTTGATCTCTATAGGCGTGCCGTCAGGCACAAGCTTCCAGATTTCTTCAATTTCAGAATTTGTCACTGCAATGCAGCCGTCGGTCCAGTCCGAGGTTCTGTGCAGCTTTCCGAATTTCTTCATCTTATCGGACAAACCGTGTATCATAATATCCCCGCCCGGCCGGACACCAAATTTCTGGGCATTCCGGATATCTGATTCGTTCGGATAAGATATATGGAGAGCAAGGTGGAACTTGCTCTCGACATTCCTCGAATCCAGGGTATAACTGCCTTCCGGTGTTCTTTTATCTCCGGCCTTTATTTTATGCCCATTGGGCTGCTTCCCGAGGGAGACCCGGTATATCTTGAGGATATCCCCTTCGTTAAGGAGCATTAAAAGCCTCTTGCTTTTGATGACGACCACCTTATCGGCTTTGCCAAAAGTTGCAAAGGCCTCTTTCGAGCTGATAAAACCGGGGATGAAGTTCCAGGCGAGTATCCCTATGACGGTAACGAGCAGACACTTCCGCAGTACCATAGTCAGGCGGGATATGGTTTTAATAAAAAACATATTACTTTAGTATAACAAAAAATGTTTATGCAAATTAAGCCAAAAATTGCATTTACAAATAAAATAGGGAGGCTCATGTGCGGAAAAAATTTCTCATATCGCCTCCTGCATTTTCCCGGTTAAAAAAGGTCGCTGTCTCCCATAGTGTAATAAAAATAGTTGCGTAACTTTGCCAGCGTGTCGTCGTCCCTTAATATGTAAAAGCACGGGAATAGATTATTAGGTTCGGTCGTTAACTCGAATCCAAGTCTGTCAAGTATCCCATTCCACCACACAGGGTTTTTCGAAAACCATCCTTCTATTCTCTCAACGCCTCTGCAGAAGGATGTGCTCAGAACATAGTTCAAAAGATACCCGGCAGCTTCAGGATATTCTTTGTCGAAGAGCGCATCACCCCATATCAAATGCTTATCTTTCAGGAGGAAAATGCTCCACCCGACGAGTCTTCCCGTTTCATTGTGCACGGACCGCATCAGATAATCTTTATCCGGACAATCACGATATCTCCATGTGAGATAACCGGATTCTCTTCTTACCAGAAAATTGTAGGATGCGGCAGTCCTCGCAAACAGAGAATCAAATGCATCATCAAAAGAATTAATCATCCTGACACGGTATCGGGCGAATATTTTATTAAATAACGAATAGCGCAAGAGAGAAGGGGTCGTAATTTTTTTTACCCTGTAAGGAATCGGGGCTATGTACTGATATCCAAGAAACCTTTCCCCGAACTTTTTTATCGTGCCGGTATTGAATCCATAGGTAAAAGGAACCGTCTCACAGTATTTGGCGTAAAAATGCTGAGCCGACCTGGAGATAATGCTTGTCTTCCCGCGGCCTATGTGACGGACTTCGGGCCGTGTCAATGTGTCTCCTATCTGCAGGGAGAGAAATGTCCGGGGTGTGCCGCACACATCGCAATAAAAGGGAACAGGATATCCGGCATAATGCGCGACGAGTCTGCCGTCTTCCGAAAAGGTTTCGGAAATCTTATAAGACCCATATGGGTTATCTCTAAATTTCCAATTCCAGTGTCCGGGAGTTCTCGGTACGCCGAATACTTCGTTAAAGGCGGGGAGTATCCTGTTCTCATCACCCGCGGAATACGGCTTAACCGAAAAGCGGTCTTTCCTCGCCACAAATATCTCATATCCGGTCTTCCCCTGCAAATTCCAATCCTTCTGCCTTTTCCATCCATCGATAAAAAAATCAATCCCCGCAGAATCCTTCTTCTGACATTCAGTCATTATTCTGTTTTGATTTTTCGTCAGTTCCCGGATAACAAAGTCGTAGGTAGGGAATATTTCCTTCCCGATCCTCTTATTCTCCACAATGCGAAAACCGTGTTCGGCAAGGGAAACCGTGAAGTCTCTCGACAGATGAACGGCCGTTTCCGTTTTGATCGATTCGTCATAGCATATCTCGTCGCCGATGATCAAAAAGCCGTTGTCCTCCAGCAGTCGCCGCGCTTTTTCCAAGACGTCATCGAGAGGGCTGACATATTGTGAAGATTCCTGAAATAAGACAATATCGTATCGCTTCCGGGTGAAAACGACTTCATCCTCATCAAAAAAGCCGAGCACTTTGAATTTAACCCCACTCCCGCCATATGTCTGCTGAGCGTACTGTATCATCTCGAAAGACGGGGCTATTGCAGTAACCTTATAACCTTTCTGAGACATTAAGCAGGCGGAAAGACCAAGCCCGCAACCGACATCGAGGACCTCTGCAGGCGGCTGCGGGAAAAAAGAGAGAAGATATTCGAACATGGCCTCCTGTGCCTCTTCCATGGACAAATGAGAATTGTTCTCCCGCCAGAGACCGAAATGGAGATGGTCGCTTTTCAGGATCATCTTGTAATAACAGAACGGTTCGGGAAGACGANNTAATACAATGCCGGATTCCCGGTCGTCTTCATGATCTATATTTTTCTCCAGATAAGGGGCCTGTTGCGGGAAAACAATTTTTTAACGTCTGAGAACCTGCTGTAATACTCGCCGCTATCTAAAGAATGCCATACCTCTTCCGAAAAAATAAAGGTCTCACCCTTCCCGAAAAAACCGACCGAAGGGATAAAGAGATGATTGGGACTCCATTCAAAGAGATACCCGTCGCTTAACTCAAACGGTACCGAAAATGACGGCGGGGTGTTCCAGGTTCCGGCATCGGTATATTCTGTTCTTGCGCAAGAGTCAGGCAGGTAAGCGGATATACGTCGTATAAGATGATTGCTGAAATGTTTTTTGTAATAAAGCTCCCGGCTTCCGGCCATCATATCGAGTTTCAGGGCCGAATGCTCATACCTGTGTACGGCTTTTGCATATGGGACAAAGTAGATGCTGTATCCCGCTCTTCTCAGTCTGAGAAACAGGTCGTTATCCTCATAAAACAGGAAAAACCGTTCATCAAAAAGACCGCCCGCATCTTCAATTGCGCTTCTCCTTAACATGACCGTACCGCCGGAAAGATTCTTGACTTTCACGGGTGAAGACGACCTCCAGAGCCTGAGATTTCTTCTCTTTCCGCATTGACTATAGAGGTATCCAAAAAAAGGCGATATCCCGGATAATTTCCTGTAGAAATCCTGAACGGGCGAGGGAGGAAAGGAATCCGGGAAGAGATATGTCATGGCATCATCCCAGTAAAGGAGCGGGGACACGGAACCGGCGCGGGGCGTGTCCCGCATGAATTTTTTCAGTATCCCGAGGCAGGGAGGGATAACGTAGGCATCCGGATTGAGCAAAAAAATAAATTCGCCCCGGGACCGGGAGAATGCCTGATTGCAGGCCCGGGCAAATCCGACGTTGCTTTCATTCAAAATCAGGTTCACTTTCTCTGCGTCGAATGTATTGTGTAAATATTCCCGCTCTTCAGAGGTCGAGGTATTATCCACAATAAAGACTTCCACATTTTCATTCTCCCGAAAAACGGACCCGACCGCCCTTTTTATCAAATGCGCAGAATTATAGTTGACGATAATTACAGAGATCATACTAGGAAGTTCATAAGAAAGGCATTATTTCTTCCATTCATGAGAAAGGGCGCACACCCCCCATTCTTTTTCTATTGTATCGACCTTCACGATATCGGATTCCTTTTTATCATAGACACATATTCCCGTCTCGTCCAAAAGGAAAATAACGAACTTGTACGCACCGCCGAGGAGCGGGAGGTTCTTAAAGAGTATTGCGATGGTTTCTCTGCCCGGTCCCCGGAAGGGTTTCATTCCCTGCCTCTGCATATCGTCCGCATAACAACACAGGCCATCGCTCCGGTCCACTGCAAATCCCGCATAGACGTCGGTCTCTTCGAAAATCTCGAAATCGACCGAGACCTCGACATCGGACGAATGGTGTATTGAAGTCTCTACGGGCATACCGTTCACAGAGAGCCTGATATCTTTCACCTGAGCTATCCTGCTCTCGGTGAGAGCATTCGAAACAGGCACCTCCGGGTTCCCCACGGGTTCCTTTTCCCTCAGATAGTCCTCGTATGCCGAGACGACATCCTTTGTGTTTCCGATAGCCTGCGCTCTCCCCTCCCTGAGCCATAGAGCCCGGTCACAGAAGGTCGACACAGTATAAAGGGAGTGGGAGCAGAAGAGAATCGTAATTCCGTTCCGCTTCAGATCCCATATCCTGTCTATGCACTTTTTTTCGTAAGCGCCGTCGCCCACGGAAAGGGCCTCATCAATCACGACGATGTCCGCATCAACGTGAACCGCGAGGGAAAAGGCCAGTCTCATGTACATCCCTGAAGAGTATGTCTTCACCGGCATATCGAAGAACTCACCGATGTCCGCGAACCCTGCAATCCTTTCCATCCGCCTGTTCACCTCTGCAGACGACAGTCCATGGAGGGCGCCGTTGAGAAAAACATTTTCCCTTCCCGTAAACTCGGAATTAAAGCCCGTTCCGAGTTCCAGTATCGACGAAACCTTGCCGCTTACATTAATTGTTCCTGATGACGGTTCTATGACGCCCGATGCGAGCTTGAGAAATGTACTCTTACCTGCTCCGTTCTCGCCTATGATACCGACCGTCTCACCTGCGGGCACTTCGATGTCCAGAGGCCCGAGGGCCCTGAAAACCCTGTGTTTTCCCGTCTTAAAAAAGAGTTCCTTCAGCCTCTCCGAAGGGCGGTCGTAGATATGGTACTCCTTCAGAAGTCCCCGGGTCCTGACTGCAGGATTTCTCATCACAAAATATCCTTGAATGCCTCTTTCGTCCGGTTAAAAATATAATACCCTGCAAAGAATATGACCAGCGCGCATATGGACGGATAAATAACCGAGACGGAATCGGGCATCCTGCCCCGCACGAGCACGTTCCGGGACATCTCGACGATAAAATAAAAGGGATTGAGGTTGAACAGCCAGCGCAGATTTGCCGGAATGGCGCCCGCAGGATAAACGATGGGTGTAAGAAAGAACAAGAGGTTTAAAATCATGGCGACCGCCGGTGTGATATCCCTGAAAAACACAGCGATGCTTCCAAGACCGAAGGAAAGTCCCGATATCAGCAGCACCACAATAATGACAGGCAGAATGAACAGTGGGAGCGTATGGTAATTGAGAATACCCATAGCAATGAGCATGATCAGATAAAACAGCACGTATATAAGGAATGTCACCGCTGAGGATATGATGACGGTTGCGACACAAACTTCCAGCGGAAATTTCACCTTCTTGATGAGATGCGCGTTATCGATAAAGGCAGATATCCCCCTTGCGGTTGCCTCTGCGAAGAAGAGCCACGGGATAAGACCGGCCAGGAGGTAGACGACAAAGGATGAGGTTCCGGAGCCCTCTTCGAAACGCATCCGCAAGATAACGGAAAAGAGGAATGTATAGAGGAGAATCTGATACATGGGGGTAGCGATTATCCAGAGCGGACCGAAGAGAGAGCCCGCGTATCTCGATTTTATATCCTTGATGACCATAGTCTTAAGGATATGCCTGCCGGCATAGATGTTCGATATCAGCGCTTTCATGGTTATATATTATACCTAAGATGACAAAATCGGGACTGAAAAGCCGCTGCCGGCCGGTTATCTCAATTAAAGAATATCCCAGTGATAAGAATTGTCATTGCGAGTGTAACGAAACAATCTTGTCTTCTCATGGGAGATTGCCACGCACCCTTCAGGTGCTCGCAATGACACGTTTGTCAAACGTTTGAGATACTTATCGCCGGATTCGGGAATATGATATAATTAAAAATCGCTTTAAAATAATGTCTGTGTACAAAATCGATTAACACCCTCCCCAGCCCCTCCCGTCAAGGGAGGGGAAATTCCCCTCTATTAAGAGGGGTGAAGGGGTGTGTCTCCGCCTTGAGATATGAAATTTGAATTATGACTGAAGAAAAACTGTCTCCTGAAAATGCCCTTTTGAAGAAAAGTTTTGGAGCAGACCGATGGTACAGCTATTCAAGGCGCTCGGATATGCTCTCATCACCCGACCCTGAAAACTGGGCCTTGATCGATTTTCCCGTCGAAATCGCGGTCGAACTTTCGAACTACTGCAACCTCAAATGTGTCATGTGTCCCGTGCCGAACCTGAAACGAAAACGTGGCTTCATGGACGAACCCGTTTTTATAAAGATAGTTGAAGAACTCACGGCAGAGACAGGCTTCATCTTTCTGCCCCAGGGATTTGGTGAATCTTTACTCCATCCCAAATGGCCCCGGTTGATAAAATTTGCCCGCAGCGCGGGTATACGGCCTGTTACAATTTTGACGAACGGAATGCTTCTCAGCGGGGATAAAATGGCGGACGTGGCTGAAAGCGTTGATATCGTTATAGTGACCCTTGACGGAAGCAATGCACAAACATACGAGTCTGTCAGGGTTAACAGCAGTTTCGAAAGGGTGACCCGGAATATAAAGACTTTTTTACGGATGCGCCGGAATTCCGGAAGTCCGCATTGTGTGATACGCATAATCAGGATGCAGGATACGGAAAAAGAGATAGAGGCGTTTCGCGTCTTCTGGTCAAAACAGATCGGAGAAGGAGATCTGATCCAGGTTACGGACTGTATCGACTGGGCTGGAAGCGTAGCTTATCGGGGAGTTCACAAGAACCGGGAGCCCGCAAAACGTCATCCCTGTAAAATGCTCTGGAAAAACCTGACGGTCTATCATAATGGGCAGGTTTCACCATGCTGTTATGATGCAGAGGGAGAATTAATTGTGGGAGATGTTACGAATCAGACGATAAGAGACATATGGAACGGCAGCGCACTTAAGAAACTGAGGGACATCCACCTCAGACATCGGTTCAGCGAAATACCGATATGTTCACGCTGCAGGAACCGGCTCTGAATGCGAATAACTTATGTAACTGAAGATACGGAGATATGGGGAGGAATAGCCGTAGTATTTCAGCATCTCGAATTGCTTGCCGGAGCCGGACACGACGTATTTCTTACGACACCGGCTGCTGCTCCGGACTGGTATCCGCTTAAAGTACCCGTATACAGAATTGAGAGTATATCCCCTGCCCTAATCCCGTCTGCCGATATCATTGTTATCGCCTCATGGAGAATCGTCAAACCGGTTATTGAATCCGGAAAGGGAATCCCCGTTTACCTGTGTCAGGGCTATGAAGCTTCTCTGAAGGAATTGGCTGCTTTTAAATCCGGGATAGACGAAGCTTACTCTGCGGGTATGCCTGTATTAACCGTCTCACCTCATCTCAGCAACCTCCTCAGGGAACGATTCAATGCAGAGACATACTATATCGGCCAGACCGTCAACAGAAAAATATTCCATCCGCAGAGGAATTCCCTGAAGAGACTCTTCACCTCTTTCCGCAGGTCTCCGAGATTGCTTGTCATCGGACCCTTCGAGGGCAGCTACAAAAACGTACCGACTATCTTAAGAGGAATCGCCCTTGCCGGTAAAGGTTTCAAGAAACCGCCGGATCTCATCAGGGTTTCGCAGTTTCCGCTTTCGCGCGAGGAGGAGAGCATCATAAAACCGGCCGAATATCATTACCGCGTCCCTTACGGCCGCATGGGAGTCATATACAGGTCGTCGGATATGCTTATATCTCTTTCGACCGAGGCAGAAGGTTTCGGCATGCCTGTATTAGAGGCAATGGCCTGCGGTGTGCCCACGATTCTCAGCAGGATACCTTCGCATCTGGGCTTTGACGACCCGCACGACTATGCGCTCTTTGTGGACTCGCAACCCGAGGCGCTTTCCGAGGCTGTATGGAGGATGTGTCATGATGCAAGCCTGAGACTCAGGCTTTCGAACAGGGGGCTCGCCGTGGCGGACAAATTTATACCCGGGACGCTTCTGGCAAGACTCATCAACGCCTTCGGTTCCATACTCGCCGACAGGCGGCGGGTGACAAAGAAAACAGGCGTATGATTCGCAGCAGCCTCAACCGCGATTACCTGCCGGCAACCACTATGATCTCGGACGCCTTTGCCTCTTCCTCATTTATTCCCGGGAAAATATTTCTAAGACCCGCTATAAATTCAGCGCCCCCGGGTGGAAGCCCGAAGCTCTGAAGTTTCACATCCTTTACCTTGTACCCTGCATCTTCAAAAAGCTCTTTTAAGGAATTCACAGTGAAAAACCTTATATGGGTGCCCGAGAGGACAGTGAAGGGGACGTAATCCCATCTGCCCCTGAGAAGTTCAAAGAGAAGGGCCCAGTTCATTACATTCGGCGTGCTGGCGATAAAGACGCCTCTTTTCCTCAGGTGATTTTTCAATCCCCTCACCACTTTCCACGGGTCATTCAGGTGCTCCAGGATATCGCCGCAAACAATGCAATCATATTTGCCGAGGATTTTCTTATTGATGGCGGCTTCAATATCCAGATTTATTACATTGTCCAGCCGGCTCCTGCAGACAGCAGTCATTTCATTATCTATTTCCACGCCGGTAACAACGCACCTCTGCCTCTTTTTGAGCATCTCTCCAAGGAGTCCTCTTGCGGAACCGACGTCGAGAATTTCCCGGGCATCCATGGGTACATGTGCCATAAGGTCATCGCGGGCGCTCTCATAACAATTCCCGTAGCGGTGGGCGTAAACCCCTTTCGCAACAGCGAATTTAAACCTGCCTTTTTTTACAATCCCGGGCAGGTCAAAAAGACTGCCGCCCGCAGGCATACTTTTCAGCAGTTCCCTTCTGAAGACAAGGCAGAAATCATCCGCTTCACGAACATCCGTAATATGATCTTTAAATTTTTTATATATCTCCTCAGCAGCCTGTTTGAATACCGACAGTGTATGGTAAATGAAAGGAGGCGCAAATCTTTGATGCGACACGAGACTTTCGTTGCTCACAGGTACGATTATTGATAATTCTTTCCTTTTTAAAGCTATTCCCGAAAGGGTCCTGATACCCTTACAGGTTATGAACACGGTACCTTTGAGCAGGACAAATACATCATATTCTTTATACTTGAGGATGTCCCCGATCTTCGACAGCCTGCCTCCGTCCACTTCGAAGATATCCGGCGTCCTGCCGTCAGCCTCCGATAAAAGGTGTTTGCACACCCTCCGTGCAGTGTCGCCTTCCAGGCCGCCGAGGCTGTCGGCATTGATTATGATTACGGCTGTCTTACCCATTTGAGTTCACATTCAAAAAGCAGGAATAAGCAGGTCGTGGCGTGGACAGGTATTTGAGCGGATTCTTTTGCTGATAGTCA
>DCVG01000032.1:28564-32400 GCA_002328665.1 Nitrospiraceae bacterium UBA2194
TCTGTAGGTAAAAATGACCTCACTCTTCCCGCTTTTAACCGGGACCCCTCTTAATACGCCGAAAACTTTTATCATATCTTCATCCTTTCCGTCAACCTTTACCTTCCATCCCGGATAGTAGAGGTCACTCAGGACAAGGAGCCCGCCTTCCGATTCCACTTCAACAGAAACCTCAGCGGCATTATATTTTTTTATGAAAACCTTCCGGCTATGACCTCCGGGCCCACCTTTATCAAAGGGGGTCACAGTGAGACAACCGCCATTTTCACGGAATATTCCGGAAGCCTTCAGTTTCCCGTATCCCCGGGCATCGACAAGGCCGGTGGCCCTGAAATCAGCGCCGGCCTGCAGTTCATTTATTATATCATCAAGATTGTCGACTGTTTTCACCCTGCGCAACAGAAAAGCCCTTTCCATAACGTTCTTGTTTTCGTATATATTGATCCCTTCATGCGTCCTTCTATAATCCAGGCTGTCAAACTCTTTCTTGTGCAGTATCAACAGTTTTCTGTAAAGCATGCCTTCCTCTTTATCCCCCGGAGACAGACCGAAATCTCCGAGAACCACCCTGCCCTCGCCGGTACCGTTACCTTCCATAACGATAGTGAGAATCTTTCCCATATGACGGGAGACATCAAACCAGTTGTCATTCCATCCCCCGCCTCCTTTAATTACAAGCTCTGTTGCGTCGTCACCTATCCTGATTTTTACCTTTGCCGTCGCACCTTCCGGAACATCTTTCAGCGCAAAGCCTGTGAAGATAAAAGGCTCGGACACCCTGAGCTTTGTCTCAAATGCGTAATTCATTGGAAAGAAGAAGGAAAATCTCACATCCCCGCCTTCGTCGAAAAAGCCATAGGAAGCCCCTCCCTTAATGGTGTGCGTAATCATCGCATCAAATAATCTTACCCATCTCAGAGAGGTTACATGATGCCGTATCTCTTCACCGAGCTGCCGGTAATCCAGCGGCTCCCTGCTTATGATGTATTTAACACCGGTAAGGTCGGCAAAAGGAGATGTTGCAATGAAGAGGGGATTCGGGTTATTCGTCTGCGGCACGCTGAAACTCAGAAGGTTTTCGAAAAAAATATAATAATCCCCGGGCAGCAGGACACTGACGGACCTGATATCGTAGAGGCCCGCGGCATTACTCACCAAAGGCGGTAGGGAGCTTCCTCCACCCGTAATTCTGTAAGGGTCCTTGTCCGCGATGGTTTTGAGCCAGGGAGGCTCCGCATACGGATCAAACCTGTCCGGATGATCCTTCGGCATATAGAGAAAAAGTTCGAGGATGAGTAACAGAAAAACCGATATCCCGAATACCAGCCTCTTTTTTGAGAGAAGGAAGGACAGACCCAGTGCAATCATTCCGCAAAGGGAAAGCACAAGGACCGTCGTCATGTAACTCCTCACCTCCTGCGGGCTCTCTCCGAAGAGGACGTAGAAATACGCGCCGATGATCAAAGAGACGGCGGCGATAGACAGACCGAATCTTTTTTTGTTCCCCGAATCAGATAAGAGGTCATCAAAGGCAGAGGCAGCCATTACTGACAGGGAGAAGTAAAACATTGCATTGTACTTCAGAAATTCTATGCTTCCCAGGACAGGCAGTCTCGATATCGTATGGGACGGCAGGATGCCGTATACCATGGAAAATATGAACACCGGGAAAACAATAAAGGGGAAGGTCTTCAGCAATGTTTTGCGGCTGAGCACCGCATAAAATGACAACAACATTATGACAAGAGAGGCATGGGGCAGAATAATACGGGGTTCCCATTGAATCCATGACGCATAGAAATAATTTTTCCAGCCCAGGAAAAGGGGCTGAAAGAGTGATACGGACGTAATCAGAGGAATTGTATGGCCGGCGGCCCCTGTCCTTATGGCTTTTGCCAGCGGTGAAGCATGGCCGTATAATTCGAAAAAAGGCAGCATGACAACAGATGCCATGAGTAAACCCGAAATCGTTGCTATGAGGACCTTCCCTCCTTCCGGAAACAACCCCCTTACAGAGCCTTTCGTAATGCCCTTCCACAACGAATATGGAAAAAGCAGGCAGAGACCCATAATCACATCGGGTGTTTTTCCGGCGGCGAATGCAAAAGAGAGAAAAAGCGCCATGAAGAACCCGCTTTTAAGGTCTTTTCTTTCGCTCCACCTCTCATAAAAATAGAAGACGGCAGGCAGGTACATCACTGTGCTCAGAGGATGGAGATTGACCCACCAGACGGAATATCCGGATAGCATGAAGAAGAGGGAGCCGAGAAGGGAAGACGGGTGCGACAGCTTCGTCTCCTTTAAAAAGAGATAGGTGAACAGACCCATTACCAAAAGTCTCAGGAGAAAAAAAATGTCCTGCTGAAACGGACCGGGGTTAAGGTTCAGAAATATCTTGAGGGGGTTGAAGACCTCTGTGTTCAGATTGGCTATGAGAGGCATGCCGAGACCTTCGCGCGGGTTCCAGGAAGGCACTGCCCCTTCATCGAGCGCCTTACTTATGATATATGGGTTAGGCTCGTTTACCCAGGCATTTCCGCCTGTGTCAAAGGAAAAGGGCAATTCAGGCCTGTGTCCTGAAAAGCCGTAAGGGCCGTCAGCCGTTATGCCGGGAACAAGGGTAGCGGTCGAAAGGGTCTTGCCCAGAAAGCATATGTCATGAAAGAAAATGGCGAGTAAAAGGGCTAAAAGGAGGATGCTTCCGGAATGTCTTCTCATGTTTTTACCGCCTGAAGGAGACGGGGCAAAAGCCCCATCTCCTCAGGCGGAAAGAAATCCTAACGGGCTCTATATGACTGACGGGACCATGTGTTATTGGACTCGCTGCTCTCTGCAACCTGATTATCGCCGTCCGCCTTGACGGTGAAAGTACAGTATGTATGGATGGCGCAAGACGAATTAGGATTCGAGGGAATGGTACCGCTCAAACTGGCTCCTGCATCGAGGTTATCGATCGACCACGTGCCGATGCTACTTCCGGATTGGTAAACTTTCACCTTGAAAGGTCCTGACGGACCATTGCCAGAGTTACGAACCGTCACGCTGAAATTAATGGACGATCCAAAGCTATAGCTCGACCCAAGTCCGCTTACACTTGGTAATGTTAAATCAGGCGTGCCGCCGCTCGCTATATTTGCGGAACAACCCGCTGTTGTTCCATCGTATAATCCCGTACAGCTCCACGTCCAGGGCCCGCTGCCGCTCACCGCTGTCGCGTTTCCTGCACTGCACAAACCGGTGGTGGGCGCTGATGTGAATGTCTGGCCGTTCGATGGGCCGCATACTCCGTCTATCCGCTTATTTGCAGAACAATTTGCTGTCGTTCCCCCGTATAAGCCTTCGCAGTTCCATGTCCAGGGACCAGTGCCGCTCACTGCCGAGGCTGTTCCTGCATCGCATAAACCGGTAGTGGGCGCTGATGTCAGGTTCTGGCCGTCGGAAGGTCCGCAGTCTCCATTTACAGCAGGCTGGTTGCTGCTCAGCCTGATGTTATTATGGAGGTGTAGTCCATCAGAATGGGTATCGAAAACATAAACTTCTGTTTCACTGCCGGAGGATTTATGTGCAACACTTATTTCGGAGGTTTCAAGACCACAACCGCATATCAATATGGGCAAAGCTGACGGCGTCTGACCGTTCACCAATACATCTAAAAGATGCATTGGCCGCCCTTCATTATCAAGAATCTCCATGAAGACCGAAAGGCCTTCTGCACCATCTGCAGTATATACCCTTACTATCCAGTCGTTCACGGAGTCATAAAAACTGACCTCGCCTGCAAACGCTGTGGCGGCTAAACAGAGTAGGGCCACCAGCATGGCTACTGTTATGATTTT
>DCVG01000035.1 GCA_002328665.1 Nitrospiraceae bacterium UBA2194
GAGAAGAACATTTTCCACTCCAAAGCATGTCTGAGCTCGGAAAGCAAAGGAAGACTGAAGCCAGAAAAAGAGGGTGAAATAAGGACATGTTTTCAGAGGGACCGGGACAGGATCATTCACTCAAAAGCCTTCAGGAGACTGAAGCATAAAACACAGGTATTCCTCGCGCCTCAGGGCGACCACTATCGAACCCGTCTGACACACGTCCTTGAAGTATCTCAGATTGCAAGGACCGTTTCGCGGGCACTGAGATTGAATGAGGACCTGACAGAGGCAGTTGCGCTCGGTCATGACCTCGGCCATACGCCATTCGGGCACGCAGGCGAAGCCATCCTGAGAGAGCTGCACCCGGGCGGGTTCGACCACTACAAACAAAGCCTGAGAGTAGTCGATTTCATCGAGAAGGGCGGGGAAGGATTAAATCTCACCCGTGAAGTGAGAAACGGAATAGTAAAACATTCGAAGGGAAAGGGGCTTATTATACCTGTAACAAAAGCAGACCGGGCTTTTACACTTGAGGGGCAGGTTGTTCGCGTATCCGACGTCATTGCATATGTAAACCACGACCTTGACGACGCCCAAAGGGCGGGTGTGATCAAAAAAACAGATATACCCAAAAGAATTCTGGGGACTCTCGGGGATTCCCATTCAAAAAGGATAGACACAATGGTCAGGGACTTCATATACCGGTCCAGGGAGACAGACCTTCAGGAACTGCAATTGAGTGAAGAGATATCATCCGCCATTTATATGCTCAGGGATTTTCTTTTTGAATATGTGTATGAGAGCAACAAGCTGCTTAAGGAATTCAAGAAGGCAAAAAAAATAATGGGCGACTTGTATTCTTACTACTTCGAACATACGGAAGAAGTCTTCGGCAATATCAAGGCTGGAGAGAAAATTAACAGACACCAGATAGTATGCGATTTCATCGCCGGCATGACGGACAGATTTGCGCTTCTGACATATGAGAAGCTCTTTCTGCCGCAGCAATGGACCGTCCTTTGAAATCCGTGCAATTGCATGCCGTTCGACTATTCGATATAATTGATACCAGCCACTTAATTGTTTTATTGAATATATTATAATAAGCTCATGTCTGCGACCTTTGGCGAAAAACTCAGGAAACTTATGAAAGCGAGGGGCATTAAAGCCATAAAACTCGCTCAGAAGATGGGAGTGAGCTGCGCGTATATAAGCCAGCTCATTACCGGAATCAGAAGGCCGGGACGTGAAACACTTTTGAAACTCTCCAGAGCACTGGAAGTACCTGTAGAAACTCTCTTGATGATGGAGGCAGACCCCGCCGATACTATCCTTATTTCACGGAGGATACCTGTTTTGGACGAAACAAAAATGCAGGAATGGGCGGATGTGATCGATCTGGATTATCCTGCTTTTGCTGCTAATAGTTACGAATATGCCACAACGGACGACCCGAATGCGTTTTATGTTACCACCGGGGGTCTTACGTCGTGCTGCGGGTTGGATTCCTGCGATCTGATACTGGTTGAGCCGAACAAACACATAGGAAGCGGCGATACGGTACTGGTATGTTCTCCGGAAGGCATCTCTATAAAGAAAATCGTCATTCAGGACACCACGACAATCCTCCTTGATGAAAAAAAAGAACCCGCTGTTTTTTCGAGGGAAAATTTGCACGAAAGCACCAAGTTTTACAGAGTCAGCCAGTGTCTCAGGAAATTTTAATTTAAACTTATACCTCTCTCATCTGAGAAACCGATGCAGTATATTTATTGTAAATTTTCCCCGGATGAACTGAATGCCAGCCAATCTTCCACCTGAATATTTTGAAGCAGAAAAAAGATTCAAACAGGCTTCGGCGGTTGTCGAAAAGATTTCAGCGCTTGAAGACCTGATTGCGACAGTCCCGAAACACAAGGGGACGGATAAGCTGAGGGCCGATCTCAGGAGAAAGCTTTCTCAGTTAAGAAAAGAAGCGGTTAGCAAAAAGAAAAGCGGCAGGAGCGACCTCTATGTCGTGCAGAAAGGAGGGGCAGCGCAGATAGCTCTTGCAGGCTTTCCAAACGCCGGGAAATCCTCTCTTCTTGCATGTCTGACAAACGCCGCTCCTGTGATTGCTGAATATCCTATCTCAACTCATTCGCCATTGCCGGGGATGATGCCTTTTGAGGATATCCATATCCAGCTTGTAGACCTTCCGCCAACAGGAAATGAGTCGACTGACGGGTGGGTGTCGGGAATTCTAAGATATGCCGATGCGCTCATGCTCATCTTGGATATGACCGATGATCCGGATATACAGGCTGAGCTTCTTATCGATCAGTTAGGTCGCTGGAATATTCATATAATTCCTGAAGGCGGAAGTCATGACGCAGACAGAAGAATATCCGAGAAAATATTCAAGAGGGCGCTTCTCGTTGCAAATAAAAAAGACCTTGCAGAAACAGATAACTCTCTAAAAATACTTAATGAGAAATATGAAAATATCTGTCGATGCATTGCCGTATCTGCATTGAAAAAAGAAGGCCTGGAAGAGCTAAAGAACGCGATATTCGGGATTTCAGGCATTATAAGAGTTTATTCCAAACCGCCGGGCAAAGAACCCGATCTCTCAACGCCGTTTTCGGTGCCTGCAGGTTCATCGGTTCTTGACCTTGCCAGGTTTATTCATAAAGATTTCATCTTCAGTCTGAAGTATGCAAGGATATGGGGTTCCTCGAAATTCG
Source organism: Nitrospiraceae bacterium UBA2194 (assembly GCA_002328665.1). GTDB lineage: Bacteria > Nitrospirota > Thermodesulfovibrionia > Thermodesulfovibrionales > SM23-35 > UBA2194. Next base: position 2,712 of record DCVG01000035.1, read on the forward strand.
AGGGCCAGAGGGTCGAAAAGACCTATGTTCTCAAAGACAGGGACATCGTTGAATTCCATATCTGAATTTCCCATGCCGATTCGGGCAGGCAGCTTCAGGTTTTAAGGCATTTTGTCCTTCCCGTCAAGGCAATTTTCCAGCGAAACATAAAACCTAATTTTTTAACTACTTAATAAATAAATGAAATTTCTTTGGCATTGCTTTTGCAGTCTAACGGCTATGATGAAGGAAGGATTCAACATGAGTTTTCAATATATTTTATATGAATCCCGATTCCATCGCAGAGGCAAATTATCATTTTTTCTGGCGGGTCTCTGCGTGTTGGTGTTCGTATGTTCGGCGGCGGTCTGTTTCGACCATGATCTTTCTTATGATCACGGTGATCAGCATCCGCTCGACCTGATGTATGAATCACCCGTTTTCATTGATAATAAGCACCTTAGTGTAGCCCTGATCGAATTTGTAAATATATCGGATATTCTTCCCTTTTTAGATAGAGTCAATTTTTTCAACAAAGCCCCGCCTGCACGCACTAACACGCACTAAATTATTTTTAATAATAGTCAGAGCTTCTTGAAAGCCTATCCAGAGAAAAATTTAGGTATGGTTTTTAAGGAGAAAAGAGATGACGACTGAAAAAATAAATAACGTGGAATCCTTCAGAAGGGTAAAGTGTTCACTTTCATCCGGAGCTTCAGATTTTGTCGATACCAGAGAACAAGAAATTTTTTCTTCATTAGGCCCGAAAAACTCGGAAGGGTTTCGTTGTAAAATGTGCGGCAGACTGCTCGCCAAAAAGAACTGCAAAGGTGCGATAGCCGGAGAAATCAAATGCCCCCGATGCGGGGCTATCAACGAAATATAAATGAAAAGAAAGAAAACGGATAAGGTTCAAATAATGCAAATATGACGAAACAGACCAAATAAATTTTCCAGAGCTTCGAGAAAGCCGGCGTCATTTGAGAAAAGATTATGACGCCGGCTTTTTTATGGAAAGGAGGTGACATTTTGAAATTTGAATGTGGTGTGGACACAGGCTGAAGTGAGCCTCGCATGAAGAGTAGCAGCAAAAATTCTCAAAAATTTAGTGGAGGTAAGAATTATGGAAAAGCGAAGATTATCAATCATCATGGCCCTGCTATTGGCTGTGGTTGCGCTTTCCTGGGGAGTTGCAAGTGCAGCCCCGAAAAAAGCACCACCGGGCCAAACGAAGAGAGTAACACAAGCTCAGAGGCAGGCCGCAGCAGACCGGGCCGTAGAAGCAGGCTTCACAATGGCGGTGATGGGCGAGGCCATGATGGCCATGCCGGGCGCGGCGCCGTATTATTTCAGCCACCCGAACTATGCCAACAGTCCGCTGCCGGTTATTGATATCGATGGCAGCATCACCGGCACTGCCGGCGTGATCGTCCCCGGTACAGGCATCCGGAAATTTGTAGACGGATTGCCGGGCCTGGGACTTTCCGGCGCAAACAACCTGGGGCAGTACATTCCTGTCGCTGTTCCGGACACTACCACTTATCCGGGCTCCGACTACTACGAAATCGCTGTAGTACAGTATCGCGATCAGATGCACTCGGACCTACCCGCAACTTTGCTAAGAGGCTATGTTCAGCTTTCCACGAGCGTGGTGCCGGGAGCACAGGTACCATTGGCCAACGCACTTCTCGACGGTTCGACATCTCCGATAGTCGGTTACTCCGGGGTAGATAACCCGCACTACCTCGGGCCGGCAATCGTAGCTACAAAGAACCGTCCCGTTCGCATCCTGTTCCGGAACCTCCTTCCCACAGGCGTGGACGGCAACCTTTTCATCCCGGTTGATACCACGGTCATGGGTTCTGGCATGGGACCTTTGATGGGAGGAATGAGTGAGATGGACCCCCAGAACCCGATGTGTGGGACGATCCCGAAGCCCATGGAATGTTTCACGGAGAATCGTGCTACATTACACCTGCACGGCGGAATATCTCCGTGGATCAGCGACGGTACCCCGCACCAGTGGATCACGCCGGCGAATGAGAACACACCTTATCCGCAAGGCGTCAGCGTGGTTCCCGTCCCCGACATGGGAGACACAGGTGACCCGCATGATGGGGCGATGACCTTTTTTTACACCAACCAGCAGAGCGCCCGGCTGATGTTTTACCACGACCACGCATACGGTATAACACGACTGAACGTATACGCTGGAGAGGCTGCAGCGTACATAATTACCGACGAGATGGAGCAGAGTCTGCTCAGCCAAGGGATCATCCCCGGAGCGGAAGACACCATTCCGCTGGTCATCCAGGACAAGACTTTCGTACCTGATATGGATCAGCTTGCTATGCAAGATAATACCTGGGACATGGACAGGTGGGGCGGACTGGGCAACCTGTGGCTGCCGCACGTCTACTCGCCCGCCCAGAACCCCGGCGACAGCTCGGGCGTAAACCAGTTCGGACGCTGGGCCTACGGTCCGTGGTTCTGGCCGCCAACATCCAGCATCGGGTACGGACCTATCGATAACCCCTACTATTGTGGCCCGGACGGGACGAAGGCCGACGGCGTCACGCCATGCGACGAGGGCATTCCGCCCTGTGACCCGGACGTCCAATGGTGCGAACCGCCCATAATGCCGGGCACGCCGTTCAATTCGATGGGCATGGAAGCCTTCATGGACACTCCTGTCGTCAACGGCACAGCCTACCCGACCGTTACAGTGGAACCGAAGTCTTACCGTCTGCGCATCCTCAATGCTGCTAACGACCGGTTTTTCAACCTGTCTCTCTATGTAGCCGATGCTTCGGGGACTGACGTGGCGCTGAACGCAGCCGAGGTTGCAGCGGCCCTGAATGACCCGGCAGGCGTTTTCCCGACACCCGATGAGGCTCTGAGCCCGAAAGGCCCGAACTGGATTCAGATCGGCACCGAAGGCGGATTCCTGCCGGCCCCGGTGGTCATCCCGGCTCAACCGACAACCTGGGTAACGGATCCGACAGTGTTTAACGCCGGCAACGTAGATCAGCATTCGCTCTTGCTTGGCCCAGCCGAGCGTGCGGACGTCATCGTCGACTTCTCGGCCTATCCCGGCCAGACATTAATCCTTTACAACGACGCTCCTGCAGCATTCCCGGCGCGTGACCCGCGCTATGACTACTACACCGGCAACCCCGACCTTACGGACACGGGTGGCACTCCTCCGACCCTTCCGGGTTATGGTCCGAACACCCGCACTGTAATGCAGATCATAGTTGCTGCCGAAACTCCAGCCCTTGCCTTCGACCTCAATGCACTCGAGACGGCATTCAGTGCAGAGAGCCAGGGCGGTCAAGGTGTATTCGAGAACTCGCAGCACCCGATCATCGTCGGCCAGGGCGCTTACAACTCGGCTTACGGCACAACTTTCCAGAGCAACGGTCCGAATGCCGGCCTGGTGCAGATATTCAACACTTCGTTAAGCTTCAAAACGCTTTCAGGAGGAGCTACAGGTACTTCACTCACCCTGCCTCTCCAGCCCAAGATGATCCAGGACGAGATGGGTGAATCATTTGATCTCGTCTACGGACGGATGAGCGGCTTCCTGGGGCTCGAGGCTCCTAATGCCCAGGCCGGTTTGCAGAATATGATCCTCTATCCCTATGGATTCCCGCCGACCGAAATTATCGACGCGAGCGCGCTGCCGAGTGGTGATCCCGGCGTGGAAGTAACCCCGATCGCCACGGCTTATGACGGGACACAGATTTGGAAGATCACCCACAACGGGGTGGACACGCATCCGATTCACTTCCATCTGTACGATGTGCAGCTTCTTAACCGGGTAGGCTGGGACGGGATCATCCGCAAGCCTGATGCTAACGAGCTCGGCTGGAAGGACACGGTCAGGATCAGTCCGCTGGAGGACACTATCGTGGCCCTGAGGCCGGTCATCCCCTCTGTTCCCTTTGATCTTCCCAACAGCATTCGCCTGCTCGATCCGACGATGCCTGAGGGAGCAATCCTGGCAAACTCCACACAGGCGGATCTGAACGGCCTGCCGATTATGGCCTTTGACCCGAACGGCGAACCCGTTGATATCATCAACCACTTCGTCAACTTCGGCTTTGAGTATGTCTGGCACTGCCATATCCTGAGCCATGAAGAGATGGACATGATGCGGCCACAGCTCGTAGCGGTTGCGCCGAATGCGCCTTCCGGACTGACTGTCGTGCGCATCGGCAATGGCAACAATAGAAGACTGGACTTGAGCTGGACCGACAACTCCCTGAACGAAACCGCCTTCACAATTGAGAGAGCCTCGAACATAGGCGGACCATGGACAATCCTTGCCACGCTGCAGTCCACTACGACCGGACCGACAACAGGCACAAGGACATACACTGACCCCATCGGCAACACGAACCAGACTTTCTTCTACCGGGTACAGGCCCACAACGTGGTCGGAGATACCTGGAACTATTCAGATCCCCAGCTGAACGAAGACGCGGCTTTCCCTACAAAGACCGTTAAATCTGCATACACTGCTGTTGCTTCTTTCGTGGCTACAACACCGCCGCCGGCACCATCCAACGTAAATGCGACGGCTGCACGGCAGGGCAACAATAGCGCTAGGGTCACCCTGACATGGACGGATGTCGCCGGTGAGACCGGATACAGGATCCAGCGGGCGACGGACGCAAACTTTACTGCCAACGTGGTGACCAGCACAGTCGGTGCGAATACGACCACCTTCACGACCGGAAACGTGGCCCGTAACACCGACTTCTACTTCAGAGTCCAGGCCTATAATGACATAGGCAATTCTGCATGGGTGAATGCCACTCCATTCCCCATCCACACACCATAGTGACTTGCTGTTATTCGGGGAGGGAGCAATCCCTCCCTTTTTTTCAGGAAGGAGAGTTAACTTAGACATATGGCAGCCCAAAGGAAGAAAACAACGCCGTCAAAGGGCGATGAAAAACTATTCTACAAGAGGAGTAGAGAAATGAAAAACTCTTTTATGAAACGTTTGCTGTGTTGTTCGGCCTTCGTTATTTTTCTGACAGGCCTTTCATTCAGCGCAAACGCTGAATTCAATGGAGAAGCAGATCTGCAAAAGATCACGCTCGGTAAAAAGCTATTCTTTGATACGAATCTTTCCAAACCGGTCGGCCAGTCCTGCGCCTCATGTCATGAGCCGGCGTTCGGGTTTGCCGACCCACGCTCGTATCTGCCGGTCTCAGAGGGCGCCATCCCAAGCCGGTTCGGCAACCGCAACGCACCGAGTGCGGCTTATGCCATGTTCAGCCCTGAACTCTACTATGACCCGACCATGCGGCCGGGGATTATGGAGGGTATGTATGTGGGTGGTCTGTTCTGGGATGGACGTGTTGACACGCTGGAAGAGCAGGCGAAGCAGCCATTCGTAAATCCGCTTGAAATGCATAATCCAAATAAGAAAATAGTGGTTCTTTCAGTTCGCCAATCCGAATATGCAGGCCTCTTTAAGCAGGTTTTCGGTTCGTCGGCATTTAAATACGCGGAACTTGCCTATGAATATGTTGCGGAAGCTTTAGCCGCTTACATGCGCTCACCAGAGGTAAATCCATTCACGTCAAAATACGATTACTGGAAAAAAGGTGAAGCCGAATTTACTGATTCCGAGGCAAGGGGTTATATGCTTTTCACTAATATTACCATGATGGGAGCCAAATGCGCTAACTGCCACTCCGTATCGTCTGATGAATCGCAGTCCCCGTCGCTATTCACGAACTTCGGATATCAGAATGTGGGCACCCCGCGCAATCCGGAGCTATTATACTATTTTTTGCCTTTACCGCTTAATCCGGCGGGCGATAACTATGTCGACCGTGGTCTGGGCGATTTCATGCGCAGCGCTGCCTATCCGGAAGAGCAGGCGGCCAAGGAAGACGGCAAGTTCAAGATACCATCCCTTCGCAACTGCGCTGTTACTGCGCCGTATGAGCACAACGGTGTATTCAAAACACTGAGGGATGTAGTCGTGTTCAACAACACGCGTGATGTTCCCGGAGCCGGCTGGCCGGCGCCCGAAGTGGCGGAGAACGTACATCGCCATATGCCGCCCATGCCGAGAACCTTCGGTCAGTTGGGCTTGACCGACCAGCAAGTCGATGATATCGTCGTATTCCTTCAGACGCTGACCGACGGATATCAACCGTAGGAGTTAAAGATGATGAGAACATACGCCATGGGACAATAAAGACGTGGAACGTGTCCGTTTTTCGTGTCCGTTAATAAAGGGCACGGACAACGGACACGGATAACGCTAATCTTTCTCCGCAACCTTTCCGATACTCACAATCTTGTCATCTCCCTCAACATCCATGAGCTTTACCCCCTGGGTATTTCTTCCATGAAGAGAGATGTTGCCTGCAAGGGTCCTTATCAGTTTACCGGAGCTTGTTATCATGACGACTTCGTCTTCGTCCCTCACCTGCATGAGTCCGACTGCTTTTCCGCCCTTCTCTGTAATCTTGATCGAAATGACGCCTTTACCTCCGCGGCCCTGAACAGGATAATCCGCTATGTTCGAACGTTTTCCGAGTCCTTTCTCTGTAACGGTAAGGAGGACTGTCCTTTCCTCCGCCACCTCGGCAGAGACTACTTCGTCTTCTTTCATAAGTCTGATGCCTCTGACTCCCATTGCAGTCCGCCCGGTATCACGCACTTCCTCCTCATTGAATCTTATGGAAAGGCCGTTTCTTGTGCCGATAATAAGATCGCTTTTCCCGTCCGTCTTTTTCACTGCGATAAGTTCATCGCTTTCTTCAAGTGTTATGGCGATGATTCCCTTGCCCCGGGGGTTGCTGTATTTCTCCAACGCAGTCTTTTTAACAGTGCCGTTTTTTGTAAACATAACGAGAAAGCCTTCTTTGAAATCACGGACCGGAAGGGCCGTTGTAATCCTTTCACCCTCTGTAAGAGCGAGCACATTAACAAGGGCCTTGCCCTTTGCAGCCCTGCCTGCCTCCGGTATCTGATATATCTTCAGCCAGTAGAGCCGGCCGAGGTTCGAAAAGAAGAGCATATAATCATGTGTCGTACCAATAAACAGTTCTCTCACAAAATCCTCTTCCTTTGTCTCCATCCCGATAAGTCCTTTACCGCCCCGGCGCTGGCTCCTGTAGGCACTCAAAGGGTTTCTTTTTATGTATCCCTGATGGGAAAAGGTTATGACCATCTCTTCGTCCGTGATAAGATCCTCGATGGTTATCTCCTTAGTCTCTGCGGAGATTTCGGTTTTTCTCTCATCCGCGTACTTGCTCCTGATCTCAAGGAGTTCATCCTTTATGATCTGTGAGACGAGGGCCTCGTTTTCGAGTATTGCTTTAAGCCTTTCTATTTCCTTTAACGTCTCTGTATATTCCCGTATGATCTTTTCCCTTTCAAGGCCGGTCAGTCTCTGGAGTTTCATGTCCAGGATAGCCTGTGCCTGTATCTCTGAAAGAGGATAATCCCTTATTAATCCGGCCCTTGCCTCTTCAGGATTCTTTGACCTTCTGATGAGGGCTATTATCTCGTCGAGATGGTCGAGGGCTATTTTCAGACCTTCCAGGATATGCGCCCGCTCCTCGGCCTTTCTAAGTTCGAAACGGGTTCTTCTCAGGACTACGTCACGCCTGTGCTGCAGAAAAAGATCGAGGAGCCTCTTTAAGTTCAGTACACGCGGCTGACCGTTCACCAGGGCAAGCATGATAATCCCGAAGGTAGTCTCCATCTGGGTGTGCTTATAGAGGTTATTCAGCATGACCTGCGCAATCTCGCCCCTCTTGAGTTCCATCACGATCCTGATTCCGTCCCGGTCGGATTCATCTCTCAGCTCGGATATACCTTCTATCCTTTTTTCCCTCACAAGTTCTGCAATCTTCTCGATTAACCTCGCTTTATTTACCTGATACGGGAGTTCGGTAACAATGATATTCTCACCGCCCCTGTGCTCCCGCTCGATCCTCGCCTTTGCTCTAACCTTAATCAGTCCCTTGCCCTCATTGTATGCCTGCACGATTCCGTCAGTGCCGTGGATGATGCCCCCTGTCGGGAAATCAGGGCCTTTAATCCTGGACAACAGGTCTTTTAATGTCGTTTCCCGATTATCGATTAAGAGAATTAATCCGTCTATTATCTCTCCGAGATTGTGCGGAGGTATATTTGTAGCCATCCCCACTGCGATGCCTGACGAGCCGTTTACGATCAGATTCGGCACTCTTGATGGAAGGACAACCGGTTCTTCGGTCGTCTCGTCGAAATTCGGAATAAAGTCGACGGTATTCTTGTCAATATCGGCAAGTAGTTCTTCCGCTATTGCGGCAAGCCGCGCTTCGGTGTACCTGTATGCGGCAGCAGGATCTCCGTCCACAGAGCCGAAATTGCCCTGGCCGTCAACAAGCGTATATCGCATGTTAAAGTCCTGGGCAAGCCTGACAAGCGCATCATAAACCGCTGTATCGCCGTGCGGGTGATATTTCTTTAAGACTTCTCCCACGACTCCGGCGCATTTGGAGTATTTCCTGCCGGGGAGGAGTCCTTCTCTGAACATCGCATAAAGAATCCTTCTCTGGACGGGTTTCAGGCCGTCTCTCACCTCGGGCAGAGCCCGCCCGATGATTACGCTCATGGCGTAATCAAGGTATGAGCCCTTCATTTCCTCTTCGATGCTTACCAGTACTTTAGCCATAGTGTCTCCTTGCCGAANNAAGTTATTTTAACATATTGCATTTCTCACCGGTTAAAAATATAATTAAGCAAATGCTATCAAAAGTTCTGAGCGCAAGCTTAATAGGAATTGACGCCCATGCTGTTGCCGTCGAGGTAGATATCACCTCCAGGGGTCTCCCTCATTTTTCGATGGTAGGCCTGCCTGATGCAGCGGTTAAAGAGTCAAGAGACAGGGTAAGGGCAGCCCTCAAGAATGTCGGGTTTCATTTCCCGCTCAAGCAGATTACCGTCAACCTTGCGCCGGCTGACCTGAAGAAAGAAGGTTCTGCTTTTGATCTTCCCATAGCCATCGGAATTATAGCAGCAGAGGGTGTGCTTGAACCGGAATCGGTCAGCGGGTATCTCTTTACCGGCGAGCTTTCGCTGAACGGCGAAATAAAACCGGTACGGGGAGCTTTATCGATGGCGATGAGGACAAAGGAACTTGAGCTGAAGGGGATCATTCTTCCCGAGGAGAATGCGCCTGAGGCGGCAGTTGTAAAAGGGGTTTCGGTATACGGTGTGAAGAGCCTTCCCGAGGTGATCGATTTCCTCAGAGACGGCATACTTAAGGCCCCTTTCCAGACTGATATCGACAAGATCATGAAAGAAAATGCACTGTATGAAGACGATTTTGTGGACGTTAAAGGACAGGAGCATGCAAAGAGGGCCTTTGAAGTCGCCGCCGCAGGAGGCCACAATATTCTCATGATCGGTCCGCCCGGTTCGGGAAAGACCATGCTCGCCAAAAGGCTGCCTACAATACTTCCGGGCATGACTTTCGACGAGGCATTGGAGACGACGAAGATCCATAGCGTTGCAGGGCTTCTCAAAAACAACCAGTCTCTGCTTGCCGTCAGACCCTTTCGCTCGCCCCACCATACGATTTCGGATGTGGCATTAATAGGAGGAGGCCAGGTCCCTAAACCCGGCGAAGTCAGCATCTCGCATAACGGCGTCCTCTTCCTGGACGAATTGCCCGAGTTCAAGAGGAATGTACTCGAGGTGCTCCGGCAACCGCTCGAAAACGGCGAGGTGACCGTATCAAGGGCAGTGGCATCGATAACATATCCGGCATCCTTTATGCTCGTATCCGCCATGAACCCATGCCCCTGCGGTTACTTCGGAGATGCCAGGCATCAGTGCACATGCACGCCGGGCCAGATACACCGTTACAGGCACAAGGTATCAGGACCCCTGCTGGACAGGATAGACATCCATATCGAGGTGCCGGCCGTGCCCTACAAGGAGCTGTCGAACGAGTACTCGGGCGAGAAGTCGGATGAAATAAGAAAGAGGGTTGTCACCGCAAGGGAATTTCAACTTGGACGGTTCAGGCATGACCGTAAGGTCTATGCGAACGGGCAGATGAAGACAAGGCACATTAAAAAGTACTGCAAACTCAGGCCGGATGCCCAGTCACTTTTAGATACAGCTATGCAGAAACTCGGTCTTTCGGCCCGGGCCTATACGAGGATATTGAAACTGTCACGCACCATAGCCG
>DCVG01000069.1:0-14477 GCA_002328665.1 Nitrospiraceae bacterium UBA2194
GGCTCGATAACAAACGGGTGCGGCGCCGCTTTGTACTTCCTCATTATCTTTGTATCCGAAGGCGGCGGGGTTTCGAAGACGTAGGAATAGACGCATTTTTCTTTCAGGATACAGTCGGGGCATTCTTTGTTTTTGATGGCGCAGACGACTTTCTTGAAGGCGTATCCGAAGCCGCCTCTGAGGGTCGAGCCTTTGTATGAGGGCAATATGAGAGGTTCTTTCGGGACTATGGAAAAAGCGAACTTCTGATACTCTATTGTATGTTCTGCGGACTTTTCCATGACCCCTCCCACGGAAAACTGTCACATCATACCACAAATCACTTCATCCGGGCATTATTATTCGGGGCATCCTGAGAGTGACTGTAAAAATCATTATTCATCTGACAGCAGTCCGGAAGATATCTCCATGCCTGTTCACAGGCTGTTTCGCTCAGGTATAATAGTGCAGTCTGCATCCCGGAGGAAGAATATGACAATTACAGAGAAGATATTTGCAGCGCACTGCGGCAGGAAAAAGGTGTCGCCCGGCGAACTTGTCAATGCAAAGGTCGACCTTATTCTGGCCAATGATATAACCGCTCCTATTGCAATATCGGAATTCAGGAAAATCGGCGCGAAAGATGTGTTCGATAAAAACAGGGTGGCCTTTATCCCTGACCATTTCGCTCCCCAGAAAGATATCAAGGCAGCGGAACAGTGCAGGATGCTGAAAGATTTCTCGAAGGAATATAACCTCGGCCTCTATTTTGAAGTGGGCCGCATGGGAATCGAACATGCCCTCCTTCCCGAACAGGGGCTTGTCGTTCCCGGAGACCTGGTAATCGGCGCGGACAGTCATACCTGCACTTACGGTGCTCTTGGAGCGTTTTCAACGGGGGTCGGCTCGACAGATGTGGCCGCGGCAATGGCAACCGGCGAGTGCTGGTTTAAAGTCCCTGAATCGTTGAAGTTCATCTATTTCGGGAAGCTCAACAAGTGGGTCGGCGGCAAGGATTTGATCCTCCATACAATCGGCGATATCGGCGTCGACGGCGCACTATATATGGCCATGGAATTTGCCGGCGAGACAATACGAAAGCTGCCGGTACACGGGCGGCTTACGATGTGCAATATGGCGATCGAAGCCGGCGGTAAAAGCGGCATCATTGTGCCGGACAGGATAACGAAATCGTATGTGAAGAACAGGGCCAAAAGGCCGCCGGTATACTATAAGTCCGATGCAAAGGCGCATTATGCCGGTGTCCGGGAATATGACTGTTCCGGGATTCCCCTCACCGTCTCGTGCCCCCACCTCCCCTCAAATACACGGCCGGCCGCCGAACTGGCGGACATTACCATCGATCAGGTGGTTATCGGCTCCTGCACGAACGGACGTCTGGAGGACCTGCGGGAGGCTGCAATGGTCATAAAGGGAAGAAAGGTCAATCCGAACGTGAGGCTGATCGTAATTCCTGCGACACAGCAAATATACAGACAGGCGATGAAGGAGAAGCTGCTGGATATTTTTGTTGAAGCCGAAGCAGCGGTCTCCACCCCGACATGCGGGCCGTGTCTCGGCGGGCATATGGGGATTCTCGCAAAAGGCGAAAGGGCGCTTGCGACTACAAACAGGAATTTTGTAGGCAGGATGGGGCATCCGGAGAGCGAAGTATACCTGTCCAATCCGGCGGTCGCGGCAGCATCGGCGGTATTGGGAAGGATCGGGACGCCTGAGGAATTGGGATTTTAGTGTCAGCGGAAGACAAATTAAAGGAACTGGGCATCGAACTTCCGGAGGCGCCGCCTCCGCTGGGTTCGTATGTGCCTGTTGTAAGATCGGGAAATCTTGTTTTTCTCAGCGGCATATTGCCGCTGGTGCGGGGAAAGCTTCTCAGGCAAGGGAGGGTTGGAGAAGATATAAGCGCCGATGAGGCAGCGGAAGATGCAAGGACAGCTGCTGTCAACGCCATCTCGGTTTTGAAAGCTCATCTTGGAAGTCTCGATAAGGTGAAACAGTGCATTAAAATTACAGGTTATATTGCCTCTGCGCCGGACTTCAGCGGACAGCCGAAGGTCCTCAATTCAGCTTCTGATCTGCTATTCGAGGTTTTTGGTGAAACAGGCAGGCATGTCAGGTCTGCCGTCGGGGTGAACGTGCTGCCTATGAACTCGCCGGTAGAAATAGAGTTTATCTTCGAAGTATAGGCCGGATTATTCATTAACTATGTTTACCATGACAGAACATAGTATTTTCGCTCATTCTCGGTCTTCGACCTGCGAGGGATTTTGCCTCTTTATTATTGAATACATATTATTTGACTATCGGCAAAATAAATCCGCTCAAACACTATGTTCTGTCCATATCCTGGAAAAAACCATGAATCAAGTGCGTTAGATGGCAGGATATCCCGACTGCAGAGACCTCACGGCATACAATCAGGCAATTCTCCGCGTGGATGAAGTTTTTGGCAGGCGTTCTCACCGGTTGCAGAAAGTCAGGGAACTTGCACGGAAGATAAGAACGGGTATCGATGCGATAAGTCCTTTTATCCAGCGGTCTGCCGGGGTTATCTGCCCTTTATGTGAAAATGTATGCTGTATCAGCAAACACGGTTATTTTAATTACGAAGACATCATATACCTCTCTGCACTCGAGTTAAAACCTCCTGCCCTTGAATTCGGCAGGAACGACAACGATCCCTGCCGGTTTTTGACCGAAACGGGCTGCTCCATGGAACGTTCTGTCCGTCCTTCGGGATGCAACTGGTATTTCTGCGACCCCCTGCTCGACCTGATGGAAACGGACCCGGCCTATCGGCAGTTTGACGACGCGCTTCAGGATGTTGCACACTTATGGATGGAGATGGTGGAAGAGTTTGGTGGCGTACCGGCAATCAGGGACACCTGAGCCGCACGCACCACCGGGTTATTCCGCCAATCCAGCCTGTTTATAAAGTTATGGTTTTCCGAAAAAGTCGTCGTTCCCGCAAGTGAAGCGCGTCGGGAATCCTTCCCTGAAGCTCATCGGAAAGATTCTCGCTGCGAGTCTTCGCCAAGAGTCTCTATTTATGAATAATCCGGGTTAGTGTACAATTATTTTATGGCAAAACCTGTACTGGTCATCGTCGGAAGACCGAATGTGGGAAAATCTACCCTGTTCAACAGGATCGCAGAGTCTCATGCGGCAATCGTGGAGGACGTGCCGGGCGTTACGAGGGACAGGAACTACCTCGACGCAGAATGGGAAGGGAAGAGGTTTGTCGTCGTCGATACAGGAGGTTTTTATCCCGACCCCGAAGAGGATTTATTCCTGCAGATTAAGGAACAGGCCCTGTTTGCCGTTGAGGAAGGAGACGTTGTAATCCATCTGCTCGACGGAAAAACCGGGCTTACGCCGTCCGATATGGAACTGGCAAGACTGCTGAGGGCATCGGCGAAAAGAGTCCTGTGGGCGGTAAATAAGATCGACGGACCGACACGGGAAGACAGGATTATCGATTTCTACCGGGTCGGGACGGAGGAATTATGGCCTGTATCAGCCGCCACTGGTTACGGCTTCGATGATTTGATGGATAAAGTGGCGTCTTTTCTTCCCGGCTACGAAGAAGAAATCGCAGACTTGCCGAAAATAGCAGTCGTAGGACGGCCTAATGTCGGAAAATCCACTCTCGTAAATATACTCCTCGGCAAAAAGAGGATGATCGTTAGTTCTGTCCCCGGCACTACGCGTGATTCGATCGACAGCGTGTGCATATACTACGGGAGAAAATATATCCTGATCGACACCGCGGGTATCAGACGGGAAGATAAGACAGGATACACGCTTGAAAGGTTTTCAATGGTCAGGGCCGTAAGGAGCATCGCAAGGTGCGATGTGGCGCTGATTGTAATAGATGCAAGCGCCGGAATTGTGGAGCAGGACCAGAAAATAGCCGGCATTGTGGAGGAGTATGGAAAAGGAGCGGTCTTCCTCCTGAACAAATGGGACCTCATTGCCGACCCGGAGATTGCCTATGAAAAACTGGGGAGAGAATTGGCAAGGAAGATGTGGTTCATGCAGTATGCACAGATACTGACGGTTTCAGCCCTTGAGAAAAAGCGTGTAACAAAAGTTTTCCCGATTATCGATGAGATTATAAAGGAGAGGAACAGGAGGATACAGACTTCGGAGCTCAACAAATCATTCAGGGAGATTACGGATATGTCTCTGCCGCCCTATAGGGGGAGGGTCGTGAAGCTCTACTATATTACACAGGTCAAGACTGCCCCTCCCTCCTTCGTCGTCTTTTCCAACTATCCTTCCGCATTAAAGGACCGTTACATCCGGCACATCGAAAAAATTCTCAGGAAAAATTTTTCCTTCAAGGGCACACCTGTACGCGTCTACGTGAAAGCGAGTGAAAAGGAGAAGAAACGTTGAGGTCCGTCGCAAGGTTTCCGGGGATTTTATCGCGGAGTGTTGCCGACTTCTTCAAGGACGGCGGCATTATGCTCGCCGGCGCTATCTCATACTTTTCGATGATGGCCCTTGTTCCTCTCTGCCTGTTCCTGATAACCATCTTCGGGTACATACTCGGGCACTACCATGGATTCTATGAATTTCTATTAAAAAAGCTCACGCACTTTTTCCCGGATATAACGTCGGGAATCGTCAAAGAACTCGGTAAACTCATGACATTCAAGGGTCTTGGTACCTTCAGCGTCGTATTGTACGGGGTCCTGTCCCTCCAGGTATTCTCATCCGTCGAGAGCGCATTGAACAGAATCTTCAAGACAAAGCAGAGGAGGACGTTCCTTTGGTCGGTTATCCTCTCGCTCGTCATAATTACCTTTCTGATCTCCATGCTCCTTATTTCTTTCATCGCAACATCCCTCGTCCCGCTCCTTTTAACCATGAGGGATGTCTTTCCCAATCTGCGGATAGGCATGATAACGGTTTATCTCATACGCTATATCATCCCATTCTTCATGGTCCTCTTTACCATCACCGTAATGTACATCTTTTTCCCGAAGGCCAGAGTAAAAATGTCCCATGCCCTTGCCGGCTCTTTTTTTTCGACCGTCTTTCTCGAGATCGCAAAACATATCTTTACATGGTACGTGGGGGCCGTCATTAACTTCGGGACAATATACGGGCCGCTGACCGCTTTCGTACTTTTCCTGCTCTGGATGTTTTACTCCTCATGCATTTTCCTGATCGGCGCCGAGATCGTACACAATCTTTCCGGAGCCCGGAAGCAGGGATAGTCCAAAATGGCCGAAAGGGGTATAATACAGCCATGATGCTCGGTGAAGCCCTGGTCAGGGAAGCGCTCCTGACAAAACAGCAGCTCGATCAGGCCTTGAAGAGGCAGGTTCAGTTCGGCGGAAGGATCGGTACGAATATCATCGAACTGAGGTTTCTTGAGGAAGAGGAACTGTCCAAATTTCTGAGTAAATACTTCAAGCTGCCCCAGGTAACCCCTGAACAATTGGCCGCTATCCCGGAAGAAGTGATCAATTCCGTTCCAAGAGAAATCATCAACAAATACAAAATCATTCCTTTCAAAAAGGACCGGAAGAGACTGCATACCGCCATGCTGAACGCGAAAGAGATTAAAGATATAGACGACCTCCGCTTTATCATGGGATATGACATCATTCCTTATGTAATAACAGAACTGAGGCTTCTGTTTGCGCTCGAAAAATATTACGGTATAAAATGCGACGTCCGTTTCATAAGCCTGAAGGACCGTTTCGACCCTGATACAAAAGTCGAGGAGACATCCGTCGATAAAATAAAGACAGCCTTTACCGAAGTAAAGGGGACCGAAGATATCGCTGGTATCCTCATTAACGAGACTTATAAAATTGCCGCACGGGTAGCCCTCTTTACCGTAAAAGGAGGAAACCTGACCGGGTGGAAAGCGAGGGGTCTCGATGCCGGGAAGTTCTCGGCATCGGCGAAAGAGTCGCCGATCTTCTCAGAGGTGCTGAAAAACAAAAGCACGTACAGGGGCCCGGTAATGAACATCAAAGGCAATGAACCCCTTGTAGCGCTCCTTGCGGGAACTCCCCGGGACGCACTTGTCTTACCGATCGTCATAAGAGAAAAAACCGTTGCCGTCCTTTATACGGATAACGGAAATGCCTCGGTGCTCAATGCAAATGTAGGCTTTTTATCCATGCTCGCCTCCATGGCGTCCATAGCATTCGAAATCCTCATCCTGAAGAAGCGCATAATGGACCTGAGTTTTCCGGTATAGCATATCTAAAGAGCGTCCTCTCCCCTCTCGCCAGTCCTGATCCTGACCGCATCCTTAAGGTCATAAATGAATATCTTGCCGTCTCCTATCTCGCCGGTATGGGCTGATTTCTGTATGATCTGCACGATCTCCTCCAGTCTCTCATCAGGCACGGCGACCTCAACCTTCAGCTTGGGTATGAACCTGATTTCATAGCTCGAACCCCTGTAGATTTCAATATGCCCTTTCTGCCTGCCGAAGCCTTTCACCTCGGTAACGGTCATCCCCTGAATTCCGGCCTGTGAAAGACCGTCTTTTACATCATCGAGTTTGAAATGCTTAATCACTGCGACCACCATTTTCATACTCTCACCCCCAAAATCATAAAACGATTCGGAACATAGCAGATGCGTTATAATATCAAAAATTTAATGAAGATAAACAGTCTGATACGGGATGCCTCTGCTTTGACCCGCGACCCTGAGAGAGCTTACAAAAACCTTGAGAGGCTTTTTCAGGAAAACCCTGCTTTTTTTGAAGAACACACATCTGCGATAAACGGCATAGCAGGGCTATTCGCATACAGCCAGTTCCTTGCCGACTACAGTCTGAGAAACCCTTCGTCACTGTCCCGCGCCCTGAAAGACCTTCATGCAGTTATCGACAAACAAAATATCCTTTCCCGGGCTCATGACATCCGCGCCTCTTTCAGCAGCGGGGACACCACAGCGTCATACAGACAGAGTGCAATGAACCTTCTCCGCGAAATGAAAAAATACTACCTATTAATCATAACGATGAAAGACATTTCGGGCGTCACGGACATCCGGGAGTGCATGTCCGAATTAAGCATCCTGTCGGAGGCGCTTCTGGAGCTGGCGCTTGATATGTCGTTCACTTCAATGCGGAGGAAATTCGGGCTGATGAGAGACAACCGGTTTTCCCTTATCAGTATGGGTAAGCTCGGAGCAGGGGAGCTGAATTACAGCTCCGACATAGATATCATCGCTGTGTATGAGTCGGAGGATGGCGTCTCTACAGGGGTTCTCAACCCGTTCGGGATACGATACAATAAAATTTCTGCGCGCGAATATTTTTGCGCTCTCACCGAAACCCTTGCCAATCTTCTCCAGACACCGACTGAAGAGGGCCTTGCATACAGAGTGGACCTGAGACTGAGACCGAATGGTCGAAAAGGCGCCCTCAGCCTCTCGCTGGGTTCCTATAGTTCTTATTACGAGGGCTGGGGGAAGACCTGGGAGAGAGTGGCGCTCATAAGAGCCCGGCCTGTTGCAGGCGACAACCGGCTCGGCGACCTCTTCATGCATGCCGTCGAACCTTTCGTTTGGAAAAGATCGCTGGACTACAACGATATAGAAGAGATCAGGGAACTCAAGAAAAAGATAGACACCCTGTTCGATATCAATGACATCAAACGGGGATACGGAGGCATCAGGGAGATAGAGTTTTTTATTCAGACGTTTCAGCTTCTTTACGGCGGGGAGAGGAAGACATTGCGTCAGGCGTCTCTGGCTGAGGCAACCGCAGCCCTGAAAAAAGAAGGGCTCCTGTCCGGGGAGGAAGCGGCCATCCTCTCGGGAAACTACTTCTTTCTGAGAAAACTCGAACATATCATCCAGATGAAGGACGATGTGCAGACACACTCCCTGCCTTCACAGCCCGGCGAGCTTGCCATACTCGCGAACAAAATGTCCTTTGACGATACAGCGGCTTTTCTGTCCGACCTGAGGCTGAGGAGACTCAAGGTGAGGGACATGTATAACTCTCTCCTCGGGGATACCGGTACGACAAATGATGCCATGCTGACTATCAAAGATGAACTGCCGTACGACGCGGTACTCGATTACCTGTCTTTTAAGGGCTTCCGCGACCCTGCCGGGGCGCTGAAAAATATCACCGACCTTAATGACTGTATCTCCACCGGAAAGACCCTGCAGGAAAGGATCCTCCTGAGAAAAGCGGTACCGCTCTTTATAGAGCAGATCGTCGGGTCCGCACAAAAGGACAGAGCGCTCGACATGTTCGTAAAGTTTATGGAAAAGATCGGAAATCACGTCTCCTACATCGAGCTTTTGATACAGCGTGGCGATACAAGAGAAAGTATTATCAGGACTTTTTCGACAAGCGCATACCTGACGCGATTGTTGCTGCGCATGAGGAACCTGGAAGGAATCTTCGAATACCCGGACATCAGGACGGACTACAGGTCACTTGAGGAACGGCTTGGAGCCGCAATTCATCTGAAAGACGACCCTGCCGCCGCAATACGGGAATTCAAGGCAGACGAGGAACTGAAATCAGGCATGCTCTTCCTGAAAGGGTCCCTCGATACACGCAGGCTCCTTCACACATTGAGCATGCTCGCAGATGCGGTCATGCGCGCAGTCGTAAAATATCTGCACGCAGAGAGAGATTTTGCCGTCGTAGGGCTGGGAGGTTACGGCGCCAGGGAGTTGAACATGGGATCAGATCTTGACCTCATATTTGTCGGCACCCGCGGCAATACCGGCACAGGCAAACTCTCCCCAAAAGGAAGGGGTTTTGCTGAAGAGACGATCAGGATCCTCTCCGGGTATACCGCAGAAGGCATTGCCTATAAAACCGACATGCGGCTGAGGCCCGACGGCTCGAAGGGGATGATTATAAACGATGTAGAGGGATACGAAAACTATTATCTGAAGTCGGCTCATCCGTGGGAGATACAGTCTCTCCTGAGGGCGCGGCCTGTTGCCGGAGACATGCTTCTGCTGAAAAAATTCCAGGCCATGAGAATACGGGTAATAATGCTCAGGGGGAAAGAGGTGAGCAGCGCCTATATAAAGGATATGAGGAGAAGGATCATGCGAAGTATCTCAGCCGGATTTTCCGGATACGACGTTAAGCTCGGCTCCGGAGGCATCAAGGAGATAGAGTTCCTTGTCCAGTACCTTCAGTTGAAAAACGGGGCAAGGCTGCCTGAGCTTATAGTCCACAATACCGGCGATGCGATAAAAAGTCTTTTAAGGTATGACGTCATCGACAGCCGCACGGAAGAGTTTCTCTTAAGCGCCCACGGCTTTTTAAGAACTCTTGAGACACTGCTGAGGCTCAATGAGGAATATGTGGTGAAGAAGGATTCTGAAATTACTGATATAATAGTACGATTTCTTAACCTCGGGTCAGGGGATGAACTCTTCAGGCAGATCAAAGGCACGGGGAAAAAGATAGCAGCGCTGACAGGAAAGTTTTACGGAAATACTTAATAATGCAGGCCTTAGTAAAAGCGGGCTATAGAATGAACAGGAAATATGCCGGTTCTCATCGTTAAAAACATTGTTACGGAAGGGCCCGGGACGATCGGGGATTTCCTTAAAAAAGAAGACATCCCATTTCGTATTGTCGAACTCGGCACAGGTGAAATACCTCCTCCTCTGGATAAATTCACGGCCCTCATAGTTTTGGGCGGGCCTATGGGAGTTTATGAGATGAGCCGATATCCCCATCTGCTGGCATGTTCACGCATAATCAGGGAAGCGCTCAACAGAGATATGAAGTTCCTCGGCATCTGTCTGGGTTCGCAGTTGCTTGCCCGCTGTTTGGGTGCGGAGATATATCCCGGGCCCGATAAAGAGATCGGCTGGTATCACATCGAACTTACCGGAGACGGGTTGAAGGATCCCCTGATGAGGCAGCTCGCCATTCATCCGCAGGTCGGGGACTTCTGGAGAAGGTTCAAGGTCTTCCACTGGCATGGCGACACGTTCGACCTGCCTGCGGGCGCGGTGCTGCTGGCAAGTTCGCAGCGCTATAAACATCAGGCGTTCAGGTTCGGCGCAAGGGCATATGGATTTCAGTTCCACATCGAGGTCACCGGAGATATGGTATCGGAGTGGCTTGGCAATATGCCTGGTGCAAAGGAGATAACCGCCGGGACGGATAATATTTACGAAGAATACTCCGGCAGGGCGATGAAGTTTTACAGGTATTTTTTCAATAAAGTTTAAAGAAAAAGGGAGGTCGAAATGGGATCGGCAAAATTGAATAAGGTCACAAGGCCTAGAGACAAAAAAGACGCTATGGAGCTTGTAAGGAAACACGACGTGAAATTTATCCGGCTGTGGTTCACCGACATCCATGGACAATTGAAAAGCTTTGCAGTCCCGGTAAGTGAACTCGAATTCGCCTTTAATGAAGGGATGGGCTTCGACGGCTCATCCATCAAGGGCTTTGCGAGGATAGACGAGAGCGATATGATCGCGCGTCCGGATCCCGCCACCTTTGTAATCCTTCCGTGGAGGCCGAAGGAAAAGGCGGTAGCGCGGATGTTCTGCGACATCTACGAGCCTGACGGTTCACCCTACAAGGGAGACCCGAGATATATACTCAAGGTGAACCTTGAGAAGGCAAAAAAGAAAGGTTTTACGTTATATGTAGGCCCGGAGCTTGAATATTTCTATTTCAAAAACGACAAGAACACCGAGACGCTTGACGAAGGCGGGTACTTCGATTATCCGCTGGATGCGGCAGAGGACCTCCGCAGGGACACCATTCTCGCACTCGAAACGATGGGTATCCAGGTCGAGTATTCGCACCACGAGGTCGCCCATTCGCAGCACGAGATCGACCTGCGTTATGAAGACGCCCTTACCATGGCCGATATCGTCATGACGCACCGGATCATCGTAAAGGAGATAGCCAAACAGTACAACGTCTATGCGACCTTCATGCCGAAACCCATATTCGGACAGAACGGAAGCGGCATGCATACCCATCAGTCTCTTTTCAGGGGAAATAAAAATGCCTTCTTCGACCCGAAGGACCCGTATTTCCTCTCCGATACCGCAAAAAAATATATAGCGGGTATTCTCACCCACAGCAAGGAGATAACTCTGGTCCTGAATCAATGGGTAAACTCATATAAGAGGCTTGTTCCGGGATATGAGGCTCCGGTGTATATCTGCTGGGCCCGCAGAAACAGGTCCACCCTTGTGAGGGTGCCGCTTTACAAGCCGGGCAAGGAAAAGGCGACGCGCGTAGAATTGCGTTCTCCCGACCCCTCCTGCAACCCTTATCTTGCTTTTGCCTGCATGCTGAACGCAGGGCTGAAGGGTGTGGAGAAGGGATACAAACTGCCCGAACCTATGGAGATGGATGTTTATCATCTTTCAGAGTCGGAAAGACTTAAGTACAATATCGACACGCTTCCGGGAAGTCTCAACAGGGCCATAGAATTTGCCGAGGAAAGCGAACTGCTGAGAGAGACCCTCGGCAACCACATCTTCGAACAGTTCATTATAAGCAAGAAGGTGGAATGGGACGAATACCGGATAAGAATTCATCCATACGAGATTCAGCGGTATCTGCCGATATTGTAGACCGCGTTATTCATGGCGAACTCTGTTCCAATGGCGGATCTGTCAGGTTGTCATTCCCGCTCGGCGGTAATCGTTCAGCCGTTTGTGTAGCGCCAGCGGAGCAAAGCGGCTGCAACGCGTGGTTAGAAACGGTTCTTCACAGCGCTGATCAACTTGTAGCTCGAGTTGGGCTCGAATAACGCTCTCCAACTCGATCCGGGGATTTTGAGTCATCCGTTTTGTCCTCTTTAACGACTGAACTGTGCGGTGGCTATTAGCCATCCGCAGGAGTGATTTGTCAGGCGTTTGTTTTTTCCATTTGCAGAAAAGAAACTTCAGAAAGACCCGCTTTCTCTCTAGCATGTTCGATGGTCATGCTAACAAGATTGCCCTTTTCATCCAAGTCGATATAAAGGTTTTCGGATATTTCCTTCGTTTCAACAACAGCAACATTTGAAAACTCAATCAACGCTGTATCGGTATCCGTGAAATAACGAATCTTCATTTGTCTTCCTCCTTAAAGCTTCTATCAAAGAAAGCATTATGAACGGTTTCGCCGTCTTCTAAAAGGATTACTCTCAAATATTTTCCGGCTTCATCTATAAATTTCCACTTTCTTATTCTTCCATCGGACTGTATTTCCTGCTTAAGAGGATTATTCACTGTTTCCAAAATCCATTCCTCTTTAATAGCCGTTCTGTCGGGACGACTCTTCATGAACAGAAAATATTGCGTCGATTTCATGGCTTATTTTATCATTTTTATTTTTTTGATGCTGTATCGATTATGATGTAATATGATTATCAGGGATAAACTTGCACGGCAGCGCGGCTCCGCAAAGTCATTGACCATCCTTGCCCATAAGATCGCGCGGGCTGTCTACTACATCCTCAAACGCAAGGAGGTGTTTCATCCCAAAGTTTTCTTTGCGAAATAGGACCGGGACCGGGTGAGCCTGCGGGAAACCAAGTCGGAGCTTTCGGACAATCTTTAAGAAAATAAGGAAATAGAATTTTCTTTCCTATTTCCGATCAGGTTCGCTTTTTCTCTTGACAGTGCGGGGCCTTATAAGGGTTAACCTTTCTCTTTTATCATTTTTGCATATTCGTCGTGTGTTCCTATCCAGACCCAAATATAGTCATTAACGTCTTCTACAGCAAGAGCCCTATAGTTAAGACCGGCGCGGACAGACCAGAATGTACCTATTTTCTTAAAATGGAGAGATGGATGTGAGGGGTTTGCTTTCAGTAACTCGAACTTTTTCTTTGATATTTCTTGAACAGGATCGGGAAGAGATTCAAAACACTTCCAGAAGCGCTCTGTTGTGCGATGCACCTAAAGTTCCCTGAGTTTATTTGTTGCCTTCGCCTCAAGAGCTTCCTTCAGTAAAAATTCCAATTTCCCTGACCCCGAATCTGCTGCGATTTGAATGTCCCACTTTTGCCAGTCTTTTTCAGAAAACCACTGTCTCAATAGAACGTAGTCATCTTCAGATAAGGTGTCAATGGCTTGTTTTATTTCTTCTACCTTTGACATTTTCGACTCCCTTTAATTTGTTACTAATGTCTATAGTATACATTATTTCTCAAGGCTAACGTAGTTCCAGACGCCAATAATGGGATGCCCCGCATAAGTTTTATCTTTATCCGTCTTGATAGCATGTGAGCAACCTATTAAAAGAGTCGTAAATACTAGTGTAGATATGATAGCTCTCAAAGTTTTCCCTTTCTGCAGAACATTTATTTTTAAACCTATTCCATAATTTGCATAAAAGAGATTACTTCTCAGGTAAATTGTCAATGAACTTTGCCGGAAATCGGCACTTAGATAAATCCGGCAAGACAAACTGTCTATAATATCGATACTTTTTCAGCAACCTTAGTGTTTCATCGTCTCGGGCTCGACGTGAACGACGATGTCAACAACCGCGGGGAATGTCTTCTTAATCTCCTCTTCGATGTTGTCGGCGATTCCGTGCGCCTCCTCCAGCGGCATACTGTTTTTTACGAGAACGTGGAGGTCGAGATAGACCTCGTTTACCGTGCCCCTTGATCTGATTTCATGACACCCCTTCACCCCGCTTACGCCGTTTACGACTGCTCTGACTGCGGCGTTGTCTATGCATACGGTATCAACAAGGATATTCGATGCGTCCTTGAGGATTTTGGAACCGATCCTCGCGATAAAAAAAGTGATGATGAATCCCACTATCGTGTCTGCATGGCGGAAACCGAACTTCGTAAATAACAGGCTTGCGATAACTGAAACCGATGCGAAGATATCGCTCTTCGTATGCATTGCATCCGCAATCAGGAACTCGCTGCAGAGCTGTCTGCCCTTTTTCGACTCGTAAAACATGACGAAGATGTTGATCCCCATGGTTATGAGCATTACGAGGAAACTGGTTCCCGTTACAATTGTTCTGTGGTCATAGAAAAACGACAGATACACCTTTCTGAGGATCTGGAAACAGGTGGCGAATATCATGACAGCAATGATAATTGTAAAGAGGGTTTCGTATTTCTTATGCCCGTAGGGGTGCTTTTCGTCCGGAGGATTGGACGCAATCCATATGCCGATAAGACCTATGACGTTTGACACTCCGTCGAATAAAGAATGGAAACCGTCGGACGTCATGGCTATGGAATTCGTAACGTAGCCGTAAAAGATCTTGGCTACGGCGACCCCCGCGTTCAGGACCAGGGTAATGACGAGGACTTTCCGGACCGCGGCGGAATAATCCATTTTTATTAAATGATCGTGTCCCATTTACGTTTGAATTCCCGGAATGTCCCTTCCATGACAGATTCTCTCATATTCCTGAAGAAATTCAAATAGAAATACAGATTGTGTATCGTATTGAGACGCATAGAGAGTATCTCTTTTGCCATGAATATATGCCTGAGATATCCCCGTGA
>DCVG01000069.1:14511-27784 GCA_002328665.1 Nitrospiraceae bacterium UBA2194
CTTGTGGGCATGACACAGTCGAACATATCGAATCCTGCATCGACCGCTTTCATCACGTCTCCGAGTTCACCTATGCCCATTAGATACCTGGGCCTGTCTGCGGGCAGGAGGGGAGCGGTAAAATAGATCATCCGGTGCATATCCTCTTTCGGCTCCCCGACGCTCAGGCCTCCTGCGGCATATCCGTCAAACCCGATATCGACAAGTTCTTCCGCGCTTTTCCTGCGCAGGTCTTCGTAGAGACTGCCCTGAACGATTCCGAATAACGCCTGCCCTTCCCTCCGGAGCTCCCTGCACATCGCAGCCCACTGGATGGTCCGGTGCAGGGAATCCATCGCATATTCATAAGTCGCCGGATAAGGCGTGCAGTCATCGAGCGCCATTGCGATGTCCGAACCGAGGGCCCACTGGATATCCATCGCCTCTTTCGGCCCGAGGAAGTGCGTGGAACCGTCGAGATGGGATTTAAAATGCACACCATCCGCCTCTATCTTTCTCAGCGCCGAAAGGCTGAAGACCTGGAAACCGCCGCTGTCCGTGAGGACCGGCCTGTCCCAGTTCATGAATTTATGAAGCCCTCCGAGAGACGCAATGACATTATGGCCCGGCCTCAGATAGAGGTGATAGGTGTTGGATAGTATTATCTCGGCCCCGATTTCCTTCAACTCGTCAGGGGACATCGCCTTTACGGTCCCGATTGTCCCGACAGGCATGAACGCAGGAGTATGTATAAGCCCCCTGCCGGTCTCCATCAGACCCGCACGGGCGCTTCCGTCTTTATTGATAACGGTAAACCGCAAGTTAACCTCCAGTTGCATAAGATTAATTCTCGCTCTGTCTCATTGTCAATTTTTTTGTCGGGAAAATGCTTATCAATAATGAATACCGGGAATCTTTTTGAAGTCGAGGGACAGTTGACGTTAAACGCGGATCCTGTATTCCTTTATCTTCGCCCTCAAGGTGTTCCTGTTTATACCGAGGGTCTTTGCAGCCTTGAGCTGGTTTCCGCCGGTCTCCCTGAGGACGATATTTATAAGGGACCTCTCGACCTCCGAGAGCACGGTATCGTACAGATTGCAGTTGCCCAGCTCGGTCATCTCCTTGAGATAGCGCTTCAGCTTCTCTTCGAGGAATTCCTCTATCGAACATGCGCCGGCATCGCCGAGCATCAGGTCTTTTTTACTTATCAATGCGCCATTGGAAAGAATAGCCGCCTTTTTTATAGTATTCTCGAGCTCGCGGATATTGCCGGTCCAATCGTATTTTACAAGAAAATCTTTCGCTTCCTTTGAAAGTTCCTTCTCTTCGGTTTCAAATTTCGTGACGGCTTCCTTCAGGAGGTATTTCGCAAGCGGCAGGATATCCTCTCTCCGCTCTCTTAACGGAGGTATTCTGACCTGTACCGCAGAAAAAACATCATAGAGATCTTTAATGCAGTGCCCGTCCGATACAATTTCCGGAATATTCCTGCTGGTGGCGGCGATCAACCTTGCATCGGATTTAAGCGGATTATTTCCCCCGAGGGGTTTGAATTCTCCGGATTTCACAAAACCAAGCAGCTTTTTCTGGGTCTCCGGCTCCAACTGTACTATTTCGCTGATGAAGATGGTCCCTCCGTCCGCTTCTGTTATCCTGCCGGCCCTCTTCTCCGCAGAGCCGGCAAAAGCGCCTTTCTCACACCCGAACAATTCCGCTTCAGCCAGTTTTTCAGGAATCGACGATACGTTCACTGCAATAAAAGGTCCTTTATGCCGCCGGCTGTTATAGTGAATCGTTTTTGCCACGAGTTCCTTGTACGTCCCGTTTTCACCGGAAATAATTACCGCCTCATCTCCGGAAGCCACTTTCCTGATCTCTTTAAAAACCCTGAGGATTTTAGGGCTTTTTCCCATAATCTGCGGAGGCTGAATCAATATTTCACCATACATTAAAAATTCTTGGAAGTAAATGCTATAATATTATTAAATTCAGGAAATACAACAACTTATAGCAACTCTTACCCGCCCGGAACAACAAGTCCTGAAGCCTGTGTTGACTTTATCATAAGAAGTGAAATTTTGCAAGAAGTTACATTGACACCGAATTCAGCAAATTGTTAAAATTACATTTAATTTTCCAGCAGGGGGGGTATATGGATGCCCTATGTAAGGGTAAGGGAGAACGATTCTTTCGAAAATGCTCTTAAAAGATTTAAAAAGCAGTGCGAAAAAGACGGGATACTCTCGGAGGTAAAGAAAAGAGAGCATTATGAAAAGTCAAGCATAAAAAGAAAGAAAAAGGCAATCGCCGCCTGCAAGAAGGCTCTCAAAAAAGTCAGACTGGCGGCCCGGTAATGTCTCTTCTGCAAAAACTTGACGATGATTTAAAGACGGCATTAAAAGCATCGAACAGTCTTAAGGTCTCTGTTTTAAGGATGGCTAAGGCAGCCTCCAAGAATAAACAGATAGAAAAAGGCGGCGAGCTGACCGACGATGAAGTCCTTGCCGTCTTATCCGCCCTCTCAAAACAGAGGAGAGAGTCCATTGAACAGTTTTCCAGAGGTAGAAGGGAGGATCTCGCGGAAAAAGAGCGGCAGGAACTAGCTATCCTGCAGTCCTACCTGCCGAAACAACTGTCTGCAGAGGAAATTGACCGGATAATCATAGAGGTGATCAAGGAATCATCTGCTGAAGGGACAAAGGATATGGGGAAGGTAATGCGCATGGTTATGCCTCGTTTACAGGGCGCTGCCGACGGGAAAATTGTGAACCAGCGCGTAAGAGATCTTCTGACAAAGACATGAAACTGAGAGGTCTTTACGAAAAAGCGGTCGGAGCAGGCATAGAGAACGACCCCCGCGGCAGGGGACATGTTCTAAGGGAGCTTGAACGGAAACGAAAAGATTTTGAAGAACTGAAGGAAGATGAAAAGGAATATTTTGACCCCGCGTCTCTTCAGAACCCGTATTCCGATTCGCGGATACTCTTCGGTTCCGGCGACGAAGAAGTAAAGAGTGTTCTTGCAGGCATAGATATCGATGTCGGAGAGATTCTTCTTGCGGATACGCTGCAGTCGAGGGGCAGGCGGATTGATCTTCTCATCTCCCATCACCCTTCCGGCAGGGCGTTTGCGGACCTTTTCACGGTTATGCAGATGCAGTCGGACATCTTCAATATTTTCGGTGTGCCGATTAATATCGCAGAAGGACTCATGGACGAAAGGATAAAGGAAGTCGAGAGGAAATTAATGCCTGCAAATCACACACGTGCGGTGGATGCCGCAAGGCTCCTGAGTATCCCTTTCCTCTGTCTCCATACCCCTGCCGACAACATGGTTGCAAGTTACCTCCAGCGGTTGTTCGATGATAAAAAACCTTATCGTTTATCCGATGTTCTCGATATCCTGAAGGATATCCCGGAATACAGGTCAGCCCGGTTCGACAGTGTCGGACCGAAGATCGTGCTCGGTTCGAAGAACCGGTCGGCCGGAAAGATTTTCGTCGATATGACGGGCGGGACCGAGGGCGCAAAGGAGATATTCAGCAGCCTTTCAAATAGCGGGGTGAGCACCATCGTGGGGATGCATATCAGCGAAGAACATCGCAAGGAAGCGGAAAAAAGCCATATTAATGTCATAGTCGCGGGACACATTTCAAGCGATAATCTCGGACTCAACCTGCTTCTCGATGAGATATCAAAGGATGAACCATTGGAAATTTTAGCGTGCTCGGGCTTCAGACGATTTAATCGATGAACCAAAGTGCAGTCCGGATAAAGGCTGACAGGGCACTTGAAGAAATAAAAGCCAGAACAGACATTGTTGAGTTCATATCCGATTATGTAGCATTAAAGAAGTCGGGCCAGAATTACAAGGGACTCTGCCCTTTCCATTCGGAAAAGACCCCGTCTTTCATGGTAAACCAGTCGAAGCAGATATTCCATTGTTTCGGCTGCGGGGTCGGCGGTGATGTCGTCAGCTTCCTGATGAAACAGGAGAACCTCTCTTTCGGAGAAGCCCTGCGTTATCTTGCTAAAAAAACCGGCGTTGCCCTGTCCGACTCTCATTTCGGCAAAACCGTTTCAGACAAGCGCGATAAGATTATCAAAATAAACGAAGACGCCGTGCATTTTTTTATGGATAACCTCCGGGGGGCCTCACACCTTGCCATGGCGTATCTCAAAAACAGGGGGCTCGGCGATGAGTCAATCGAGAATTTCCATATCGGATATGCAGCCGAGCAGAGAGACGGCCTTCTGAATCATCTTAAGAAAAAGGGATACGCGGATTCGGCTCTGGCGAGTGCAGGTCTGTTTACGGCAGACAGCCGCGGCGGCATCAGGGATCTGTTCAGGAGACGAATAATTTTTCCAATCTTCAGTCTCAAGAACGATGTAATTGCCTTCGGCGGCAGGGTTATGGATAATGCGCTTCCGAAATATATCAACTCCCCGGAGACGGAGGTATTCAAAAAAAGCGAAACCCTTTTCGCAATAAACATTGCGAAGGACGAAATCAGAAAGAAAGGATACGCCCTCATTGTCGAGGGCTATCTCGATGCGATCATGTGCCATCAATATGGGTTTACCAACACGGTTGCGCCGCTGGGGACCGCCCTGACATCAAGACAATTGCAGAAGCTGAAGTTGCTCACCCGGAAAGCAGTCCTGGTTTTTGACAGCGACGAAGCGGGCATTTCGGCTGCGCGGCGGTCTCTCGCCGTACTTTGCGATAACGGCTTTACGGCAAAAGTCCTGCTGCTTCCCAGGGGGGAAGATCCGGATAGTTTCCTGAGAAAGTCCGGCGCCGCTCCTTTCAAAAAATTGCTCGCTGATGCGGTATCGGCGGCAGAGTTTCTCTTCAGGACCGCAAAGGGCGACCGGACTGAGAAGGTAAGAGAGGCGCTCGGTCTGATTGTAATGGTGAAAGACATTATTCTGGCGGATGCTATGTTAGGCGAACTGGCTGACAGGTCGCGCATAAACGAATCGGTCCTTCGAAGCGAGCTTGAGAAAATGAGGCGGAAATCCGGCCTGCGGCCTTCCGAATCAGCCGGGACGGTTCCGGCAGTTGCAAACAGGGAAGAATACCTCCTTTTGAGCGCTGTCATTGCCTTTCCTGAGAAAGCCGTTGCCGTGCTGTCGCGAATCAGCATCGACGACCTGAAGGAAGATACCGTAAGGTCCATATTCGATAAGATAAAGACATGTGAAGGCGCCCTCACCGTCAACTCGATACTGGGCTGCGCTGATGAAGAGGAGCGCTCTCTTATTACGAAATTATCCCTGAGGCCGGGATTCGACCCGGAGCATGTCGAGCAGAACATAGAGGACTGTTTGAAGACGATGATGAAAAAAAGCTTCGAGGAGAGAAAACGGCTGGCAGATATATCCGGTGATGTGTCGCTTCTTGATTCGTTGCTGAAAGAGAAACGCAAAATGATGAAGAGGATGGGAATATGAAAAACTATTTCGATTATTTTGAAGACCTCGATGATTACGACGAGAACAAAGGAGATATCTTCCCGGAAGAGAAGGAAGACGAGAAGATTTCCGGGGAGAGAAAGTCTGCAGATTTCATCGAGGGAGAAAAGGACCCTATCCGGATTTATCTCAGGGAGATGAGCAGCGTTCCTTTGCTTACGAGAGAAGGCGAAATCGAGATTGCAAAAAAAATAGAGGAAGGAAGGGAAAAGGTCTTCAGGATAATATTCTCTCTGCCGTTCGTTCTCAAAAAAATTACCGCCATGGGAAAGCTCGCAGAGGAAGGCAGTGTACCCCTCACCGAAATCATCCAGCACGGAGAAGAAGAGGCCGAGGATGAGCTGCGGACGGAGAGAAAACGCTTCGTCAGATTGACCCGGGAAGTGGATGCCCTGAACAGGAAAAGGAGCACGTATCTGCAGAAATTCCGGCAGCTTTCTCCTTCCTTGCCGCCGGGGAAGACATCCCCGGCATCCCCCGGCGGCAATACTTCCAAAAATGTTCAGGCCCTTATAAAGGCGCTCGAAGAAAACAGGAACAGGATACTCGAGAAAATACGTAATCTGAAGCTGAAGGACGACGTCATCGTAGTATTTTCCGAAGAACTGAGAAAGACTGTGGCGGAAGTCGACGGCCTGCAGAAAAAGATTGCTGCGAAAAGCAGGAACATACGGCTTGCAAAGTCTCCTGCGAAAAAAGACATCCTTTCGTTTAAAAATATTATCGAAAAAAAGGAAATACTCTTCGGAATGAAGTCTGCAGAGATGAAGAAGGCGTTAAAGCTCCTCATGCGCGGGGAAAGAGATGTCTTCGAGGCGCGGAAAGCCATGATAGAAGCAAATCTCCGGCTTGTCATAAGCATAGCCAAGAGATACCTGGGAAGGGGACTGAGTTTCTCCGACCTTATACAAGAAGGCAATAGCGGCCTTATGAGGGCGGTCGACAAGTTCGAGTATAAACGGGGATACAAGTTCAGCACCTATGCCACCTGGTGGATCCGGCAGGCGATAACAAGGGCTCTCGCCGACCAGTCGAGGACGATAAGGATCCCTGTGCACATGGTCGAAACCATTAACAGGATTACAAAAGTTTCCAGGGATCTCGTGCAGGAACTGGGAAGGGAGCCGACCCCCATGGAGATCGCGGAGGAGATGAAATTGCCTGCTGAAAAAGTGAACGGTATTTTAAAGATATCGAAGGAGCCGATATCCCTCGAAACCCCGATAGGGGAGGAAGACAGTCATCTGCAAGACTTTATCGAGGACAAGGCGATGTTGTCCCCCCTCGATTTTGCAATACGGGATGATTTGAAAAAGAAGATCGACAAAATCCTGTGCTCGCTCCCGCCGAAAGAAGAAAGGATTATCCGGAAACGTTTCGGGATCGGCGTCGACGCACCCCGTACCCTCGAGGAAGTAGGCATTGAGTTCGAGGTTACACGGGAGAGGATACGGCAGATCGAGGTCAAGGCTATTAGAAAGCTGAAGCATCCTTCCAGAAGCAGATGGCTCAGGGAATTCATAGAAAAGCCTTGACCTCATATCGTCAACGGGTTTATACTGAAAAGTTGCCGTTAATCGGTTTCTCTTTATCAAGCAAAGAGTTTTCCGTTGCTGTCTGTCATGGCGAATAACGTTTTTTTTCCGCTTTTGAAAGTCGGGCCCATAGCTCAGCTGGTAGAGCTACCGGCTCATAACCGGTTGGTCCCAGGTTCGAGTCCTGGTGGGCCCACCATTATTCTCGGAGAAAGTCGAAAGGTTAATAGGAATAAGTGAACCGACAGCTCGAACAGTTGATTAAACTGCAGCAGATCGACTCGAAGATTCTCCATTTAAGCCGCACGCTCATGAAGTTCCCGGCAAGAATAGCCGCTTCCGAAGCGCCCCTCAGGGAGTCCGAAACATTCCTCAACAACGTTAAACAGAAGCTCGCTTCCCTCGATAAAAAGAAACGCGACAAGGAAAGAGAACTTGACGACGCCGGAGAAAAGATACGGAAACTCAAGGCACGCACATCCGATATCAAAACTAATAAGGAATACCAGGCGCTTCTGAAGGAAATAGAATCGGTGGAAAAGGAGCGATCTTCCATCGAGGACGAGATCCTCATTGTCATGGAAGAGATCGACACCTCCTCGAAGCGGATAACAGCAGAGGAAGCAAAATTCAAGGCTGAAAAAGAGAAGATCGACGCATTAAGGAAGAGGCTCGAAAGCGAAAAAGCAGAGGTGGAAAAGGAGCTGCTGTCCGTAAGGGAAACGAGAGAGGGAATCGCGGGGTCAATCGACAAAGAAGCCTATGACCTCTATGTCTCACTGATAGGGCCGTGCAATGGTCTGGTCGTAACCGAAGTAAAGGGAGAGATATGCCAGGGCTGTAATATGAATATCCCGCCTCAGCTCTTTGTGGAAATCAAAAAGAATGAAGAGATAATCACCTGCCCCCAATGCCGCAGGATACTCTTTTACAAAAATAACGCATAGCCGCCGTTTCTTAGAACTCTCTCATCCGGCCTATAAAAAGCCCGAAATAGTCCTTTTAATTTTTTAATAATTATTATATACTGATAAAATAAAATTATAAGTCAGAGCAGGAGGAGTGGTCGCCCGCCGGGATATGCAGTCCCAGACGGGAGGAAAGTCCGAGCTCAGCAGGGCAAGGCGGTCGCCAGCAGCGACTGGGGGAAACCCCAAGGAAAGTGCCACAGAAAGGGAAACCGTCCCGGCTTTGTCGGGACAAGGGTGAAAAGGTGAGGTAAGAGCTCACCAGTTGGGGTGGCGACATCTCAAGCTTGGTAAACCCCGCCTTGAGCAAGGTCGAATAGGTTCCGCCTTGAGAGGGGCCCCTTCGAATCCCTTGGAAGCCTCAGGCCGAGAGGGAGGCGGAACGGGTTGAGACCGCATGAGTCCGGCGGCAACGCCGGGTCTTAGATGAATGACCACATTACACAGAACTCGGCTTACAACCTGCTCTGACAAAAGCCGGTAATGAGCAAGGCTTCAAGAGTACCGGGATATTCTAAGGACTATATATCTTGAATGACCATGCATTACAATAAGCTTTTTCACGGAGGATTTGAGTGGAAGATCATAAACTGAAAGTCTTCTGCACGGTTGCTGAAACAAAGAGTTTTTCCAAAACCTCCGAGATCATCCATCTTACCCAGCCCGCAGTGAGCCTCCAGATACAGGCCATCGAAGAGAAGTATGAAACGAAGCTGTTCGACAGATCATCAAGCACTGTAACCCTCACGCCCGCAGGTGAGACCCTTTACAAATACGCAAAAGAGATCCTCGCCCTTTATGCCTCTGCCGAGAAGACAATCGGCAAACAGACGGGTATTACCAAGGGATGCATTACCATCGGCGCCGGCTCCAACATCGGCAATTACCTCCTTCCGAGCATCATCACCGAATTCAAGGCCGCTCATCCCAAAGTCAAGATATACCTCATTGTCAGCAATACTAAAAGGGTCATCGAGCTTCTCAACGCCGGCAACATCAACCTCGGCCTGGTTGAAGGAGATGCTTCGAAACAAAAGATGAATGTAAGGAAATTGCTTTCAGACGAGCTGTTGCTGATCGTGTCTCCGGAGCATCCCTGGGCAAAGAAAAAGGAAGTCCCCATATCCGATCTTATTAAGGAGCCGTTCATCCTCAGAGAAGCAGGGTCGGGGACAAGGCAGATAATCGAAAAGATACTCGGACGGCATGGCGTCACGATCAACGACATGAGGATATCGTCAATTCTCGGCAGTACAGAAGCGATAAAGGACGCGGTTGAGAATGGTTTGGGTGTCTCTATAATCTCACGCTGGGCAGCGAGAAAGGAAAGCAGGTATGGTACCCTCAAACTGTTGAACCTGAGAGAAGAAAAAATGGTCAGGGACTTTTCTCTAATCGTTCACAAAAACTCTATTTCTTCGGGCGCTCTTGAGGAGTTCCTTACTTTTTTAAAGTCTTATCCCTATGACAAGCTCCTGTTATAGCTGCCTCCCTTCCGATGCCGGCTGCCTTCTGCTGAAAACCCTGTAATCGATTTCCCTGAATATCCTGTCCCTGTCTTCCATGTCCGCCAGTACAGTCTCGGAAACGTTATCCGACAGTACCGATCGATAGAGAAACGTGAATCTGCCGATATGCTCTTCAAACCGTTTTTTTGCGTATTGTGAAGCCGTTTTGCCCTTCATAATGAATGCCCAGTCGCTGTGCTGAGAGAGCAGGACCTCTCTTGCAGCCTGGTTAAGCGCCCTCTGAAGGACGCCGTCTGCAACCGGAAACCGGTCTGCAAGCCGGATCATCCGCTCCGTGGCAACGAGAAGATGCCTGTAAATATAGTCATTCTCTCTATTCAGCCAGACTTCACCGTATCCGTTTTCACCCCAGCTTGACATGGCCGGATCCCCGGATTGCAGGCCCTCTTTCCGGAAGGTCAGGCCTCGGAGATACTCGGACGGATTTACAGTCCGGAAATTCACTTTTGAAAGATATATACCTCTCAAAAGCTTATCAAGCCATTGAGTCCCTTCGAACCACCAATGCCCGAAGAGTTCCGCATCATACACCGCAGTAACAACGGGTTCGATTTTGAGCGTGTCCGACAAGCGGTTTATCTGCATCTCTCTGCTGTTGATAAAATGCCTGGCATGCTCCGCAGCTCTCTCCTCCGCCTTCTGTATGTTATAAGGCTCTTTCCTGCCGGTCTTGCCGGTGATCCTGTAATACTTAAGTCCCGTATATGTCTCCGCCCCATAAGGTTTAATATGGGCCTTTACATAATCCAGATCAAGGTCGAACCCGATATCACGGTAAAAATCCCTGTAGTAATAATCGCCGGGATATCCATGAATCGAAGACCAGACCTGTCCGGATGTTTCTTCGTCCCTGCCGAATGCCGCAACACCCGAAGGGCATGTCAGCGGCGCATATACCCCATACCGCGGCGCCGGTCTTGCCTGCATTATCCCGTGCGTCTCAAGAAAGAAAAACTCTACGCCTTTTTCTTTGATGAAGCCGTCAAAGCCGGGCGCAAAACCGCATTCGGGCAGCCAGATGCCTTTCGGGGACCTGCCGAAATTCGTTCTGTAATGCTCTATACCTGTCCTTAACTGCGCATTGACCGCCTGCGGATAAAGCGACAGGTGAGGGAGAAAGGCATGGGTGGCAGCGGTCGGTATAATCCCGATTTTTCCTGTTTCCTGCAGCATCCTGAATGCGCGAACAAGGTCCCTTTTACAGACGTCCGTGAAAAGACGCCTGATCTTCAAAAAACTTTCATGATACATTTTGGTCACAGGCTTCAAATCGGTATCTCTTCTTGTTCTGAAGACTTCTCTTTCCGACAGCCCGATAAGCCGTTCGATATGCCTCTCGTAACGCTCCCTGAGGAGACCGTCATTAAGCATCTCAAGAAGCACGGGACTCAGGGAAAGGGTTACCCTGAAATCCACTCCGTCATCGATCAGCCGGGAAAAAACATCAAGGAGGGGGATGTACGTTTCCGTTATCGCCTCATAAAGCCAGTTTTCTTCGAGGAAAAACTCGTGTTCGGGATGACGGATATACGGCAAATGCGCATGAAGGACAAGACAGAGACAGCCTTTATGCGATGCAGCGCCCATATGGCATATTATTCCGGTATCTTCCTGAAAAGGTACACAGATACGGCGCAGAAGAGCAGTGGAACGATCCATGTCGACACAGCAGGAGGAAGTATTCCCGCGTATCCCAGTGAAAGCATGAAAGTATACAAGAGCCAGTAAAGGAAGCTTATGAATATCCCGATACCCGCTGCGAAAAGACCGCCCCCTACCCTGCCCATCACCGAAAAAGAGATTCCGAAGATCAATAAAAAAAGGTTCATCAGGGGATACGAAACCTTTGAGTTGAGGTCTACAATGAGCTTTGCGTCGTTGAAGCCCGCTGCCTGTAATCTTTGCGCATACCTGTAAAGTTCTCCAATGCCCATCTCTTCAGGGTTTTTTATCTTCTTTCCGAAGAAGTCCGGAGATTCGAGATAAGGGTATTCCATTTCCTGCACATTGTCGATCGTGCCTTTGTCGATGTCGTAGACAGTCGCCTTTTTAAACTTCCATACGCCGGGCGAGCCCTTTTCCTGCACCCACAAAGCCTCTTCTACCTCAATCCTTTTCTTCATCGACGCTTTGTCGATCAAAAAAATGCTCACCCCTTTTGCCACTTTCTGCCCGGGCGTGTAAAGTTCTATCCGTACCAATGCGCCGTCCGTACCCCGCAGCCAGAGAGTGCCCTCCTTAAACGAGACCTTTTCCCCGCCCTTCATATATTTTTTTTTGAATTCGAGCATCCTGTCCGAGAAATCCGGCACGATGAATTCCCCGAATGCGAACGCGATAATGCTGAAAAATACCCCTAAAATAACAAACGGGTAAAAAAGCCTTTTCAGACGTCCTCCGCTCGCCTTGACAACGGCAAGCTCTTTAAACCGCGAGGCCTGGCTGAACACAAAGAGGCTGCATATGAGCAAAGACATCGGAAGGAGATAATAGAGATACTTCGGCATATTCAGAAAAGCATAATACGCAAAATCCGCTGCCGACAGCTTTCCTGGCATAAAATTGTCGACCTTGTCGAGGAGGTCTATCAGGCTGAATATCAGTGCAATGCCCAGAGAAACAATGCTCAGAATTTTAAAAAATTCATTGAAGTAATACCGGTAAAGTATCCTCATCGCGCGCTTTCTCTCCTGAAGACCACTGCAGCGAAGACAGCAAGGACAGCGGTCGGGATAAAGGCGCCTATATAATGCGGGATATTTTCCGCCTTCACAAGGTTTTCACTGTATATAAGAACCATATAGTAGAAAGTGAACACCGCCAGCCCCAATGTCAGGCCGCCGAGCCTGCCGGATTTCCCTGCTGCCATAGACAGAGGCGGACCGAAAAAAATAAGGACGAGGCACAGAAAAGGCAATGTCAGCCTCCTGTAGAGTTCGGGATACAAGTCCGACGCACGCCGCCGGTCAGAGTCCTTTATCTTCTGCAGAAGCTCGGGTGGAGTGAGCTCGGCATTCCTCCTTGATGGGGTATCGGCCTCGAATTTCAGTATCATATTGTATTTTTTAAACGCCATTTCAGTGGTGACATCGCCTTTTGCAATGTTTATATATCCGTCTTTAAGGAACAGGTTGATGGCCATCCCGTCCTGTGAGGAAATCTCCCCCTCTTTAGCAAAGAGTACCCTCGGCTCGCTCCTGTTCCTGTTATCATAGATAAATATCCCTTTCATCACATTGTCCGGTGTCTTCTCCTTAATGAGAATCAGCGCATCCCTGAAAGTAGTCGTGAATCGGCCCTCCTCGATAGCAAAGGGCGTGCGCACTTTTATGATGCGGGTGATTTCCTCCCTGAGATGCATACTGCTCTTCGGGCCGATATAAAAACTGATGCCGACGTTAAGGAAAAAACAGAAGAGTCCGAGGATGACAACAGGCATTGAGATCCTGAAGAAGGTCATTCCGCTGGTCCTCAGTATGACAAGTTCGTTATCGAGATTGAGCCGTCCGTAAACCAGGAGGGTAGAAAGCAGGAGCGCCATCGGGATGGTGAGAAGAAACAGGGGCGGCTGGAGGTAAAGGACGAGCTTGACCATATCCGGCAGGGATGACCCTACACCCGAAAGGAACCTGCTCAGCCTGAGAAGTTTCTCCATCATCAGAATGAAATTCAGGCATGCAAGGCTGAGGAGAAAGGTAAGCGCCAGTTCCCTCAGTATAGATCTGTAAATTATCTTCATGGACGGTTATTTACCAGACATATTTTAGCATACTCCGTAATGC
>DCVG01000023.1:0-19311 GCA_002328665.1 Nitrospiraceae bacterium UBA2194
AGAAAAGCAGACTGGGTACTTATTTCGCTGGGTATCTCCTTCAGCAAAAAACCGGGGAATGGGTTCGATTACCGGCGATGGGTGGGTCCAGAACTAACCGGTGATATCATTCACTGGCACACTTGCGCACAATATTTCGTTTACCAATACCGGCAAAATATACGTCGGCCCACCTTTTGATGAGAAAAAACTTTTCGCTTATCGAAAAGAGATATCGGGTCGTTTAAACGTTGCAAAGACAATTTTCAACGTTGTGGAAGGCATACTCATGGAACAAGGGAGGAATAGTTAACAAACGTCTTCAGCCAGACGCGGTCTAAGCTTGGTTTGATTTTGATAAAGGTTTTTCCCCGCTGTGGTTAAGGCAAGCGTTATATGTAAGATGATATGACTAATACGATTCGTACATTTTGGCATCCATGCGCCAC
The DNA here is from genome assembly GCA_002328665.1 of Nitrospiraceae bacterium UBA2194. Classification (GTDB taxonomy): domain Bacteria; phylum Nitrospirota; class Thermodesulfovibrionia; order Thermodesulfovibrionales; family SM23-35; genus UBA2194. The sequence continues at coordinate 429 of DCVG01000023.1, forward strand.
CGCTATTGGCAAACAATGTAACTTTGAAGTCGGCGAAGACTTCATACCTGTCAATCTGCATTTCAGGATCATCGTATCGAAGACGTTTGATAACAGCAAAATTTATCTTCTCTTTATCCACTATGGCCTCCAGGCATAAGATTAAGATTAGAACTGACAGCTTAACAGCTTATCGAAAAGCCACTTTTTACAATGCGAAGCGTCTCCTATTTGAGGCGGAAGCGCTATTTAATAATGGCCGCTTCCCCACCTCGGCATTTCTGGCAATTACGGCATTAGAAGAAATGGGTAAATTCTATCTGAGTCGTGTATTTGCTATAAAGAACGACCAAAACACATTGACTCAAAAAGACTTGAATACATTGACGCAACACCCTTCCAAACAGCTTAACTCTTTTCTACCACCCTTTCCATTTGAGAAGGAACGCAAAATATCGCCTAACATCTCACGATTTTGGGAGTTGGTCGCCGACAAGAAACTTATGCAGGTACGGAACAATTGTCTTTATGTGGGCTTTGATAGAAGCATGTCGAGTATACTTATCCCGCCTGATAGTATTTCACGGGATGAAGCGTTCTATTTCTTGGAGACTGCATTTGAAATAATATTGCTGCAAATTACTTCATTATTAAAGTCGCTCGACTGTTCTCACGAGTTCTTATTCTTGCAAGCAGAAGTGAAGATATTGCATGAAAAAAAACAGGAACTGAGCGGCAAAGAGATCACATATCGTTAATTCTGCTTCATCATCCATTTTTCGCTCTTTGTAGGCGTAGTCAGTGAAAAGCCCATACTAATAAGTTAAATTTTTCCCTTCGATTCCAAGTATTTGAGTATCAGAGATTCAATCAATTCGTTTCTGCTCTCATGCTCCCTGTCTTTCTCTAAAGCCTCATCGAGGAGTCTGAGAAGTTCGGGATTCATACGGAGAGTAATCATCTTATCTTTTTTCTTTAGCAGCTTTCTGAGTTGATCCGCTTTCACTTTTTTCATTATACAGTAACCCCCTTGACAAGTAAATTCTTTTACGCTATTCTAAATGTATATACAAACAGTATAGCATAAGAAAACGAAAATGAAAAGGAGAAAGAAAATGGAAAAGGTAAGAGCCGCTTTGTATGCCCGCTGTTCAACCATCGACAAAGGTCAAGACCCTGAACTGCAATTATCACCCCTTCGGGAGTACTGTCAGAGGAGAGACTTCACCATTACCGGGGAGTACATTGACAATGGTATTTCTGGGACCAAAGAACGGAGACCTCAGCTTGACATGCTTATGGATGCTGCCAGGAAAAGAACGATTGATCTTGTCATAGTCTGGAAGCTGGATCGTTTCGGAAGGAGCCTGAAACAGCTTGTGAACGCCCTGGAGGAGCTTTCAAGCCTTGATGTAGGGTTTATATCGTATCAGGACAACTTAGACCTTACCACAGCCCAGGGGAGGCTTATGTTTCATATTATCGGGTCAATGGCAGAGTTTGAGAGGGAACTTATCCGGGAACGAGTGAAGGCCGGTCTCGACAATGCCCGGAGAAAAGGTAGAAGGCTTGGAAGAAAGCCGATACCGCCAATAGACCACAAGAAAATAATAGATGTATATCTTTCAGACAAATCACAATCCATCAGGAATATTGCCAAAAAGATAAACATGAATTACGGCACTGTTAATAAGACCCTGTCATTTTTCAGGGATGGAAAGATAGACAATGAGGGATTTCCAGTACACCAGCTTCATTGTTAATAATAGGACTCTTTTATTAATACACTCGATACGATGACTAATATTTCTGAACCACTATACAAAAAGCGCATGAACGGGATGACTGACCACGCCACTCAGCGGCTTCTCCACTTCGAGGACTGCCGGACTGCCATCGATCAGCTCTTTAACGAGGCATTGAAGTCGAAAGGATTGTCCGCCTTCGATGAGTTCCTTGATTTCGTCAAGCGGTTTAACCATCTCTCAGTGTACAACGCAATGCTTGTAAAAATTCAGCGGCCTGGAGCATCTGCAGTCGGCACTCGAAAACAGTGGAGAGGAAAGAGACGCCACATCAAGCCTGATGCCGTCCCCATTGTAATTCTCCAATTGTTTGGACCGGTACGCTTTGTGTATGAGATTTCCGATACTACAGGCCCTCCTCTTCCTGGCGAGAACAGCAATGTCCTGTTCGCTGTTGGAAAGCTATCACGCAGGCTTTATGACAACACACGATCATCAGCCATAAAATACGGGATTGAAGTAGTGGAAGCTGATAATTACGGAAACTTTCTCGCTGGCACCGCCGCAGGCATTAAGGTTTGTCCCGAGGCTATGGAGGGAAAAGATCAATTTTCATTCCGCGTTAAGGTTAATGCCAAACATGATTTGCCAACACGATTTGCAACATTGGCCCACGAATTGGGGCATATTTACTGTGGACATCTCGGCGCTGATTCAAAAGGCCGATGGTTTGATCGGCGCACCATGTCTTCAGATCAGATGGAACTGGAGGCTGAAGCAGTCGCCTTTCTTGTATGTCAGCGCAATGGCGTAACATCCCGTTCAAAGGAATACCTTAGTTCCCTGAGCCCCCGGACCGAGATCGTAGGGATCAGCATGTATGCAATCTTCGAGGCGGCCAATCGTGTGGAATCGAGAACTTCACCGTCCGAGAAACGTAAATAGGACATTCTTCTCATAACGCCTCAGCCAAATGAAGAGTATCGCGTAACGTTATGACTACCTGCAAAGCCGCATAAGTTGCATAAGAAGAAAAATGACGAATTACAGCAGAATTGTTTTGCGATGAGGCTGATAAGAGCGGAGTAACCTCACTAAGCGAAAAAAAATGCGGGTAATTCCGATTCTCTCTTGAGCGCGTTATTAGGCATTTTATTCATCAGACCTTGAGGGTGACACCTGCAATGGAAGCCGGGATTACGGATCGGTTGTGGGAGATTGAGGATATTGTTAGCTTGTTAAATTCTAAAAACTAAACCAGATCGCTGCGCCGGATGCACTTTTTTATTACTGGCAAAATCCGCCCGAACAATGAATCATCTTTCCAGTTTGGATATCGAAATAGTTGCGAGGGCCGGATTCCGCTTGCCTTGCCGCCCTTTCCGCTTCCCTCGCTTTCTTCTCAGCCTCCTCAGTCCTATGTTGTAATTCTCTTTCTCTACTTAACCCAGCCTCTCTATAGGCATTTATCAAGATCAGCTTCCTGTTTTATTCTCTTCTCTGCTCTTGACTTAGCCCTTGCCTGACCGACGAATCCACCGACTTTCATTTCATTCATGGACTCAATTTTATCATTGGCTCTCTCCTGCTCTATTTCTTGAATTTTTTTCATTGCAGCATCTTTCTTCATTTTTCTATCTTCGCTTTCCCTTTGTATCGCACCGAGAGCATCTTCTACCTGTGAATCATGAAGATAATTATCTGAATTCTTTTTAATACTTTGATATTCCCTCCAGGCTTCATACTCGTTCCCAGACTTATACTGATTCAAGTCGTCATCTGTATAGACATTAGATTCGCCTGCCCAGGCTGGTGCGGCGATGAACAGCGTTAGCAATAATACAACGATGGTTTTCATATCATTTCCCTCTACTGAAGGAAATATAGCACCTTAGAAAGGAAGATGCAATAAAAAATAGAGGACATGGGAGCTACTGACAAAAACGGTGGAAACGCTTTTGAGGTAGGGCTCCCATGCACCCTCTTTGATTTCTTCCTTGCCTGTGCTATCATGGGGACACGGTGAAAACGTAAGCTTGCAGCATACACATTTCGTGAAATGAAAAAGAAACCGGATAAGCTTGAGCATTGCGTCATAGTCTCTTCTCGCTTTGCTAATCTTTTTCCGAATCTGAATCTTTATTATAGAGCGGGAAGCATGAGCGACAAGTGCATTGCTTTTAATTGCGTTTCCGCAAAGATAGAGCGTCCGTTCCTTGAGATTGAAGCTCTCCCCACAGAAATATCGCACTGCTACCAATTTGGACATTTGGATACCACTATCGGAAGTGCAGGCCGTAATATTCGATACGATTCACAAGGATCATAATTGACTCCTAACATAATAAAATGAATGGCCTGATGAAGTATTATAATATTCTTGGGCTTCAACCCGAGGCATCCATCGAGGAAGTAAAAGAAGCCTATAAAGACTTGGTTAAGGTATGGCATCCTGATCGTTTTACTCATGATCCTAAGCTGCAAGCAAAAACACAAGAAAAACTTAAAGAAATAAACGAAGCCTATCAAAAGATTCAAGAAGGTTTGAATGCTTTTAAGTCAGATTCAGAACAATATTCACAAGCAGAGGAGAATGATCAGTCGGGTACTGAACAATCACAGGAGAAGAAGGATGCTAAGGAATCACACCCACCACCAGAGCCGCCCAAAGATACACCACCTTTTACTGATCAACCAACAAGTCAAACCCCTCGTCCTTGGGTAAGGTACTGGGCAAGAACAATTGACCTGATTTTGCTGGCATACCCAGCTGCTTTTTTATTTGCTTACTTATTCCCTGAGTTCACTGAGCACATGTCGGCAAAAGGTAAAAGCGGTGAATTGGTGTTAGGTCTCTGTGTGTTACCTTTTATGGTTGCAATAGAGGCTTTCATATTATCTATATTTGGGAATACCCCTGCTAAAGCAATTCTCAAAACTAAGATCACTAATGCGGAAGGTAAGAATTTAACCTTTATTGAAGCGATAAAAAGAGGGTTTTATATTTATTTTGCTGGATACGGATTAGGCTTTCCTATTGCGGCCTTTTTCACTTATCTGTGGCAGTACAATAAATTAAATAAACAAGGTAAGGCTGGGTGGGATAAGAGCCTTAATTTTAGCGTTTCTCATTCACATATTGGTGGTGTGAGAGTTGCAGCATTTGTAGTTTTATCTTCTGCATGCCTATTTCTTGTGGCAATTACGGATATAGTAAATTTGGATAATGAGAGAATAAATAGCAATCGAAACAAAATCGGCGATGCATTATCATCGCTCGAATCTGTACGACCACCAGTGCAACTTGATTTTGACGATCCGTGGAAAAAGAAGCCCTCCACAGTCAAGGAGCCGATACCTAAAGGCAACTATATGGAGCTCTCCGTTCCTGACCCATGGGATAGTAATTCGGCGCTCTCTGTGCGCGACCCTTGGGATAGCGAACCAGCGCCAATAGCAGAAAAGCGAAAGCCAATAACCTCGGCTGCCGGTCTATCCGTACCGCCGACAGCGGCAGCCGTCACTCCTAAAGAGGAAAGTCAAATATGGTTAGAAAGAGGACGCCAAGCACTTAAAGGAAATAATTATAGAGAGGCCATAACGGCGCTGAATGCTTCTATCCAACTCAGTCCCAGCTTTGATGCCTATCGCGACAGAGGCTATGCCTATGTCAACATGGGGAATTACGTGCAGGCTATTAATGATTTAAGTAAGGCCATTCAGATCAATCCCAATGATTCATATACCTATATAATACGGGGTGCGGCATATGGAAAAATGGGCAATGAACAAATGACGATTAATGATGCAAAGATGGCAGCAAGATTAGGGGACAAGGATATGCAACAGCTATTAAGATCAAGTGGCATTAATTGGTAATTTAAGAGTGGGAACTGGAGCATCCAGATGAGATAGTAATTTTCCTTGATAATGGAAAGTACTGGAAAATGAAAAAGCAACAGAATCCTCTATTGTCAGTATTCGAAAAAGCGGCGGCATTACCGGAGAATCCTCCGGGATCAGCATTCGATAGACTTATGGAAGTATTTCCGCCGTTTACTGAAACACCACTCAGCTCTCTACAGGATCGCTCAAGAGAATTTGAAACAGAAGCGGAATTTTTTTGGGTTCATCTTTTAGAAAAAAACAAAATTTGGGTAGGAGCGGGAGATACAGTATGCTTCACGCCGCAAACATATTATTTCCATACTCCGTATAAAGTATTCATTGCCCGTGATGTGGTATCTCCTTCGTCTTTTTGCCATTATCCAAGCAGATACAGGGAAAGTTTTGCGATAGTGAGAAATGCTTTAAATTGGCCCAAAATACGAGCTTGCTTCTCAGGTCTGAAGATTGCCGAGGATAATCTTGAATTTATTGTTTTCATATTGAAACCCTGGCCGTTCACCAATCAGTTCACAGAAGGATACCCTGAACTTAATTCGTTTGTTGCGTTGACACGCGCCGACATAAACAAGGTGATAAAAAGAGTGTCACCTTTAGTAAAGCAACTTACTAATATGCACTTCCCATATCCTGATGTTCTGCCAACAATAGGCATCGATTATGTTAAGTTCAAGTATTACTTGGCTGTGTGTCGCAAGATAGTAAAATTAGGCAAGAAAATCCCGGACATGTATTTCAAGCATTTTGGGATAGAGGCAACCAAATATGAGTCCCCACAGCAACACTCTTTCTGGAAATATGCTGTTGCTGGCGCGTTCAATAAGTTGAATAAGTATTGCCATGATAGCTGCAGCAGGAATTGCACTGTCGAGCATGTACGAGCGTATAGAGTAATAGCCCGCCTCCTGAAGATATTATATCCATCCATTTGGCTGGAAGATATTGATACTATTGCCAACACGATTAAGTCCAAAAATAATCGACTTCTGCAATCTCTACAATCAAAAAGTGCATAAAATCAGCTAAGTATTTTTCCCCTCTTCACGCGTGACAGTCAAAAAATACTTTTCATTTCAAATCGCTCCGGCATTTTTTTAAAATTACCTCAGAACAAGAAAAGGAGGAGGTTTACGAATGCAGGATAGAAAGTCGAAGGAAAAGGAACCGGACGAGAAAGAAATCACAATTCGAGATGCGATTACTGCCGGACTATTAAAAGCTTTTGGCCTCGAAGTAGTACCACTATACGATAGGAAAGAAGTCACCTACCAGATTAGCGGAAATGTCGATGAGGTTCTGCGACTAATAGCGGCAAACGCTCCTATCGGCTCAAGAGATGCGCTGGAGGCCATCAAAAGCTGTCGGAGTGCTATTTTCCTTTTCAAACAAGGGGAGAAAAGATGATTAGCTACCTCCCTATAAACACATGCAGCAATCTTTTTGTAAGCGCCTTTGAGCGACATGGGGACCGTCCGTGAATACCGCCGAAGCATTTAAAGAGGTGATGAGCAAGACCGGAATTGAACCGCCGGCGGAGATCATAGCAGATGGAGATCTCCACAGGTTTCATGTATTCGGCGATAAACCACGGACTGAAAACGGTTGGTACGTGTTCCATAATGGTAATCTGGCGGCAGGCGCTTTTGGCTGTTGGAAGCGCGGCGTTTCAGAGACTTGGAGCAGCAAGGAATATCGAAGCCTTACCACCGAAGAGAAAGCCCGTTATACGACACATATGGACCGCATTCGCAGGCAACGTGAAGAAGAACAGGCGCGGGGATCTGCAGAATGTAGGAAAGTATCAAAAGAGATTTGGGACAAAGGCCATGATGTTCAAGCAAACCATCCCTACATCGTAGCTAAAGGAATTAAACCAACTGGCATAAAGCAGTTGAATGACACGCTCCTGATACCCGTGCGGGACTACGCGGGCACACTCCACGGTCTACAATTTATCAACCCTGACAGAAGCAAGCGTTTCAAGATCGGGACAGTCAAAGCCGGTAACTTTTTCTGGATATCCGGAGATAACACTGGACCTGTCCTTATATGTGAAGGATACGCCACCGGCGCAAGCCTGAACGAAGCCACCGGTTACAGTGTCGCAGTAGCTTTTGACGCCGGGAATTTGGATGCTGTTACTCGTAAATTGCGGGTAAAGATGCCCGACCGAACACTACTTGTCTGTGCAGACAATGACCAATGGACGGAAGGTAATCCGGGCATTACGAAAGCAACGGCAGCGGCGCGGGAATCAAGGACACTTCTTGCAATCCCTAAATTTAGGGAAACTGAAACAAATCCGACCGACTTTAACGACCTTCACCAATTAGAAGGACTGCAAGCTGTAAATCGTTTTATGGACGCGGCAATAGAGCCATTACCAGAAACACCGGAAGAAAAGAATCTTAAACAAAATAACAATTTGATTCCTCTAAATAATGAGCGCATTTATTTTATTGACGAGGCGGGCAATACATGCAGATTGAAAAAAACTCATGATGGGTTTATCCCGATTATACTCTGTAATTTTGCAGCATGGATTACAAGAGAGATTTCAGAGGATAACGGTATTGAGATAACGCATTATTTCGCCATAGCGGGAAAAATAAAAGACAAGTTATTACCGGAAATAGAAACAACTATTAAACAATTTTCTTCCTTAAACTGGCTTCACGGCTGGGGGAATGAGGCAATAATAGAACCCGGACAAAATACTAAAGATTATATCCGACACGCTATACAGACTGAATCAAAAAGCGTTAAACATATTACTTGTTTTACACATACAGGATTCAGGGAAATAAACGGAAGTCCTGTATACCTTACATCCGGGGGCGGTATCGGCGCGGAAAATATCACCGTCAAACTATCGAGGGAAATGCAGAAGTATTGCCTTCCTCTTAACCCAGAAAATGAGATAGAGGCAATAAAAGCAAGTCTTTCGTTTCTTGATGTTGCAAAGCGGGCAATCACAATTCCCCTGTTTGCTTTGTTATACATTTCGCCTTTAACCACTTTGCTCGAACCTATGCCAAATTTCAGCGGTTATCTTTTCGGAGAAACAGGCAGCGGGAAAAGTACGCTCGCAACACTGTTATTATGCCATTTCGGGGATTTTCTAAGCCTTTCATGTCTTCCTAATTTTGAAGACACGGCAAACAACTTGGAAAAACGGGCATTCACACTTAAAGATACCTTCATGATTTTGGACGATTACCACCCAACCATAAAAAGAACGGATACCGAAAAAATGGAAAGCACAGCGCAACGAATAATTCGATCTTACAGCAATCGAACCGGACGCGGGCGTCTTAATTATGATAGCACGGATAAGGGACGCTATGAACCACGCGGAATGCTGCTTGTTACCGGCGAGGAACTTGTCAGGCTTCAATCCACGATAGCAAGGCTTATGATTCTTGAATTATGCAAGGGTGATATTTTTTTTGATCGTTTGACAACGTTGCAGCAACAAGCCGGATTACTGCCTAATGCCATTACCTCATATGTTTCATGGGTTATAGAAAATATGTCGGACATCAAGTCTACATTCAAAGACCAATTTCCTAAATTGAGGCAAAAAATACATGGGAATATTCATGCAAAATTACCAGAACAATGCGCCTTTCTGCAATTTTCAATCAATACCGTCTTGTCTTGGATGATTGATAAAAACATCCTGACTGATAGCGAGGCGTCGGCTTTATCTGCGGAGGCATGGGACATATTTATTAACCTTTCCCATGTTCAAAGTCGCAGGATTCAGAGCGAAGATCCGATAAAAAACTTTGTCGATATATTCACCGTAATGATTGAGCAAGGGAAAATCAAAATCGAAGACAAGTGCGGTACTTCCAGCAGCAAGATTATCGGCGGCATCGAGGGTGACTTAATCGGTTGGCATGACGAACTATATTTTTATCTTATACCTAAAGCCTTATGGCATGCCTTACAGGGTTATTGCCTCAGGGAAGGAACACATTACCCGGTATCGGAAAGAACATTTTCATACATGCTGCAAAAGCAAGGATTTATCGCAGAAGCGGGGAAAGAATCGGCAAGCAAACCGGTAAAGATAAGCGGTGACTTGAAGCGGGTTATAAAAATCTATAGGAGTAAATTGCTAAATGAAGAAAAGGAACAGGCATGTCATGAAGCTCTTTCATCGGTATAAAGGTTACAGGGTGCTTGCTCATAACTGTAACCATAACTGAATCTGTCATGGCTTAAGACGGTTATGCCCCTACTGATGACCTGCAAGGTTACAGGTTTGGTTACAGGAAGTTACAGTTTTCTTGTAACCTCTATACTCTCGTCTATCAAGGCTTTGAAGGCAAGGTTACAGAAGTTACAGACAATACAACATATACCCTTATTTATATTTTGGAGGGTGATTTTGTGGGTTTAAAAGCGTTTTTATTTGATGAAAAAATTATCAGGATGGGCATATCTCAGAAACCTGCAACTTCTGTAACCGTGGAAAATGGGACGTTAACCCCAGACCATCTTAATGAGTATGAACAGGACAGTTTCGATGAACGGGCGGCAATCATGCAGTATGCCGGCGGCCTTGACCGTGAAGAAGCCGAGAGAGAGGCGATGAAATTGATATTTAAAAAAAGGGTGAATTAAAAATGGAAGAAGCGCTGAAGCCTTCCAATAAAGAAATCAATGCGAGGGGCCTCACGGTTGATTCAAGGGAAGGAACAATCCTGACATCGAAAGATTCCAACAAAACTATCCCTTGTCCGAAGTCTCATGCAACCATCAAAATACCCCACGAAAAACATCGTAACACTTCGATAATAAAGAAGAATATTCGCCCCAAGCCTACAGAAAAGCCTCTCACCCCAAAAGAACGAATTGCGGTTGCTGGATTAGCATCAGGAATGAGCAAGAAAGATTCTTTGTTATCAGCTGGTTATAGTGAAAATACGGCCAATAAACACCCCGAGTCGGTATACGGGAAAACACGGGTTGTGCAGGCAATTGCGGAACTCATGGACGAAATGGGCCTTACGGATCGGCGATTACTCGAAACACTAAAGGACGGCCTTGAGGCCAATAAGGTCATTTCCGCCAATGTGATTATGCCAAGCGGCGAGGGAATGAAAGACGCCGGAAGCATGACAAAGGACTTTATCGAGGTCCCGGATCACGATGCAAGGCATAAATTTATGACCACAGGATTGAAACTTCGCGGCCATCTCAAGGACAAGGTTGACGTTGCGATGACCGTCGAAACATATGAGCAAAAAAGAAAGCGCCTCGGGCTGGATCACCTAAGCCCCGATGAGGCCATGGAGCGACTTCTTGATCGAATTGCTGACCGAATTGCGACGCAAAGGCTGGCTGCGGAGAAGGAGAAGTGAGCGATTTCATAAACAAATGCCTTATCGGTGATTGCCGCGACAGTATGCACATGATGATCGACACAGGCATGAAGGTTCAAATATACGTAACCATCCCGCAGATGATCACCCCCCTGCACTCCTCCCCATACAGACGAAGATATCCCGTAATCCCGCAAACCCCCATGGAGAAAAGGGCGTGAAGGCTTCCTTGACAGAAAGTTTTATTCACCCCTACAATACTGCTGACTACAATAATCCGTGGGGGTTTTCCATGAAGGGAATAAGAGCTTTAGGGACCTGTCCGAAGTGTTGTAACCCGTTTAAAAAGGATGATAAAAAGGGTTATTTCTGCCCTATTTGTCTAACGCATCCCGAAAGATACCTGATTGACCTTTTCTACAAAAGTGAAAGAATACGAAGAGCAACAACCCTTGACGGAAAGACGCTAAGAAGTTTTGCTGACGCCCATGGTCTCCTGAGACAGGCACAAAACGAAATAGATGCACACACATTTGACCCCGCTAAATGGAAGGCAAAGGATCGAATAGATTTCAGATTCTCATATCAGATAGACAGATGGTACAAAGAAAAAGAAGACTACATGAAGAAAGAGAAGCTGGCCCCTTCTTATGTTCCAAAGCTCTTTACTTACATCACCCATTATTATTTGCCATTCTTCGGCGATACCGATATTAGAGAAATCTTTAATCCGATGATAAAAGATTTTGCAAAGCAGTTGCCGGACAGACTTTCTTTAAAATATCAAAAAAACATTCTTGACGCACTCAGGCACTTCTTCCGGTGGTTGAAAGAAGATAGACTTATTTCTGATGTGCCGGTTTTTAAGACAATAGAGGTCCCAGAACACGAGCCTAATGTCATATCGCCTGAGACGCAGGCAGCTATACTGAATCTAATCCCCAACGAACACAAACCCATATTTACTTTTTTATTTAATCAAGGATGCCGTCCTTCTGAGGTGCGGGCCTTGAAATGGAAGGACATACAGGTTGACACCGTAATAATCCGCCGCACCTGGTCAGCATGCAAACTGAGAGAACAGACAAAGACGAAACGCATAAGGCACAACCTTTTATTTACCGGGACATTGAAGTCGTTGCCGCTTCGGGGATTCGGTGAGGATTTCGTTTTCACTCATGGGAAAAGCGTAAAGCGGCCCTACAGCCATAATTACCTGAATAAGATATTCAGCGCTGCCACAAGTCAATTAGGGCTTAAAATCGAATTATACGAAGCCACAAAACATAGTTTCGGGACTCACTATGTCAATAACGGGATATCCAAAGACCTCTTGAAAGAATGGTTTGGGCATGCCAGCATAAAATCAACCGAGGTATATGCTAAAATAAAAGTCGTTGACGCTTTCAGGCAGATTCAAAATGACAAGGTTGTCGAACTCAAAACCGTCACCAAACCGTCACCAAGTGCCTGACAAAGCCAATACCAGCGCGGTGCTTAGTGGGTTCAAATCCCACTCTCTCCGNNAGGAATTTGCCTGAGAAGGCTGAGTAAATTCCTGTCCGGCCGCTACACTTTGAGATTCGTTTCGTGATAAATTAATTATGCTCCGGGCGAAGAGTATGGCAAAGAGTCCTGTTAAACAGAAGAAGAGAAAAGAAGTCCCTCAGGCAGAACAAACCGGGAAGAAAATTAATATCGGGTTTTTCCGGCGTCCTGCTGTTCATATTCTTATCATTATTGCCGTTGGTTTCCTGATTTATTCGAATACCTTCCATGTTCCTTTTGTCTATGATGATACAAGCTTTATTGTCGAAAACCCCGCGATAAAGGATTTCAGTTATTTCAAGAATCCCTGGGAAGTGCTGACGATTCCAACTGTTGCTTCCAATTATAGAACTCAATTTATAACAAGAATTTTTGCAAATTTTACCTTTGCCCTGAATTACGCATGGCACGGTCTCGATGTCGGCGGTTATCATGTCTTTAATCTTGTCGTACATCTCACGAATGCTCTTCTCGTATATCTGCTTGTCCTTGTTACCTTCAGAACTCCCTTTTTTTCGTCACGCTTCGGACCGGCCGGTCCGGACAGCGCTCACTATGCCGGACTTATAGCCCTTTTCTCCGCTCTCATCTTCGTCAGCCATCCTGTTCAGACGCAGGCGGTAACATACATCACCCAGAGGTTTGCTTCTCTTGTAACGACCTTCTATCTGCTTTCAATCATCTTGTATGTAAAATCCAGGCTCTCGGCATCGTCGGGCACAAGAATTTTTCTATACGCAGCCGCCGTCGTATCCGTAATCTGTGCAATGCTGACCAAGGAAAACGCCTTTACCCTGCCGTTTGCAATCGTTCTTTATGAGGTCATGTTCCTCGACGGAAAGCCTGGGAAGAGGATCCTCCATCTGCTGCCCATTATTGCGACAATGATCATTATCCCGCTGATAGTCCTGAAAGCGCATGGCATGCTCGATCAGATGCGCGCTGTGGATGATGAGCTTAAAATTGCCGGCGTCCCCCCGCGGTCACGGTGGGATTACCTGATTACCCAATTCAGGGTACTGATGACATACACAAGGCTCCTGGTTTTCCCCGTTAATCAGAATCTTGATTACGACTTCCCGATTTTCACTTCCCTGCTGACCCCGTCCGTATTTATCTCTTTTCTGTTCCTGATCCTGATGTTTTCCTGCAGCATCTACTGTTTCTATCTCTCGAAACGCAGCGATATGAAAGACAGGCATGAACTTAGATTAGTATCGTACGGGATGCTGTGGTTTTTCATAACGCTGTCGATAGAATCATCTGTAATAGCGCTTGATAATGTAATTTATGAGCACCGGATATATCTGCCCTCTGCAATGCTGATTGCAGCTTTTACAACTTTTCTTTTCTGGTCGGCAGAAAGGATAAAAAAGAGACTGCCCATGATGGGAAAAGCAGTTATCCCGGTGCTTGTGCTGATCGTACTTGTTTTTTCGGGCGCAACCTATGCGAGGAACAGGGTCTGGCAGAACGGGATAAGTTTATGGGAGGATACAGTGAAGAAAAGCCCGGGCAAGGCGCGTGCTTATTACAATCTGGGAGTTTTCTACGGCAAAAACAACCGTCTTGAAGACGCAATCGGGGCGTATCAGGCTGCCATAATGATTTATCCCGGCTTTGCCGCTGCTCATAGTGACCTTGGGGCAATCTATGGGAAACAGGGGCGGCTTGAAGATGCTGGGAAGGAGTTAAAGAGTGCGCTGAAGATTAATCCGGATTTTGCCGAAGCGCATATAAACATGGCGGTACTTTTCGAAAAACAGGGACGAATGCAGGAAGCGGCGGAAGAGTTGAAGACCGCATTGGACATTGATCCTTACAACGCTTTCACGCATACTAACCTCGGGGTGATTTATGCAAAACAGGGCCGGCTTGAAGAAGCTGAGGGAGAGCTTCAGACTGCGATAAAACTCAGGCCCGATTTTGAAGAAGCAAAAAACTTCCTGCAGCTTGTGCAGCGGGAAAGGAATAAGAGAAATATTCCGGGCAGGTAGTTATTATTAATGAAGCGTCCGGTCGTCACAGAAAGACAATGAAAACATATAAGTGTTTGTTTTATGATAGAACATTGAGGGTTCAGATCCCGCTTTCTCCGCCATCTGTCTTTCTGCAGCCTGGGGACGGCCCTTCGCAGCAGGTGGATGTGAACCCCGTGAGGTCCGGAAGGAAGCAGCGGTAAGCGTTTTTCCTGGGTGCCGGAGGTAGCCGTTCCCAGGCTGGAGAGAGACAGAACTGTCCACTAAATTCTATGAGCTATTTGGTATTGGCAAGAAAATGGAGACCCCGGGTATTCGATGACCTCATCGGTCAGGAGCCCATAATACGCATACTTAAAAACGCTCTTGATCAGGGCAGGATCGCACATGCGTATCTCTTCTCCGGGCCCAGAGGCGTCGGGAAAACCTCCACCGCCCGGATACTTGCAAAGGCCCTGAACTGTAAAGACGGCCCGACATCCGCTCCCTGCGGCTCGTGTGATTTTTGCGCCTCGATAGCAGAGGGCTCTTCTATCGATGTCATGGAAATCGACGGCGCATCGAACAACAGCGTCAACGACATAAGAGACCTCAGGGAACGCGTAAAATATGTCCCTTCAGGAGGAAGGTATAAAGTCTATATCATTGACGAAACCCATATGCTTTCCGACGCTGCCTTCAATGCCCTGCTGAAAACCCTTGAAGAGCCCCCTCCCCATGTCGTCTTTGTCCTTGCGACAACAGCTCCCAGGAAGATACCTCCAACGGTCCTCTCCCGCTGTCAGCACCTGCCCTTCAGGAGGATACCCGGCGCGCGGATAAAGGAAAGGTTGAAGCAGATCTCGCATGCCGAGGGCATCAACATCTCCGGCTCTGCCATAGAGATGATAGCGAGGACGGCAGACGGAAGCCTGAGGGATTCTCTTACAATACTCGATCAAATATCGTCTTTTTCTTCCGACATCAGCGAATCCGACGTTAAGGACCTGCTCGGAATAACCGACTTCAGTCTTCTCTCGCAGCTTGCTCTCGGCCTGATTGAAGGCAGGAGAGAAGATATACTGAAGATAACCGATGAACTGATGGAAAAAGGCACGGACATCAGGTCGTTCATCAAGGAGCTCATCGAGTTTTTCAGAGACCTGCTGGTTGCCGGCATCGTGAAAAATCCCGAAGAGATACTAAGCCTGGACAAAGAAGATCTCGAAAATATGCAATCCATCCTGCAGAAGACGACTGAAGACCAGTTGTCCCTCATCATCTCGGATCTGCTCAGGGCAGAGACCGATATACGGAACTCGTCTTCACCCCGTCTTGCCTTTGAGATGTTCCTGCTTAAGACAAGTTTCCTGCACGACATTAAACCGCTCAAGGAAGTTATGGAACATATTGAGGAATATATAAAACTCGGAGAGAGAAAAGGGATATCGTCCAAGGCCGTCCCCGGTGAAAAAACCTGGAGCGGGACAGAACAGCCGGCAACTGAACCCGTCTCCCCGCAGGCGGCCCAGGCGCTGCAGGATGAAGGGACAGAGGCGGAGCATCAGCCGGAAAACCGGCCGGAGGAACCCGGCGGAATCCCTCGGCCTCAGGCGGAGCTTTCTGCGGACGTTTGGGAGAGGTCAATGAAAAAAATGGACCCGCCCCTTGTCTCCAAAGTGTCAAAAGCGGATTGCAGGCTTGAGGGCGACAAACTGATTTTAACCCTCAACGGCGGATATTCGGTTTTTGCCGATTCTATCAGGAAAAACGCAGAGGTAATCGAGAAAATCGTTTCGGAAGAACTCGGCAGCAAGATCCGTTTGGAGATAGGAATCTCAAAAAAAAAGAGCGTCCGTAAAAAAGCCCTGAAGGAAGAGGTGATGGCCGATCCTGCAATCCGGGAGGTTTTGGAACTTTTTGAGGGGAGGATCGTGGAGGTCATACCGACAGAAGGACAGAAGGAATAGTTATGGATATCTTACAATTAATCCGATTAAGCCTGATACCAATTGCATTATTTGGGTTGACCAATTTTAATTAACGGAGGATAAAATGTCGAAGAAGATGCTCGGGGACATAATGCGCGAGGCGCAGAAGCTTCAGGCCGAAATGGCAAAGCTTCAGGAAGAGGCGAAGAAAAAGACGGTGGAGGCAACCGCAGGCGGCGGCATGGTGACTGTTGTGGCAAGCGGCGCAGGAGAAATCGTGTCAATAAAAATCGAGAAGGAAGTGGTGAATCCGGATGACGTCGAGATGCTGCAGGACCTTATCATGGCGGCGGCCAACGAAGCGCTGCGGCGCGCTCAGGAAATGGTTAACGGCGAAATGTCCAGGCTGACCGGCGGCCTGCAGTTGCCCGGATTGGGGAATCTCGGAAAGCTCTTTTAAATCCGGACGCCGAACAGTTATTATTCTTTTATGGAACCTTTTATTGCTCAAGCAACGGAAGAAGAGATCCGGAAAGAAAAGAACAGGGCGCAGAAGCTGAGGAACTCACAGTGGTGGAAGAGAAAATGCGCCGAAGGTATCTGCTATTTCTGCGGGAGGAAATTCTTTCCGAGGGAACTCACGATGGAACATGTCGTTCCCCTTATACGGGGCGGCAAATCGTCAAAAGGGAACGTTGTGCCTGCCTGCAAAGACTGCAACAACAGGAAGAAATACCTCCTGCCTGTCGAATGGGAAGACTACCTGAAAAGACTCAGCAACGATTCCTGGAGTTGATGTCCTGTTGCGCTCTCTCATCGTTCATAGAGTTACCTCCGCCATAAAAAAGCACTCCATGCTTTCCGGGGATGAGAAAGTCCTTGTCGGTCTCTCCGGTGGGGCGGATTCCGTATGTCTTCTTTATATACTCAATGAGCTCAAAGATCAATTCGGGCTTGTTCTCAATGCCGCATATATCGATCATGGGCTGAGACCGGCCGAGACCGGCAGGGAGATAGAGTTCTGCAGGGACCTCTGCGGAGGTCTTAAAATACCTTTTATAACAAAAGCTATCGCTGTACAGTCTTATGCAAAGGAGCAGAAGATGAACCTTCAGGAGGCTGCAAGACAGTTGCGTTACAGGGCTTTTGAAGAGACCGCGTATGAGTCGGGATGCCGGAGAATCGCATTGGGCCACACTGCCGACGACCAGGCGGAGACCCTCCTGATGCGCCTTTTCAGAGGATCGGGACCTACGGGGCTTGCCGGCATCCCCCCGGTGAGAAAAAACATCATCAGACCGCTGATCGATGTTGAAAGAAAAGACATAGAGAAATATCTCGCTTATTCACAAGCCGGCTATATAACCGATTCATCAAACCTCAAGAAAGACTACCTGCGCAACAAGATAAGGCTCTCGTTCATGCCTTTGATCAGAGAATTTAATCCCGATATCATCAGGACCCTCTCTAAAACCGCTTCTCTCTTCAGGGACGAAGAGAGATATTTCGAAATTATTGTCACAAAAACACTTATGAAGCTCATAAGCAGGAAGACCGGCAGCCGTATTGAACTGTTCCTTGCACCCTTTGAGATCATGGATAAAGTAATCATGAGGAAGGTTCTGCGAAGGGCAATCGACGGAACAATAGGTCTCCGTGGCATAAGCTTCATCCACATAGAGGATATTATCGAACTCACGAAGTTCGGCAAGCCCGGAGACAGGCTTTACCTTCCAAAAGGGATAAGGGCAATCAAAGAATATTCAACGCTGATTCTCACATCGGATATCCCTGTTGCATTAAATACTTATACACTGACTGTACCCGGAGAGACGATCCTGAGAGAGGCCGGAATTCTGATAAAGGCTACGATAGAACCGGCCGAAGAGACGGGGGCGGGGAGTATTTCCGGTCTATGGATCTATGCCGGCATCTTCGATGCCGCTAAACTGCATATGCCCCTGATAGCGAGGCCGAGGGAGAACGGCGATTTCTTTCATCCCCTCGGGTTCGGCAGGCGGAAAAAACTGCAGGATTTCTTCGTCGACCTGAAGGTGCCGAGGGACGAGCGCAGCAGGGTTCCGCTTATCGTTTCCGGAAAGGATATAATATGGGTCGTCGGCTACAGGGGAGATGACAGGTTTCAGGTCACCGCGGAGACGCGGAAGATATTGAGATTAGAGGTCAAAAAGCTGAGGGATTAAGGGGTGTGTTGACGGGACAACGGGATAAGGCAGCGCCGAATCAAAGTCTGTACACAAACTAAGGGTTTGTCATTCTCCGTCCGTCGATACTTAAGACGGNNGTCATCCTCCGTCCGTCGATACTTAAGACGGATGACCGGGGGATCCATAAACCATTGAAAAGAATGGATTCCCGCCTTCTCGGGAATGACGGCTTTTTCGGAAAACCATACTTTATGGGCAGACTCTGATCAGAGTTTTTTATAAACTATAAAACCCCCTGTGTTAAAATATCGA
>DCVG01000023.1:19366-37446 GCA_002328665.1 Nitrospiraceae bacterium UBA2194
CCTTCATACTGCGGATAGAAGACACCGACAGAACCCGTTCAACAGATGAATATATCGATTCGATCATGGAAGGGATGAAGTGGCTTAATCTCGACTGGGACGAAGGACCGTTCAGACAGACAGACAGGTTCGATGTATACAGGGACTACGCCGACAGGCTTGTGAGAGAAGGCAGGGCATACCGCTGCTACTGTTCGCCCGAAGAACTCGATCAGAGAAGGCAGGAAGCCCTTTCGCATGGGAAATCGCCCAAATACGACGGCCGGTGCCGGGATTTGAAAGAGCCTGTGCCCGGCAGGAAACCCGCCCTCCGCTTCATGATGCCGCAGGAAGGCAGGGTGGTCGTCCACGACATGATCAGGGGAGAAGTCGTTTTCGATAACTCCCTCCTCGACGACCTTATCATCGTGAGGTCGGACGGGACGCCTACGTATAACTTCACTGTGGTTGCCGATGACGTCGATATGAACATTACCCATGTCATCAGGGGAGACGATCATCTGAACAACACGCCGAAGCAGATACACATTTACGGCGCTCTGGGTTACCGGACCCCGATGTTTGCGCACCTGCCGATGATTTTAGGCTCGGACAAGACAAGGCTCAGCAAGAGACACGGCGCCACATCGGTCATCGCCTACAGGGAAATGGGGTATCTTCCCGAAGCGCTCGTGAATTACCTGGCGCGCCTCGGATGGTCGCACGGAGATCAGGAAGTGTTCACTGTCGACGAATTGATAGAACATTTTTCCTTTGATGCCGTCGGAAAATCCGCTGCGGTCTTCAACCCCGAAAAACTGCTGTGGCTCAACAGCCAGTATATAATGAGCGCTGCCCCCGGGAAGCTCGCCGACCTCGTGAAACCTTTCCTCGTCAGCGAAAAGATCATCGAAGAGGGCCGCATCCTCGATGAACAGTGGCTTTCGAGGGCGGTTGCCACTCTGCAGGAACGCTCGAAAACCCTCGTGGAACTCGCAGGCCTGTTGAGTTATTATATAACGGACGACATCGGGTATAATGTCAAGGCGAAAGAGAAATTCCTTAATGAAAAATATCTTGCGAACTTGACAGCCGTGAAAGAATCTCTGGCGGGCATTGAAGACTTTACAGCGGTGGAGTTGGAAAAAGTCTTCCACTCAATCGCGGGGAAATATGGCGCGAAACTCGGCAGCATCGCCCAGCCAGTGCGCGTTGCGGTAACGGGCAGGACTGAAAGCCCGGGAATCTTTGAGGTGCTGGAGGTCCTCGGGAAGGAAAAGACGATCAGGAGACTGGAGAGGGCGATCCGGATGGTCCATGAAGGATAGAAGAGAAGCGAAAGATATCGATGGCGGCGTCAAAGCGTCCCCGGCGGACGCTCAGCCTGCTGATTTTATCAGGAACATCATTTCAGAGGATATCAGGGCAAAGAGATATGACAGCCGTGTGCATACCCGTTTCCCTCCTGAACCCAACGGCTATCTGCATATAGGTCACGCAAAATCAATATGCCTTAATTTCGGCATTGCCGAAGATTTCGGCGGGCTCTGCAATCTCCGCTTCGACGATACCAACCCTACAAAGGAAGAAGTCGAATATGTCGATTCGATAAAAGAAAACGTCCACTGGCTCGGCTTCGACTGGTCCGACAGGCTCTATTATGCATCGGATTATTTTGAGCAGCTTTATGAGTCTGCCTTACAACTGATCAAAAAAGGCAGGGCTTATGTCTGCGATCTGAGCCCCCGGGAAATCAGGGAGTACCGGGGAACATTGACCGAACCCGGCAGGGAAAGCCCCTACCGGGACAGGACCGTTGAAGAAAACCTGTCTCTCTTTGAACGCATGAGGGCCGGAGAATTTCCGGACGGTTCCCGGACACTGAGGGCAAAGATCGACATGAAGTCCGGTAACCTCAATATGCGGGACCCCGTAATATACCGGATTTTGCATGCCGCCCATCACCGGACAGGCGACAAGTGGTGCATATATCCGATGTACGATTTCGCCCACGGACTCTCGGACTCCATCGAGGGCATTACGCATTCGATCTGCACGGTGGAATTTGAAGACCACCGTCCTTTATATGACTGGTTCCTCGATGAGCTGGAAGTCTATCATCCCAGGCAGATCGAATTTGCACGGCTCAACCTCGCTTATACCGTTCTGAGCAAGCGCAAGCTTATAGAATTGGTCGAAGGGAAGTATGTGACCGGCTGGGACGACCCCCGAATGCCTACAATATCCGGGTTGCGAAGGCGCGGGTACACCCCGGAATCCATCAGGAACTTTTGTGACAGGATCGGAGTGGCAAAAAGGGACAGTACGGTCGACATGGCACTGCTTGAGTACTGCATCCGCGAAGACCTGAACAAACGCGCTCCGAGGGTCATGGCTGTGTTGCAGCCGCTGCGGGTCGTCATAGAAAATTATCCGGAAGGCAAGTCGGAAGAGATGGACGCGATCAACAATCCCGAGGAGCCCTCCATGGGCACGCGAAAGGTTCCGTTCTCCCGGGTACTGTATATCGAAAAGGATGATTTCCGCGAGGACCCTCCGAAACAATTTTACCGCCTTGCGCCGGGACGGGAAGTAAGGCTGAGATACGCCTATTTTATCAAATGCACAGGAGTCGTCAAAGACGAGCAATCGGGCGAAGTAGTGGAGATACGATGCACATACGACCCGGAGACGCGGGGAGGCGACGCGCCTGACGGAAGGAAGATCAAGGCAACGCTCCATTGGGTATCTGCAGGGCATTCCCTCGAAGCTGAAGTGCGGTTATACGATCACCTTTTTCTGAAGGCTGATCCGGATGAAGCCGGAGAAGGCCGTGATTTCAAATCATATGTAAACCCGCAATCACTGGTGACCCTGAAGTCCTGCCGCATCGAGCCCGGGATGATGCACGCGGCAGCAGGAAACCGTTATCAGTTCGAAAGACAGGGATATTTCTGTGTCGATCCCGATTCGTCCAAGGGAAGGCTTGTGTTTAACCGGACTGTAACACTTCGTGATACCTGGGCGAAGATCGAAAAAACGCTGAAGCAGGCGAAGAAAAGCTGAGATGGGCTATATCACGGTTATAGGAGCCGGCAGTTGGGGTACAACCCTGGCCTATATCCTTTCCGACAAGGGGTACGATGTAACCCTGTGGGTCCATGAAAAGCCGCTGGCCGATGAGATCAACTCTTCGCGGCATAACAGCATTTACCTGCCGGGGGTGAGGCTTCCCGATGAGATCAGGGTTACAAATTCGATTGAAGAAGCCTTGATTAAAGCCCGTTATGTAATAAATGCCGTTCCAGCCCAGTTCACACGTTCCGTATTCAAAGACGCGGCGCCGCATATATCCGGGGAGGCCGTGATAGTAAGCGTTTCAAAAGGCATAGAAAAAGGGACTTTGCTGTCGGTATCATCCATTCTGAAAGAACTCTCTTCCCACAGGGTTGCAGTGCTTTCCGGGCCGAGTTTTGCAAAAGAGGTTATAAGGAAATTACCGACTGCCGTAACCCTTGCAACAGAGGATAAAAATACCGGCTTTATTCTTCAGGAGATATTTACTACGAACAGCTTCAGAGTTTACACACACGATGACGTAATCGGTGTAGAGTTGGGCGGGGCACTTAAAAATGTCATGGCCGTGGCAACCGGGATATCCGACAGCCTTGGTTTCGGCGACAATGCACGCGCGTCGCTCTTAACAAGGGGGCTCGCTGAAATGACGAGACTGGGTATTGCGATGGGCGCAAGGGAACGGACTTTTTCCGGACTGAGCGGAATCGGGGACCTGGTTCTGACATGCACGAGCACTTTGTCGAGGAATTATACCGTTGGCACGAAGCTTGGACAGGGCATGAAATTGAAAGACATCCTGGCCGAAACGAAGAGTGTTGCCGAAGGAGTGGCAACCGCGGAATCCGCACATGAGCTTTCACGGAAATATGCCATCGACATGCCTATTGTGGAACAGATTTACAGGGTCCTTTACGAGGATAAAGACCCTTTTTTCGCTGCAAAGGATCTTATGGACCGTGCGTTGAAATCCGAGTTTTATGGATAGACTGTACGACGGATACAGGATTGAACCAATTTCAGGTCGCGTATGGACGCTGACCGGCTAAGAAAAATACTCGCGTCTGTACAGGCAGGCGGGACGAGCATCGAACATGCTCTCGAAAAACTCAAACACCTTCCCTGTGAAGACCTTTCATTTGCAAGGATCGACCACCACCGGCATTTAAGACAGGGAATTCCGGAAGTCGTTTTCGCTTCCGGGAAGAAGACGGCTGAGGTTGTCGCTATTGCACGCGCCCTGTACAAAAAAAACAAAAAGGTGCTCATCACAAAGGCTTCGGAAGAGATATACAAAAAACTGAAGATCAGGAATGCTTTTTTCCATCCCATGTCAGGGTCGATATCAGCGGGTGGAGCAAAAAGGGTAAAAGGGCATATCCTCGTCCTCTCTGCAGGCACGTCGGACATACCTGTTGCAGAAGAAGCGGAGTTGACGGCTTCTTTCCTCGGAAGCAGCGTCGAAACATTCTACGATGTGGGTGTGGCCGGTATACACAGGCTGGTGGTCGCACGGAAATCTCTCGCCCTGGCGAAAGTCATTATCGTTGTAGCCGGCATGGAAGGCGCTCTCCCCTCTGTGGTCGGGGGGCTCACGGATAAACCGGTCATAGCGGTGCCCACCTCAGTCGGCTACGGCACGAGTCTCGGCGGATTGACCGCGCTTTTTGCCATGCTCAATTCATGCGTGCCGGGGATTGCTGTCATGAATATCGACAACGGCTTCGGCGCAGGATGCCTGGCGCACAGGATAAACACCCTTAGTTCCGATTGAGCCTTCCCGCCGGGGTTCTGTTGACTTAACTTACAATCTGATCTATACTTCAACTATACCCTGGGGGAGGCTTGGAAGCCTGAGAGTCTTCCGTAATAGTACGGGAGAGACCCCTCAAACCTGATACGGATAATGCCGGCGTAGGGAATGGGAAAGTACCGTATCCCCTCAGGGATGCGGTTTTTTATTTTTATGGTGAGTTTGTCGAACCATGAGACTGACAATTAACGGCGATTTTTTTGAGACATCAGGCACAAGGACTTTAGAGGAACTGCTTAATGAGCTGGATATCGAACCGGGACGCGTTGCCGTTGAGGTCAACCTCTCCATAGTCAAAAAAGCCGACTATCCAGCCTTTATGCTGAATGAGGGGGATAAGATCGAGATAGTGAATTTTGTCGGCGGGGGATGAAGAGAAAGTAGCTTTCGGGATTGAAAATACCGGATTCCCCGATCAAGTCGGGGAATGACGGAATATCTAACAGCAGTTAATAGAGAAAGGATATCGAGATATGGGAGATAAACTCATTATCAGAGAAATCGAGTTCCGGTCCCGGCTCTGGGTCGGTACCGGCAAGTACAAGGATTTCGAAGAGACAAGGAGGGCGGTCGAGGCCTCCGGCGCAGACGTCGTTACCGTCGCCGTCAGAAGAATGAACATTGTCGACAGGAAGTCTGAAAACCTGCTCGATTACATCGACCCGAAAAAATATAAAATTTTGCCGAATACCGCCGGGTGTTACTCAGTAGAAGACGCTCTCAGATATGCCAGGCTTGCCCGGGAAGCGGGAATTTCAGACCTTATAAAGCTCGAAGTAATCGGTGATGAAAAAACTCTTTTCCCCGACACATGTGGGCTTCTCAAGGCAACCGGGATTCTCGCAAAAGAGGGGGCCATTGTGCTCCCCTATACAAATGACGACCCCATCATGGCTAAAAGACTTGAAGATGCAGGAGCAGCGGCAGTAATGCCCCTCGGCGCGCCTATCGGATCAGGGCTCGGCATAAGGAACCCTTACAACATAAAAATCATCCTCGAAACGGTAAAGTTACCCGTTATCGTTGATGCGGGGGTGGGTACGGCTTCGGATGCGGCCATTGCAATGGAACTGGGATGCGATGCGGTATTGATCAACACCGGCATCGCAGGAGCAAAAGACCCTGTTGCAATGGCTGAGGCCATGAAACACGCTGTGCTGGCAGGGAGGCTCGCGTATAAAGCAGGCCGGATCCCTAAAAAGCTGTATGCAACAGCGAGCAGTCCGATAGAGGGAATGCTGTGAAATCAGCTCATGACCGGCGACCGGCTCCGGATTTCAGATTGTATCTGGTTACAGACAGGAAACTCTTCGGCGCCCAGTGTTCAATGTATCAGGCATTTGAAACGGCTCTGGAGGCCGGGGTAAGAAGCATCCAGTTGCGGGAGAAAGACCTGACGACAAAGGAACTGTTTGATATGGCATTCTGGATGAGAGAATTGACGCAGGAATACGGCGCCCGTTTATTTATTAATGACAGGGTTGACGTCGCCCTCTCTGTTTCGGCTGACGGTGTCCAACTCGGTCATGCAAGTCTTCCCGTGCGGACAGCCAGAGAGATTGCCGGCGAAAAGCTCCTTATCGGCGTTTCAACCCATGGTGTTGATGAGGCACTCGAAGCGGAAAAGGAGGGGGCGGACTTTCTCACATTCGGCCCTGTATATAAGACCCCTTCAAAGATGAAATACGGGAGACCTGTTGGAATCGAGGCTCTCAGGAACGTGAAAACGAGAGTGTCGATACCGGTGTTTGCAATTGGAGGCATAAAACCCGGCAAGGTTAATGAAGTCAGGGCGGCAGGCGCTGACGGCATCGCGGTAATATCCGCAATCCTTAAAGCAAAGGATATCGGTAAAACAACGGAAGATTTCTTGAGGTTACTGCAATGATAAGGATAAAAGCAGCAAGGAAAGGAATCGTCACAGCAGAAGTCAGGGAGGCGGCATTCTCCGAGGGCTTGGACGCGGAGAGACTTGCCGAAGACATCTCGACAGGAGTGACCGTCATCCCGAGGAACAGTATTCACAACATAAAGCCGATCGGCATCGGCAGGGGACTCAGGACAAAGATCAATGCAAATATAGGAACCTCGAAAGACAGGGTTTCCTTTGATGACGAGATGGAAAAGCTCGGCGTGCTCGTGAGACATGGCGCCGATGCCGTTATGGACCTCTCGACCGGCGGGGCGGTCAGGGACCTGAGGAAGCTCCTGCTGAAAAAATCACCCATCGCGGTGGGAACAGTGCCTGTTTATGAGGCCGCCATCATCGCGGCAGAGGCCTACGGCACAATTTCGAAAATGACGCCTGACGACCTGTTTCACGTCATAGAGCAGCATGCGGAAGAAGGGGTGGATTTCGTTACAGTCCACTGCGGCCTGACGAGAAAAGCCGTTGAACGGCTCAGGGACGAGGGCAGGGTCCTTGATATTGTGAGCCGGGGCGGTTCGTTCCTGCTTGAATGGATGGTTTACAATGACAAAGAAAATCCCTTATACGAACATTACGAAAGACTCCTCGGCATCGCAAAAAAATACGACCTGACATTAAGCCTCGGCGACGCGCTGCGTCCCGGCTGCCTTGAGGACGCAACAGACCGGAGCCAGATCGAAGAGCTGCTGACCATCGGGGAATTAAGGGACAGTGCCCTGGAGGCAGGGGTGCAGGTGATCATAGAAGGCCCCGGACACGTCCCCCTGAACCAGATCGAATTGAACATAAAACTCCAGAAAGAGATTTGCAAAGGAGCGCCCTTCTATGTGCTCGGCCCACTTGTGACCGACATCGCAATGGGATACGACCATATCGCTGCGGCAATCGGCGGCGCCGTCGCCGGAGCTGCCGGCGCCGATTTCCTCTGCTATGTCACGCCTGCGGAACATATCAGGCTCCCGAATATCGAAGACGTAAAGGAAGGAGTCATCGCATCAAAGATTGCGGCACATGCGGCTGACATTGCAAAAGGCGTTCCCGGCGCACTGGAGCGTGACAGGAAAATGGCGGCCTGCCGGAAGAACCTCGACTGGAGCGGACAGATCGGATTGAGCCTTGACCCCGAAAGGGTGAAGAAATGGCGCTCGGAGATACCTTTGGCGGAACAGGACGTATGCAGTATGTGCGGAGAGTTCTGCGCGATCAGGAAAGTCGAGAGGGCGCTGAAGAAAAAGACATAGGACATGAAAACAGCTCTTACGATAGCAGGCTCTGATCCTACGGGCGGCGCCGGTCTGCAGGCCGACCTGAAAGTCTTCAGGTCACTGGGTGTCCACGGCCTTTCCGTCGTCTCTGCCGTCACTGCACAGAACACCGAAGGTGTGGATTTCATCTCTCCCGTTGACAGGGAATCACTCGAAAAGCAGCTCCGCGTACTCCTTTCGGACATCAGGCCCGATGCATCGAAAGCGGGGATGCTCTATAGCGTCTGGGCAGTTGAAATCATCGCCCGGATGTTCATGGAATCTTCACCCGCCAACCTTGTCGTTGATCCGGTAACCGTCTCTTCAGCCGGCACAAGTCTTGTCGGCGAAGGGACATTGGATGCAATAAGAGAAAAACTCTTTCCCTTATCAAGGGTAATCACTCCCAATATCTATGAAGCGTCCGTTCTTACAGGGATCATGATCGAAAACAGAGACGGAATGGAAGAAGCCGCAAAGGCGCTGAAAGATACGGGGCCTGAAGGAGTTGTAATTACAGGCGGGCATCTCGATGACATTGCACTCGACCTTTATTACGACGGTGAGTTCCATGCTGTGGAAGGCGAAAAGATTAAAGGCGAATACCATGGAACCGGGTGTGCGTTTTCCGCAGCTATCACCGGCCTCCTTGCCCTCGGTCACAGCCCGCTTGAATCGGTAAGGCAGGCAAAGGAATTCGTCAATCATGCAATAAAAAAAGCTTACCACCCCGGCAAAGGTATGGGTTTGCTCAATTTATAAAACCGGCATATAATAATTTAAATTAAGGGGGCGTCATGGAACAAAGAAAACCCGATCCTGTTAAAATGCAGGTTTTAAGAAGTCTCCCTGTGGAGATTAAACAGACTCTTACGAAAGAGGAAGTAAACGCATTTCTTTACGGCGATGTATGGCCCGACTCCCTGAATGAAAAACTGAAGAATTATATCATTGATGAAGGGTAAAAACACGTTCAGTGGAAATATCACGACCCGGCCCATCCCGATGAGTTTGCATTATTTTGCAATGCATCTAAGCCCGCCCTTTCTTCGGCTTGAATAGAAAGGATATGTAGAAGATTATTGAGAGTGCACTCACGAAAAAATAGTCCAGCGTATGTTCAAAATAATGCGATGCGAGCAAATTCCAGTAACTCGCCTTTTTTTGGGCTTCCGCAATTATATCCCTTCCCATAAGACTGACGGCGATGAAAAGCGGTATTACCAATGCAGCCATCATAAGAAGCGCTCCGATCCTTATTAATTGCGTATTTGTTCTGCCGGAGCCCGCGTTTTTTAAAAGACTCCCCTCAAAAAGAACCAGGCCCCCATATGCAAGCGGGACCGTCGTCATGCTGTGTGTTGCTATTTCCCTGAGTTGATGGGCAAGATACCGCGTGTCTGCAAGGAATTTAATCGTGGGAATGAAGATCATGGTACAGGCAATGAATATTGCCGCCCATATCAGCAGGAGACGCATTCCGCGAAGATTGATCCTCCTGCCCGGGGTTCCCGTAATACCGCGGTACATGAATGATAAAGCCAGGGAATACAACAGTACAAAAGACATATCAAGTAAATGCGAATGCCAGTGGCTTCCATAGGAGACGAGGTCATCTCTTGTCCTGAATTGAAAAAGGTCCAGGAGGAAACTCTCGAATCCGGCTTTATATATCGCCCCCGAGACAACGATAAAAAGAAAAAAGAGCATGGAAAATGCAACAGGGATAAAAATCCTCCTAATTGAATGCAACGAAACGCCTGTCAATGGTGATAATAAATAAAAAGATACCGAAACGGAAAATGCGTAGACGATACCTGTCGGTATCTCTCTTACAAAATGGTCAAAATAGAGTATTGTTTGAAGAAGTGTATACTTTCCGCTCTCGTGCAACTTAACGGAAAACAGGGAAAGGGTTTGGTATTCAAGGGAAAGATACAGATATGATATCGATAGAACAACAAGAGGGACAACCAGAAAAATAATACCTATGGCAGAACGTTTTTCCCCAGCGGTCATATAAGATATACCCCCCTGTTCATGCCAATTTAATGCATATTAGAGTTGACATATTTCCGGAATTTATACTGCGACGATGCCGCCTGTACATTCGATTCAAAGATTATACTCTCCGGGTTTCATTGTCAATCATTTTCGAGACAAAATTACGGATGGAAGCATGATTTTATATATATTATCGCCATTTCAACTTCAGCTACTGCACTTCTGTTATAATTTGAAGGAAACATTCAGGTAACAACACAACTCTGAAATTGATATATTTGAGTCATGCAAAAAATTAAGACTTTTTTCCAGTGTCAATCCTGCGGCTATATAAGCGCAAAATGGCTCGGCAAGTGTCCCGACTGCGGCTCATGGAACAGTTTCGCCGAAGAGAAAAAGGAAGCCGTATCCCGGCATTCTTCCATCGTGTCCCATCTCGGCAAATCCGAACCGCAGCCGTTGAGCGCAATCAAAGGCGGATTCGAACAGAGGACATCTACGGGCATAGGTGAACTCGACAGAGTTCTGGGAGGCGGGGTCGTCGCCGGCTCCGTGATACTCGTCGGCGGAGACCCGGGGATAGGGAAATCCACCCTGCTCCTTCAGGCCCTCAGCGGTATGGCAACAAAAGGCGGCAATGTTTTTTACGTCTCCGGAGAGGAGTCGCCCGAGCAGGTGAAAATAAGGGCCGAGAGGCTGTCTATAAATTCCGGAGAGATTATTCTGCTTGCAGAGACCTCTCTCGAAGCGATAATACGTTCGGCATCTAAGCTTTCCCCAAAGGCTGTCGTTGTGGACTCGATACAGACCGTCTATACTGAAGAGCTTGTCTCCGCACCGGGTTCTGTCAGCCAGGTCAGAGAATGCGCAGCCAAGCTGATGCTCTTCGCAAAGAGGTCCGACATCCCTGTCTTCCTTGTGGGGCATGTTACAAAAGAAGGCGCGATTGCAGGTCCGAGGGTGCTTGAGCATATTGTCGATACCGTTCTCTATTTCGAAGGAGACAGGGGACATTCATACCGTATTCTGAGGACCGTCAAAAACCGCTTTGGTTCAACGAACGAAATAGGGATATTCGAGATGTCCGATTCAGGGCTTTTGGAGGTGGAAAACCCGTCCGAACTTTTCCTCCTCGAAAAGCCGCTGAACGTCCCGGGTTCTACGGCCGTGGCAAGCATCGAAGGCACGCGGCCCTTGATGGTCGAATTGCAGTCCCTTGTATCCCGGACAAATTTCGGGATGCCGAGGCGGACGACCATGGGAGTCGATTTCAACAGGGTGAATCTCCTCGTCGCAGTGCTCGAAAAACAGGCGGGCCTTCACCTCGGCGGAATGGATATTTTTGTAAATGTAGTCGGCGGCCTCAAACTGATTGAGCCTGCGGTCGACCTCGGCATTCTGTCGACAATTGCCTCCTCCCTGAGGGATGTGCCGATCGATGCAAGAACTTTTATGTTTGGGGAAGTCGGCCTGTCAGGAGAAATACGGGCCGTCACTCTGGCGGAGACGCGGATAAAGGAAGCGGCGAAAATCGGGTTCATGAAAGGCGTAATACCTGCCGGAAACGCCGAAAAGATAAAATATGATCCTGGAATCGAAATCATAGGAGTAAGAAATGTGGAAGACTGCCTCGACGCTGTGCTTGCTTAGTATCATCGTGTTTTCCTTTGCGTGCGCGAAGAAGCGTATTGAACTGCCTGATTACGAGGGAGTGGATGTGCGGGATGTCCTCTCATCCAGGCGCAACATCAAGTCAATCGAAACGACCTTTTCCGTCACCTTCGAAAGAGACGACACAGAGGTAAAGGGAGAG
Organism: Nitrospiraceae bacterium UBA2194; assembly: GCA_002328665.1. Classification (GTDB taxonomy): domain Bacteria; phylum Nitrospirota; class Thermodesulfovibrionia; order Thermodesulfovibrionales; family SM23-35; genus UBA2194. The sequence goes on from DCVG01000023.1 coordinate 31,225, forward strand.
GGCGTGCTGAATATATCGAAGAACGGCGATATGAGTATGCGTGTCTATTCATTCGGGTTTCTGGTCTTTCAGATCACATCCGAAGACGGTATCGTAAGGAGCGCTCCTGAAGTGGACAGGAGCAGGGGCGCTCTGCTCACCTACGGGCTGAGAGACTGTTTTTTCTGGTGGGATTTGGAGAATTTCGAGGTTGAGGAGAAAACCGACCACTATCTTCTCGACAATTCAATGAGAAAATTATGGATGAACGGAAAAACGATGCTCCCTTTTAAACAATCCGTGGCGCTGTCCGACGGGAGAGAACTCATCATGTATTATGAACAGCCGGACAAATCCGGTGATATATGGTATCCGTCGAAAATCAGGATAGAGCTTTCGAAATACGCGGTGATTCTGAAGATCAGAGAAATATTATTTGAGTCCGCCGTTTAACCCGAGGTCGACCGCAACAGTCTGCACTGTACTGTCCTCGATTCTGCTCTTTTTGGCCAGATACCCTTCGAGGAGCGCATTGTCACAAACCGTATTAATGAGCCTCGGCACCCCTTTTGTGCACTTGTAAATCAGCGATATGGCCTCATCGGAAAATATTTCCCTGCCGCATCCCGCGACAGTCAGTCTGTGCCTCACATAATCCTTTGTATCGTTTTCCGAGAACGCCTTCAGCCTTATCTTCACAGCCACCCTCTGTTTTAGCGGCTCATCCAGTGAAAGCACCTCTTCAAGATCGGGCAACCCGAAAAAAACCAGATTGATCATCTTTCCGTCAGGGGTCTCCATATTCAGAAGGCCCCTGAATTCCTCCATGATTTCTCTCGAATTCAGCATCTGCACCTCGTCGACCATCACAACAGCCCTCTTGTCTTCCTCCATCAGTTCATAGAGTCTCTTGTATATCTGCGTCAAAAGCTCTACCTTGTCATCCCTGATATCCTTGACTCCAAGCTGTATTGCAAATTTCCTGAAGAGCCATTCCGAACTGACGCTTGAATGTACTACAACGAGAAGAGCGGCCTCATATTCGCTCTCATCAAGTTCTTCAAGGAACCTCCTGGCAAGGGTGGTCTTTCCCGTCCCTATGTCGCCGATGACGACAGCAAGACCTTTTTTTGTATCAACGGCATATTTAAGTTTCATGAGGGAGTCCGAATGCAGGGGGTTGTTATAGTAAAACCTTCCATCGACCACGTTGGAAAAGGGGTGTTCTTTCAACCCGTAATATTCTAAATAATCCATGCCTTGCTGATATCCTGTTCACCTGTCAGCCTCACAGCCGGCCTACAGGTACGACACCCTGTCCTTTCTCTCCTTGGGCTTTTTCTGGTCGGCGCAGTCGACGATGCCCGCTTTCAACTGGTCTATTTTATCAGATACAGCCCGGAATTTTGAATTCCATCCGTAAACCTGTGTAAAATAATCGACCGCCTCCTTAAGGTTCCCGTTTTTCCCATGCGCTTCGGCAAGGTCGTATTTCATTGCCCAGTAGGACTCGTCCCTGTCTTCCATCTTTTCGATGGCATCCTTCAGCACCTCTATGGCAAGGGGATAAAGACCTTTTTCCATGTAACATACCCCGAGCATATTGGAGGAATGCATAAACCTTTTGGGATTTTTTCTCGATGTCTGGAATTCTTTTATGGCGTCATCGATCAGGCTCATCTCCTTATAGGCTATACCGAGGTTATAATGCGTTTCGTAGTCCTCTTCTGCAAGCTCTTTTTCGAGGCCTTTTTTAAACTCATTGAATATATCCATAACGTCGCTGTCGAGGGCCGGCTCAGCTATCTCCTCGGCTTCCAGAACCTCGCCTTCAGCAGCAGGAGGCTCAACCGGTGTTTCTTCGACGAGCGGGACTTCTTCTGCCACGACATGGCTGATCGAGTTTAATTTCACGGCAATCTCCGTATTTTCGGGGAAGAGTGTCTGCAATCTCTCCAATATCTCTCTTGCCTCATCGATAAGCCCCTGCTTTGCGTAAAAATCCGCCTCTGCAATCTCTTCACTGTAATCTTCAGCCGACGGACCTTCAAATGACCCGGCCGGCACCTCGGGGATATCTTCTTCATGGCCGGGGATTACGGTCACATCAACAAGTCTTTCATCCTCAGGATTGATTTCACGCGCCTCCCTGATCATCTGCCTGCTCTGTTCATGGTCGCCGGCCTTCCTGTATAGATCGCTCAGGACAAGGCATTCCGTAACCGCCCGCTCCCTGTCGCCTGTATCAGCGTACACTGATTTAATTCTCAGATGGATATCGATATTATCCGGGAATTTCTCTTTGTACGTCTCGAGGAGTTCCCGCGCATTTTTATGAAGGCCGTACCTCAGGTATATATCGGCATCTATGAGGGCTTCCTCGAAAGTCTTTTCAGCGCCTGTTACGATATGCTCCTTCCCGATCTGCTGTTCAAGCTCAATGACCTTGTTTTTGAGCATCTCGTCGTCAGGCGATATCTTATGGGCTTCCTTCAGGCAGTTGAGGGCCTCCTTCGGCTTATCCTTCTCGATCAAAACGTCTCCGAGGGCAGTCAACTGCCGGACTACCTGCTGATAGTCGCCGAGCTGGGTATAAAGCGACACAAGCCTCCTCCCGGTCTCAACAGGATCGATGTCCCTGAAAGAATTAAGTATACTTATCGCATCGTCATAATTTTCTTCAAGAAGCATCCCGTCAAGGATTGGAAGATATTCCGCCCACGCTTTTCCACGGTCGCCTTCCCTGGTATATATATCGCCGAGGAGTCTTCTTGCCTTGATATTGGCAGGTTCGATCTCAGCAACCGCAGTCAGATACTCTCTGGCTCCGTCAAACAGTTTATTTGCGATTTGAAGCTCCGCACACTTGATAAGGATGTCCGTATCCTGCGGAAAAAGGTTCGCAGCCTCTTTCAGTTGTTCGAGGGCCTTCCCGAAGTCGCCCTTCTTCTCATAGAGGCTGCTGACCTCAAAAATCGCCTCCTTGTTCAAAGGCTCTGCTTCAAGAACCCTGCGGAAAAATTCCATGGCCCTTTCCGATTCGCCCTTCTCGCCAAGAAGCCTCGCGATGAACATATACTGTTTTGCGGCCTCCGATACAAAGCCTTCCTTATTGTAAATCTCAGAGACTTTGATTCTGAGAGGAATGTTGGAGGGAGAAAGAGCAATTATCTTTTCGTACATCTCCAGCGTCCGCTCTTTTTTACCCTCTTTTGAGAGGCTGTCTGCTGCTGCGAGGTAAAATTTTATTGCGTCTGTAACAAGCCCTTTGCCTTCATTCAGCTCGCCGAGTGCGATGAGCGCCCCGGGATCAGCCGGAGCCACATTCAATATCTTTTTATAGAGGGCCAGAGCTTTAAGAGAAAACCCCTCCCCGCGGAAATAGTCCGCGGCTTTATGGAATGAATCTATCGCCTCTGTTTTGCTGCCCTTTTTAAGATACAGGTCTCCGATAGTGTTATATGTATTGCCGTCAGGGTATTCTTTGATCAGTTTTTCCCATTCAGCAATAGCTTTATCTATCTGGCCTCGGGCAATATACTTCTGGGCTTCCTTTATGATGGATGCTTTATCCGACATTATGATTATGTGTAATATTCAAAGTATCACAATCGGCTGCAACTGTCAACAATGGCCGATCTGCCGACCGAAGGTCATGACTAAGCGAAAACTTCAAATTTATGTATAATAACATCAATTGCTGATATTTATGAATATGACGGATATTCCAGGGTATATTACTCTAATCAACAGGGCGGAAGCCGGAGGCGCTTCATGACAGACAGGGATACGGTACTTACATTTTTCAGAGAAAAGACAAAAAAACCCCTCCCCTTCAGGGACATAGTCACTTTATTGCAGTTGAATCATAAGGAAGCCCGTGTTCTCAAAAGGACACTCAGAGGCATGGTCCGGAGCGGAGACATTGTCTTTACTAGAAAAGAGCTCTATGGTCCCGCCGAAGATATGGATCTCGTGAACGGTTATTTCGAACAGCAAAAAGACGGTTACGGCTTCGTCATAATGGAAAAGCCCGGACAGCGCGATATCTTCATTCCTGCGCGTGCGACCATGGGCGCTATGAATAACGACAGGGTCCTCATACGGGTCGAAAACTGGCAGAGGCGCGAAGGGAGAATAATACGGGTGCTCGAAAGGGCCAACACGAAGATAGCCGGAAAGTTCGAGACAACGAAGACGGGGTTCTACGTCAGGCCGAAAAATAAATACCTTAATTTTGACCTGCCGGTAGCTCAAAAGTACAGGGGAGGAGCAAAAAACGGGGACATGGTCATAGTCGAAATACTGAGTTATCCGACGGACAGAAAACCGGCAGCAGGCAAAGTAGTAAAGATTTTGGGGGAGCCTGACGAACCGAAGGCTGAGGTCGAGGCGATCATCGATGAGTTCAATCTCCCGAGAAGGTTCCCGAGGTCCGTCCATGAAGAGACAGCCCTCATCTCTGCTCCGAAAGGCGAGGGGTTGAGAACACGGACGCAGACGAGAAAAGATTTAAGGCATCTCTCCACAGTGACTATCGACGGAGAGCGTGCAAAGGATTTCGACGACGCGGTTTCGATAGACGTGTCAAAACACGGTTACACACTTTATGTGCATATCGCGGATGTCGGTTTTTATGTAGGCTGGGACTCGTTGATCGATCAGGAGGCAAGGAGCAGGGGGACGAGTGTCTATTTCCCAGACAGGGTCATCCCGATGCTTCCGAAGGAACTTTCTGAAGACCTGTGCAGCCTGAAACCCGGAGTCGAAAGGCTCGCCTTTACCGTCGAGATGGACTTTGACAGGAACGGCAACAGGACGGGATCGAAATTTTATCCGAGCGTCATTGTCAGCGACGAACGCATGACCTATACCTCCGTAAAGAAGATCCTCGTCGACAACGACGGACATGAGCGCGGGAAATATGTGAACCTCCTGCAGGATTTCGAACTGATGGGTGAGCTATGCAGTCTCCTGAGAAACAGAAGGCTTCTTCGGGGCAGTCTCGATTTCGACCTGCCGGAGCCGGAGGTGCTGCTCGATATGCAGGGCAGGCCGGAAGCGGTCCTGCGGTCGGAAAGAAACTATGCCCATATGATTGTAGAGGAATTTATGATCGCCGCGAATGAAGCGGTCGCCGAACATCTCAGCGGTCTCGGCATCCCGGCGCTTTACAGGATACATGAGGAGCCGGATCCTTTAAAGCTCGAAGATATTGTACGGGTAATGAAAACGATCCGTAAGGTACGGCATCCGGTGAGGCCCGGGGATTTCCACAATATACTCCGGGATATAAAGGGGAAGCCCGAAGAAGAGATCGTAAATTATATGGTACTGCGCAGCCTTAAACAGGCGCGCTATTCAGCCATAAACGTCGGGCATTTCGGACTCGCATCGGAATGCTATACACACTTCACCTCTCCCATAAGACGCTACCCCGACCTCGTCGTGCACAGAATTTTGAGGGAGGCGCTGAACCGGCCTCGCCTTCCGGAAAAAAGGATTGAGGCGCTCAATACGATATTGCCGGATGTTGCATTCCAATCTTCACGAATGGAACGGGTTGCGGAGAAGGCGGAGACTGAAGTCATTGACGCAATGAGGGCATGGTTCATGAAAGACAAAGCAGGCGAAGAGTTCGATGCGAGGGTGGTAAACGTCACTCCTTACGGAGTAAAAGTCAGGTTAAGGGAGTTTTATGTCGAGGGGTTCCTCCATATATCTCATATGACAGACGATTTCTACCAGTTCGACGAGCGTCGCATGAGCCTTACCGGAAGGCATACCAGACGTTCTTTCGCCATAGGCAAGGAACTGACGGTGCGACTCAACAGGGTTGACATGGAAGAGAGGGAGATTATCCTGGATATCGTCTGATGTCCTACAAAGTAGCAGCGGATTTCGTCGTTCTCGTCCACTTCCTCTGGATAGTCTTCCTGATATCCGGCGTATTCATAGGCAGAAAGGTCAGGTCAGTAAAGATCCTGCATATCGCCGCCCTTGGTTTCGCGGTCATTATGCAGATATTCGGATGGTACTGCCCCTTAACACACCTTGAATTTTGGTTACGGCAGAGGCACGACCCGGCCCTTGCATATTCCGGCTCTTTCATCATCCATTATGTCGAAAAGATAGTTTATATCCAGCTTTCACCCGTAATAATATTTGTGTTAACCTTAATTCTGGTTGTAATGACGACGTACATCTACTTCAAAGGAAATGGGAAATGAATCGAAGGGTTCA
>DCVG01000023.1:37503-61882 GCA_002328665.1 Nitrospiraceae bacterium UBA2194
GCCTCTCTCAAGCCCTACATCATCGAAGAGGCATATGAGCTCTTTGAGGCCATCGAAGAAAACGACCCGGAAAAAATAAAGGAAGAGCTTGGAGACCTCCTCTTTCAGATAGTTTTCCAGTGCCAGATAGCAAAGGAAAGGGCTGAATTTGATATGTCCGGTGTTATCGAAAGCATAGGCCGGAAGATGACAGCGCGTCACCCCCATGTCTTCGGGAATGCGGAGTGCAGAACCCCCGAGGAAGTCGTACAACAGTGGGAAATGCTGAAAAAACAGGAAGGCAAACTGCGGGAATCCATCCTCGAGGGGGTACCGAAAGCCATGTCTTCCCTGCTCCGTGCCCACAGGCTCCAGAAAAGGGCGGCACAGGTCGGCTTCGACTGGAAAAAGGTCGAGGACGTCCTGGCAAAGGTCGATGAGGAGATGAATGAACTGAAAGCGGCCCTGAAGTCCGGCAACAGGAAAGAGATGGAAGACGAGCTTGGAGACATAATCTTCATGCTGGTGAACCTTTCAAGATTTATGAAAGTCAACCCGGAAGACGCCCACCGGAAAACCATCAGCAAATTCATCCGCAGATTCCGCTATATCGAAATGAAGGCTGCGGAACATGACAGGAAATTATCCGATATGACCCTTGAAGAGATGGACAAGTTATGGGATGAAGCAAAGGAGAAAGAAGGCAAACCCCGGGAGAGTGCCGAATAATCTCACAATATCCGTTTGATATTGCCGAATGCCTCTTCTATTATATGAGGCTCGGGCAGGAACGTGGTCCTGAAATATACTCCGTCCTCCTGCCTTCCGAACCCTGAGCCGGGGACGAAGACGACCCCTTCCTTGAGCGCAGCTTGCACGAACGCAAGGTCCTTTTTCCATTTCCGCGTTTCTATCTTTATGAACGCGTAGAACGCCCCGTTCGGAACCGGGAACGAGAGCGGAAGCTTTCCGGCAATCTTCACAAACGCTTCCCTCCTTTCCATGAGCTTCTTTTTTATGTCTGCGATATACGCCGGATATGAGGGGTCTGCTATCGCTGCTGCTGCTGCCTTCTGATATTCCCAGTTCACGGAAAGGCGCTGGTTGCATAAGAGAAAGAAGGCATTCTTGACCTCCTCCCACTTGTCTCCGTGGAACGCTACCCAGCCAATCCGCGCTCCGGGGTAATTGAAGTCCTTGGAAAGCGAGCTCCCGTAAATAAAAGGGACCCTTTTTTGCGCTATTTTTCTGAAGTCCACCTGTTTGCCCTGGAGCGTGAGTTGATCGTAGGACCCGTCATAAAATATTGGGACGTCGTATTCTGAGCAGAGATGAACGACTTCTGCAAGGTTCTGCTCCGAATAGACAGCGCCCAAAGGGTTATTCGGATTTATTATAACCATGGCCTTTGCTCCCTCGATTTTTCTGGACAGGTTTTTTACGTCAATCTGGCCGTCGGCATCATGCCTGTAGAAAACGCTGTCGCCCTCGAACTGCTTCGCCTTGCTGAGATAAAGCGGATATACGGGGTTGGGAAGGAGCACCTTTTCCCCGAACCCTATAAACGAATGGAAGAAGAAGTCTATGCCCTCTGTAAGACCTGCGACTACAAATACGTCCTCGGGCCTGCACTTCTCGATCTTCGCCACGGTCTTTCTGAGCTGCTCGTCTCCTTCGGAAGGCGCATATCCCTTGAAGTTTTCATCGAGCACGCTTTTCACCCGCTCGGCTATCACGGGGAACGGCTTGAAGCCGTACTGGGGCGGATCTCCGATGTTGAGATAGATCATCTTCCTGCCCTTTGCCTCCTCACGCTTGGCTTCCATCACGATGTCCCTTATCGGGTAGCTTACGACATTCATCCTCTCGGTCGGCCTGTAAGGCAGCTTTCTCTTCAGTTTCAGATGTATCACGTCAATTTCTCCATATGGAAAAGAATAACACCTTAAAAAAGATTTTAACAAGACAAAATTGCCGCCTTTGTCCCGGATTATTCATAGAAAAGGAGAATGAGCTCAAATACTCTGTCCCGGCGTCCAATTCAAGGATAATCCATCCGGATTCTCTGCAGGCGCCTTACAGCCCGGAATCTTCCATATTTGACAAAGTTCGGTAATTCTTTTATTTTTAATGACCATTATGCGATTGCCGGAATGGATAAGGGTCAAAAACTTCTGGGGCCTTCACAGCACAAAAAAAATACTGAGAAGTTATGGACTCAGTACTGTCTGCGAAGAGGCAAGATGTCCGAATATGGGAGAATGCTTCTCGAGACCGACCGCCACCTTCATGATACTCGGCTCAAAATGTACCAGGAACTGCGCTTTCTGCTCCGTGGATTCCGCACCGCCCGAGCCATTGGACCGGGAGGAACCGGAGAAGATCGCAATGGCTGCAAAAGAGATGGGACTGCGATATGTTGTAATCACTTCTGTAACGAGGGACGACCTTTATGACGGAGGCGCTGGACATTTTGCAACAACTGTCTCCACCGTCAGAAAATATGTACCGGGAGTCAGGATCGAGGTGCTTACGCCTGATTTCAAAGGACGTCTCGACAGCCTCAACACGGTCATTGGTTCAAGGCCCGACGTCTTTAATCACAATATTGAGACCGTATCGAGACTTTACACTGTTGTCAGGCCGCACGCGGAATACAGACGTTCACTGTCTATCCTGGAATATGCCCGGCAAACAGCTCCGGAGATATACACGAAGTCGGGACTCATGCTCGGCCTCGGAGAGAGCCCGGCCGAGGTTGTCACTGCGTTGAGGGACCTGAGAAACGTCGGTTGCGATTTCATTACCATAGGCCAGTACCTCAGACCTTCGAGATCAAACCTTCCTGTTGTTGAGTATGTTAAACCCGGCGTATTTGAAAGGCTTCGTCTTACGGCACTATCCATGGGGTTTAAATATGTTGCTTCAGCCCCCCTGGTCAGGAGTTCAATGAATGCAGAGAAGATGTATAATAACTAAAGAACTAATGCCTGAATTCTAAACTCTGAACAAAATAGTTTCAGTATTTTGGAATTTCGATTTGTTCGGGATTTAGGATTTCGGAATTTAGAATTTTTGAAATGAGAAAGGTGTTACAGAAATGATCAACGTCGGAATACTCGGGTTCGGTACAGTGGGCAGCGGGACCGCGAAGATCCTGCTTGAAAACAGGGATATCCTGGAAGAGAGGCTCGGTTTTAAGATAAATCTGAAAAGGATTGCCGACCTTGATATCAAACGGGACAGGGGGATAAAGATTCCGAAAGGGGTACTGACTACCGATGCAAATCTGGTGCTCAACGACCCTGATATCCATATAGTGGTAGAACTCATGGGAGGCATCAGACCTGCAAAGGATTTCATACTGAAGGCGATCATGAACGGCAAACATGTGGTAACGGCAAATAAAGCCCTTTTGGCCACGGAAGGGACTGATATTTTCGATGCGGCGGCCAGGGTCGGCGTCGAGGTAGGTTTCGAAGCAGCGGTAGCAGGAGCCATTCCTATCATTAAGGTCATGAGGGAGAGCCTTGTTGCCAACAGGATAAAGGCCGTGTACGGGATAATCAACGGAACGTGCAATTATATCCTTACGAAGATGACCTATGAGGACGTCGAATTTGCGGACGCCTTAAAGGAGGCCCAGAAACTGGGCTATGCCGAAGCCGACCCTACTCTTGACATAGAAGGGATCGATTCCGCGCATAAACTGACGATCCTCGCCACCCTTGCCTACGGCATCCCGCTTTCATTCAATCAGGTGCATGTGGAAGGAATATCACGGATATCTTCCCTGGATATCGCTTTTGCATCCGAGCTTGGTTATAAACTGAAACTCCTTGCCATCACAAAAGAGTCAGACGGCAAAATCGAACTCAGGGTGCATCCGACAATGCTCCCGAAGGACTATCTGATAGCAAAAGTGGACGGACCCTTCAATGCTGTCTATGTTGACGGAGACGCCGCCGGATCTACCCTGTATTATGGAAGGGGAGCGGGTTCCGTACCCACAGGGAGCGCAGTGGTGGGAGATATCGCTGATATCGCAAGGAACATCAGGATGAACGCTGTGGGGCGGGTACCGATCCCGACAAAGATCTCGAGCGGAGCAGGGATCAAAAAAATAGACGACATAGTGTCGATGTATTATTTCAGGTTTTCCGCACTCGACAAACCCGGCGTCCTTTCGAAGATATCGGGGATACTCGGCAATTACAATATCAGTATAGCCTCGGTCATACAAAAGGGCAGAAAGGTCGGCGAGGCAGTTCCTCTCGTGGTCCTCTCGCATGAGGCAAAAGAAAAGGATGTGCGAAAAGCAATCGTCGAAATCGACCGGCTGCCGGTTGTTATGGACAAAACAGTATTTATCAGGGTTGAAGGAAGGCAGGAAAGTTAAGTAAAAGCGGCCATGAAGTTCACGAAGGACCAGCTCCAGCGTTACAGCAGACATATCATCCTGCCCGAGGTCGGAGAGCAGGGGCAGATGAAGCTGTTGAAGTCCAGAGTTCTCATTGTGGGCGCCGGAGGTCTCGGCTCACCTGTGGGGTATTATCTTTCGGCAGCAGGGGTCGGAACTATTGCCATGGTCGACGACGACGTGGTCGATCTCAGCAATCTCCAGCGGCAGATAGCGCATTGCACCGGGACACTCGGCATGCCAAAGGTCGAGTCTGCAAAAATTACATTTGAGTCGCTGAACCCCGATGTTCACATTATCCCCATAAAAGAGAGACTGACGAAGCACAATATCCTTGATCTGATAAAAGACTACGACATAGTAGCCGATTGCAGCGACAATTATGCAACGAGGTTCCTGGTGAATGACGCCTGCGTACTGGCAAAAAAACCGCTTGTAACCGGAGCCATATTCAAATTCGAGGGCCAGTTGACGGCAGTCATTCCCCATGAAGGCCCTTGCTATAGGTGTCTCTTTGAAGAACCTCCGCCGCCCGGCATTCTGCCCTCACCCCAGGGAGTCGGCCTCCTTGGCGTCATCCCCGGAGTCATCGGCACCCTGCAGGCTGCGGAGATATTAAAGCTGATCATCGGCAGGGGCTCGGTTTTGAAAGGGGAGCTTCTTATCTACGATGCCATGAAGCCGTCTTTCAGGAAAGTAAAGGTGCCTAAAAACCCGGACTGCCCGATCTGCAGCGACCACCCCACGATCACCGAACTGATAGATTACAGCTGACTCAAGGGAATGATTCCGGACAGGTCGGAACAACGGTACAAATGACTACTTTATCCATCTCCCGGCAACTCCTCGCCGAAATCGTCACCCACTGCCGCGAAGTTTATCCCTGTGAGGCATGCGGTATCCTTGCAGGGAAAAACAACGTCGTCCAAAAAATCTACAGGATGACCAATATCGAGAAGTCGGGTGTCAGTTATTTCATGGACCCGAAGGAACAGTTTGCCGTCATGAAAGAGATGAGGGAAGAAGGGCTTGAGATGACCGCCGTTTACCATTCTCATCCGCATGCCGACGCCTGTCCGTCACAAAAGGATGTGTCGCTTGCTTTTTACGATGACGCATATTATTTGATCGTAAGCCTCATACATGAAAGCCCGCTCATAAAAGCGTTCACAATAAAAGAGGGCATGGTCAAAGAGGTTGAAATAGTTACATAAACCCGCCGCTCTCTTTAAATATTGTCCGTTTTGGAGTAAAATGATTATCTACAACTTATAGTATCGGTGCAGCGTCAAGTAGTTATTGCAAGTGAGAATGGACAAAAGGGTGCAACTTTGGGCTATGTAAAAGGACTCAAATGCAGGGAATGCAGCAGGGAGTATCCCGTTGCCCCCGTCTATGTCTGTGAATTCTGCTTCGGACCGCTCGAAGCTGTTTATGATTATAAAAACATTAAGAAGGTCCTGACTCGTAGGGCTATCGAGAAGCGGGAGAAGAACCTGTGGAGATACAGGGAGCTCCTTCCGGTCGACGGTGAGCCGCAGGTGGGGTTGAATTCAGGGTTTACTCCTCTTTTAAAGGCATATAACCTTGCAAGGGAACTGGGGGTGAAAGAGCTCTATATCAAGGACGATACAGTCGCCCACCCTACTCTTTCGTTCAAGGACAGGGTAGTTGCAGTCGCCCTTACCAAGGCAAAGGAATTCGGGTTCGACACCGTCGCATGCGCTTCAACCGGGAACCTCGCCCATTCCGTCTCCGCGCACGGCGCAAAGGCGGGATTCAAGAGGTTTATCTTCATCCCTGCATCTCTCGAGGCAAGCAAGATTCTGGCCTCGCTTGTCTATGAACCTAATCTCATAGCAGTCGACGGCAACTATGATGAAGTAAACAGGCTCTGTAGCGAGATAGCCAACAAATACCACTGGGCATTCGTGAATATCAACATACGGCCGTTTTATGCGGAGGGGTCGAAGACACACGGCTTTGAGATTATCGAACAACTCGGATGGAAAGCTCCCGACAATATCGTAATACCGTGTGCGAGCGGTTCTCTGCTGACAAAGATATGGAAGAGCTTCAAGGAATTCAAACAGATCGGCTTATTGAAGGAACTCCATACAAGGGTATTTGCCGCCCAGGCCACGGGATGTTCACCTATTACGACGGCGATAAAGCAGGGGATGGACGTAATCAGGCCTGTAAAGCCGGATACTATCGCAAAATCCCTTGCCATCGGAAACCCGGCTGACGGTTACTATGCAACACAGGTAGTTGCCGAGGCAGGAGGCGCGGGAGACGACGCGTCCGACCCGGAGATTATCGATGCCATGAAACTGCTCGCAAGAACCGAGGGTGTTTTTGCGGAAACAGCAGGCGGAGTAACGCTTGCGGTTGCCAGAAAGCTTATCGAATCCGGAAAGATCGGGAGAGACGAGACCACAGTTATATGTGTCACCGGCAACGGGTTGAAGACCCAGGAGGCGTTGACCGGACATACTGTCTCTCCGCATTACATAAAGCCGAGCCTCGCGTCTTTTGAAGAGGCCCTATATAAAATAAAAGGAGGCTGAGATATGGCGGTAAAAGTCAGGATCCCGACCCCCCTCCAGAAGCTTACGAATGGGCAGGACGAAGTCGAAACAGAGGCCGGAACAGTAATGAGTCTCATTAATAACCTCGATAAACAGTTCCCGGGAATCGGCGAAAGGATATCGGAAGGCGGGAAGGTGAGAAGGTTTATCAATATCTACCTGAATGACGAAGATATAAGATTTCTCAGGAACGAAGAGACGGAGATAAAAGACGGAGATGAGGTATCAATCGTTCCTGCAATTGCAGGAGGATAAGGCANNAGGAGGGTGTAATGAAGAAGAGGGTCAAGTTGACCTTTCCCCAGCAGCTTATCAAGGAGCCCGTTATCTTCACCATGGCCAAGAAATATGACGTCATTCCGAACATCAGGCGGGCAAGGGTCACGGAAACCGTAGGCGAGATGGTGCTTGAATTTGAGGGCTCCGAAGAAAACCTGGACCAGGGTATACAAGCTCTCAGGGAGCAGGGGGTTCAGGTGGAACTGATTGAAGGAGACGTCGTAGAATAGCAGGTAGTAGGTAGAAAAATATATAATTCATAAACACTCTCGTGTCATTCCATCTCGGGAATCCTTCATATTCCCCCATAATAAAGGGAGATTGAGGGGGTTGTTATAAAAAAGATTCAGGACAATCCGGAATGACGGGTTACGCTGTGCATTACTGATTTTTATACTATGGAGACTATATGCCGACAGGTAAGATGAGCAGTACGGGAGCGGTTTGGAAAGGAATCATTGACAAATATCGGGATCTGCTGCCCGTCACGGAAAAGACGCCCGTCATAACCCTCAATGAGGGGAATACCCCTTTCATCAGGAGCCGGAATCTGAAGAAGAAAATCGGCCTCGACATCGAGCTATATTTTAAGTTCGACGGGGCAAATCCGACCGGATCTTTCAAGGACAGGGGGATGACCCTGGCGCTCTCAAAGGCTATGGAGGAAGGGGCAAAGGCGGTAATATGCGCATCCACGGGCAACACGTCAGCATCTGCTGCCGCCTATGCCGCAAGGGCCGGCATCAGGGCTATCGTACTGATACCCGAGGGCAAAATCGCGCTCGGCAAACTCGCGCAGGCCCTTGTGCACGGTGCACACGTCCTCCAGGTAGAGGGGAACTTCGACGAGGCATTAAGCATAGTCAAGGCGCTCGTCAGGAAATATTCGATAACCCTGGTGAATTCCATCAACCCTTACAGGCTCGAAGGCCAGAAATCCGCTGCATTCGAGATCTGCGACCAGCTCGGCTGCGCGCCCGGCTACCATGCCCTTCCGGTCGGAAACGCGGGCAACATAACTGCGTGCTGGAAAGGCTACAAAACATATCGCGACAATAAGAGGACGTCTTCACTTCCCGTAATGCTTGGGTTTCAGGCTGCAGGCGCAGCGCCGATCGTGCTCGGCAGGCCGGTCGAAAAACCTGAGACCGTCGCAACAGCCATCAGGATCGGGAACCCGGCAAGCTGGAAGGGCGCTGTTGCAGCGCGTGACGAATCGGGCGGAAGGATCGATGCGGTTACCGATGACGAGATATTGAATGCATATAAACTTATTGCTTCTGCCGAGGGCATCTTCTGTGAGCCGGCTTCAGCAGCCTCTCTGGCGGGAGTAATCAAATTATATAAGGAGAACTACTTCAGGCCCGGAACAGCTGTTGTCTGCACCCTTACAGGAAACGGCCTTAAAGACCCTGACACGGTCTTTAAGGTTTCAGAGGAACCTCTGAAGGTAAAGGCTGACGTATCAGCCGTCGAAAAGGCGATAGAAGGTGTTATATGAAATATATTGTGATCATCGGTGACGGCATGGCAGACAGGCCGGTCAAAGAACTCTCCGGCAAGACACCCTTGCAGGTAGCCTCAATACCGAACATGGACAGGCTTGCACGCGAAGGAATTATAGGCAGGATCAGAACTGTGCCGCCGGGTTTCCATCCCGGCTCGGACATCGCAAATCTGAACATCCTCGGGTATAGCCCCGGAGAGTTTTATTCGGGAAGGGCCCCTCTCGAAGCAGCGAGCATGGGGATCCGGCTCAAAGAAGGCGATGTTGCTTACAGATGCAACCTGGTGACCCTGAAATACAACAAAGACAAGACAAAGGCTGTTATGGACGATTACAGCAGCGGCCACATCTCATCCGAGGAAGCCAGGTCTCTCGTCGAAGAGTTAAACGGGGAGATGGGTTCGGAACAGATCGTTTTTTATCCGGGAGTAAGTTACAGGCACATAATGGTATGGTCTGACGGGGCCTTGAATATGGAATGCACCCCGCCTCATGATATTACCGGAAAAGAGATAGCGGATTACCTGCCTGTGGGAGACGGAGAAGATATATTAAGGGGACTGATGCTCCAGTCTGCAGGACTTCTTGAAAATCACCCCGTCAACAGGGAAAGAATCAACAGGGGACAAAAACCCGCCAACAGCATATGGCTCTGGGGACAGGGCAGAAAGCTTGCCCTGCCGACTTTCAGGGAAAAATATTCTCTTGAGGGCGCCCTCGTATCAGCGGTAGACCTCATGAAAGGGATCGGTATAAATGCCGGATTTGAAATCCTTGATGTGCCGGGCATTACAGGATATCTGGATACCAATTATGCGGGGAAAGCTGAAGCAGCGCTTAAAGCCCTTGAAAGAGTCGATATCGCCTATATCCACGTTGAGGCACCCGACGAAGCAGGCCATTCAGGAAATTTTAAGGATAAAATAAAGGCGTTGGAAGACTTTGATGCCCTTGTTGTCGGCGCCGTCCTTGAAGGGATCGAGTCTTTCGGTGAATACAGGATACTTCTGCTGCCCGACCACGCGACGCCTATAGAACTTAAGACCCATTCGGAAGAGCCTGTGCCCTTTGTCATATTCGACAGCCGGATGAAGAGAAATAATGAGGGTGCCGTCTTCGATGAGTCGATCACCGGCAGAGATAATATAATTGTATTTGAAGAGGGGCACAAGCTCATGGATTATTTTATCAGAGGGCAATGAATCTTAAAGAAAAGACAGCTGAAATCCTTAAGCGGCTGAAAAGGGAATACCCTGAGCCTAAAACGGCGCTCAATTTTTCAGAGCCTTTCCAGCTTCTCGTTGCTACTGTCCTTTCAGCGCAGGCGACCGATGTGCTTGTCAACAGGGTAACCGAAGGTCTTTTTAAGAAATACAAGACCGTTAAAGATTATGCGGATGCTCAGCTTGATAAACTGCAGAAGGATGTAAGCTCAGTGAACTTCTACAAGACCAAGGCGAAAAATATTCAGGCAGCGGCAAGGATCGTCGTTGAAGAGTTCAATTCAAAAGTTCCGGGAACAATGGAAGAACTCACAAGACTTCCGGGAGTGGCGCGGAAAACCGCCAACATAATACTTTCCAATGCCTTTGGAATAAACGAGGGGATCGCTGTCGACACCCACGTAAAAAGACTCTCCAACAGACTCGGGCTCACGAAGAGCGAAGACCCCGTGAAGATAGAGCAGGACCTGACGGTATTGACGCCGAAGGAAGAATGGGGGAATATCTCACACCTCCTCATTTTCCACGGGAGACAAATCTGCCGGGCAAAGAAGCCCTTGCACAGCGAATGCGTCCTGTATGATATCTGTCCGTCGGGGAATATATAACATGTATAATCTAATGTACATGGCAAAGCTTCACCTTCAGCGGATATTAGTAAAAGCAACGTTGCTCTCCGTATTCCTGCTGCCGGCATATGCCATAGCTGGCCCCGGTGCAGAGCTATCATCCGGCGAGACTGTTTATGTGTCAATTTATTCCAATATATATTCCGGGCCAAAAGCAGTGCCGTATGAGCTGGCTGCCATGCTGAGCGTACGGAATACCGACCCTAAAAATTCCATAACGATATTAAAAGCTGATTATTATGATACGAGCGGCAAAATGATAGACAGTTATGTTAAAAAACCGGTAACGCTCAAGCCCCTGGAATCCACTTATTATTACCTCAGGGAATATGACAAGAGAGGAGGCCCGGGCGCAAATTTCCTGGTAAAGCGGAGCTCCGGGAAAAAGGTTAACCAGCCGATTATCGAAGCGGTGATGATCGGCACGTCGAGAGGGATATCTTTCATCTGTCCGGGCCGGGTAATAACCGACCATACCGATTAGCAGATGGTATCAACTCGCTCTGAGGGCTTCCACTATATTCATGCGGGAGGCCCTGACTGCGGGAAGCACACCGCCGATAAAGCCCATTAGCAGTGAAAATGCCATTGCTTCGGAGACAATCTCAAAAGTCAATGAGAAGGTAAAGGCAAGCTCTGAAAAAGTCTGGAAGTTCATCGTCGATATCGTGTAAAGCTGTAAAAAAGACGCGAAGGACAACCCCATGAAGCCCCCGATAAAACCGAGGAGAAGCGATTCCATTATAAATGATGCAAGGATGCTTCTGCGCTGGAAGCCCAGGGCCCGCAGCGTGCCGATCTCGCCTGTCCTGTTTGCGACGGCGGCATACATGGTAATCATGGCTCCGATAACGGCACCGAGCGAGAAGATTATTGTGAGGGTCATGCCGAGGATGCGCAGGAATTTCGCCATCATCTCGGACTGCTTTTCATAATACCTTGTTTCGCGCATTGCCTCAAGAGTCAGCCTCGGGTCGTTCTCTATCCGCGACATCGCCTCTTCGAATTCCGAAGAATTCCGCAGTTTGAAAATGACCGATGAATAGACAGGCCGCCTGAAGGCCTGCATAAGCTGATCTGCATCTCCCCATATCTCCGAGCTGAAGCCGGTATTGCCTGCATCGAATATTCCCACAACAGTCCAGTCCCGCATGCCGAAACGAAGCGTTTCTCCGATACCTCCTCCCTTGAACCTCTCGGCAATGCTCTGCCCTGCGATTATTTCTGAAGAGCCGCGGCGCGGCATACGGCCCTGCGATAGCCTGACCCGGGACCGCAGCAGCATTGAGCTTTCCCCTATGCCCCTTATGACAACGTTGGAGGGCTTGTCAGTGCCGCGTTTAGGGAGGGAGATAAGCACGACCAATTCTTTCGCCACCATCGGCCTGCCATCCGATCCCGTCGCAATTTCAGGCCGGGTCTCTACGATCGAGGCCTGAAGACGATCAACACCGCTCTGCACTTCGGAAACCGCTGCCTTGCGTATTACGACTACATTGTCGTAAGAGCCGGTTTCAACCAGGGTCTTCTGCAGCCCCTCGGCCAGCATCAGGACGGCTGCGAAAACGAAAACCACCAATGCCATGCCGGAGACCGTCAACATAGTAGTAAGCCTGCGCGTCCAGAGATTGCGGAAGCTGTAGGAAAACGGAATCTTCACTTCAGAATATCCCTCACTGCCTTTCCCTTTTCATCCCTCATCCTATCCTCCTCAGGCCGTCCGCTATCCGTATGTTTACGGCCCGCCAGGCCGGGAAAATACCGGCGATCGACGCCACCAGAAAAGAAGCTGCAATATCCATATAGATGGTCTCGGTTGCGACATTGAACACGGGGAAATAGGCGCTGAGCGTTTCACTGAAAATTTTAGCGGCGGGAAATGTGAGCAATATACCAAGCACACCTCCTGTCATAGTTATAACCATGGATTCGCCGAAGATCAGCCCTGAAATGTGGAGGCCGCCGAATCCGAGAGTTTTGAAAACAGCATACTCGCCGATGCGCTCGCGTGCCGTCATTGCCATGGTATTCGCGACCACTGCCATTATGATAAAAATGATCACGAAAGAAACAAGCTGAATTGCAATCACAATCGCTTCAGACATCGCGATGAAGCTTAATTGAAACGCCTTTTCTGTTTCTGTCAGCGTTTCTGCGAGAGAGTTTTTGAAAGTCTTATCGATCCTGAGAGATACATCTGCCGCAATACCCGGGTCTCTTATCACAATCAGATACCATCCGACCTGGCCGGTCCATGAACGTCCCGCTTTTTTCAATGTCTCATTGAGATAATCCCACTGGAAAAAAAATGCGGTCTCATCCACTGTGTTATCCCTTCCCCTGTATATCCCCCGCAGAACAAAGTCCCAGTTGCCCGGGAAAATCGTACCTTTCAATGTAATGATGTCTCCGATCTTCCAGCCGAACCTTTCGACAAGCTTTCGGCCGGCGACTGCGCCTTTCCGGTCCCGGAGAAAAGCTGCCATATGGTCAGGCGGAATAATTATCTCTGGATACATTTCAAGGTATGTTTTAGGCTCCATGGCATAATTGGCGAAGAAATTTTTTTCGTCGATATAAATGCCGCCGAACCACGTGCCGTAAGAGACACCCTTAACCCCTTCGATCTGTCTTATCTTTTCCCTGTAAGAGAGAGGAAGAGGGAAGATCAGAGAGACCGCATTTCTTGTTACAAGACGGCTTGCAGAAGACGCCTCCACACCTGCGTACCAGGCACTTATGACGGTCCGGAGAAGACCGAAGGCAAGTATCGCAATGGTGACGCCGAGGACCGTAAGGAAAGTCCGCAGCTTGTGGCGGAACGCATTCTTAAAAATCAGCTTGAGGACGTGCATTCAAAACACCTTTGTCGAGATGACTGATGACATGGGCCTTGTTCGCAGCTCGCGGGTCGTGCGTTACCATTATGACAGTTTTGCCGAGTTCATGGACAAGACGCTCCATGAGTTCGAGTATATCTTCCGCAGAAACACGGTCGAGGTCTCCTGTGGGTTCATCTGCCACCAGTATTGTCGGATCGGTAACAACGGCGCGTGCTATGGCAACGCGCTGCTGCTGCCCGCCGGAGAGTTGTCCCGGATAATGGTCCATCCGGTCCGATAGGTTCACCATTCGCAGGGCTGTTTCTACATGAGATATCCTTTCTTTCTTTGACAAACCGGAGAGCAGAAGCGGCAGCTCGACATTTTCAAAAGCGGTAAGGACGGGAATCAGGTTATAAAACTGAAAGATAAAGCCCACGTGATTCGCACGCCACCCGGCAAGTTCCGTTTCAGAAAGCGTCGTGATATCCAAACCTCCTACCGTTATAGTACCGCTGTCCGCCCTGTCAATGCCCGCAATCAGATTCAACAGGGTGGTCTTACCCGACCCCGACGGCCCCATTAGCGCCATAAATTCTGCTTCTTCGATATCCAGGGATATGTCGTTCAATACAGGAAGCATCTGGCTCCCGCGGCGGTATGACTTGAACAGGTTTCTTATCCGGACAATCAGAGGCCTGCTGCTCATTACTTCTCCGCAACCTTTATCCTCAAACCGTTTCTCATCCTGTTCATCGGTCTGAGCACTATTCTGTCGCCGGCCTTCACCCCGCTTAATACTTCAACCATGTCGCCGAGCTGTTCTCCCAGGGTTACCTGTGTCTCGGTCACCCTTTTATCACCGATGAGGAAGACGAACTTCTTGCCGTTACGGGTGACTACCGCTGCCGGACTGAGAGCTGTGCGGGGTTTTTGTTCGTCTTTACTCACCTCCCGGGACAGGAAAGCCACTTTTGCGCTCATCTCGGGCAGTACCCGGCTGTCTCTGTCCAGGAAACGGACTTTTACCATGACCGTTGCTTTAGTGCGGTCTGCAGTAGGCACAATCATATGGACCTCGCCGCGGAACCGGTCCTCGGGCAAGGCATCAAGCAGTATTTCGCACGGCTGCCCTCTTTTAACCATTTGCAGGTTGGATTCCGATACGTCTACTTCGACCTGAAGGGATTCCATGTCTGCAATGGTCACAACAGCGGCTTTAGCATCGGCAGCGGCGCCTATGGGAGTTACTATATCGCCGATGTCGGCATTTTTTGTCAGGACAACGGCGTCAAACGGCGCCCGTATCACGGTATATTCGACAGCGACGTTTGCACTCTGCAGCGCAGCCCTGCCGGCCTTTATCGCAGCTTCAGCCGCTGCAACCGCCGCAGCCGCTTTCTTATACCTCGCCTCCGAGGCGTCATACTCGGCCCGCGACACAAAGCCCTGCCCGATTAATTCTTTATTGCGGCTAAAAGAAACCTCAGCGTCATCAAGTTCAGCCTTTGCCTGTTCGAGATTATGCCGGGCGGCATTCAGATTGGCTTCCGCCTGATCCAGCGCTGCATTTACATCATCGCTTTCAAGCCGGGCGATCACCTGTCCCGCCTTCACCCTGCTCCCCTCCTCGACTGAGAGAGATACGAGACGGCCGGTCACTTTGGAAGCAACAGCAGCTTTGCGCTGTGCCACCACATAACCGCTGGCGTTCAGGAGCGTAAAGGTCTGGGACGGATAGACCATGGTAACATTTGCCGCTTCAACCTCAACCGCAGGGGTAAACACCCCTTTCATGTAGAGTATCCCCAGGAATACGAGGAGACATATGCCGGCTATCCGGTAGGCCGTCCTGCGGCGCTTCCGGGGACTATACACTTCTCTGGTCTTGTCGATCTTTAGCTGTGAGAGGTCTTCATTCGCCATAAGATTTTCACTCCTTAATCAAGAATAAACGGAATCTATTAATTATCTATGAAAAAGCCGCCCAAGTAAAGTTCTCTTTCACTGCCGGCGCACATCCACATAATTCATAAAACAGGAGATAACAGATCGGGGATAGAGTATTTGATCGGATTCTTTTGCCGATAGTCAAAAACTCTGATAATAAAGAGGCAAAACCCTCGGTCTACGACTCATAGAGAGGTCCCGAATGCTTTCGGGACCGAGAATGAGCTCAAATACTCTATCCCCGGCGTGAGGTGTCGATGGCAGGTTTTTTTATCGCGTCTGCCTCATATTGAAAATATTTTATGCAACCGGCGGGATTGCTATGGTATTGATAGACGGCTTATGCCTGAAGTATACTTTTGAATGAGCAATGAATGGGTTGAAGTCCTTGTCACTTATGACCCTCTTGAGGCAGAGATGGTGAAAGACCTTCTCGAAAGCGGTGGAATGCCTGTGGTTCTCCGCTCATCAAAGGTGAGCCCCTATCCTGTTAATGTCGGCAAAATAGGCGAGATAAAAATTCTGGTGAGGAAAGAGGATAGAGAGACAGCAGAAAAAGTGATACAGGGGGGTGACTATAATATGGATTAGTCAGGATAGCTTACCTTCATCTCAAACGGCTGTTTTTTAGATCCGGTGCTCTGCCTGATGGTCTTCAGGGTTTCATTAGCCGGGAAAACTTTTGGTAAATGTCACGCCTTGCCTCCCTGGGATAAATAAGTAAGACATGAACGCTCGTCCTATCGCCCGTATGCCCCCCATTGCCGGAGATTATGGGTAATGAATTCGATAATACGTCTGTGCTCGTATTTGCCGCTCCCGTGGATAGTAAAGGGCTCGCCGAAAACCATATGAATGGGTTTGCCTCGGCTTATCGGCCCTACATCCTTAAGGTATTTGCCGTTCTCCCAAAAATCCGTCTTCACAGCAACAGGCAACACAGGCACACGGGCGGACCTGGCAAGCTTGACACCGATAGAATTGAATTCCTCCGGAACAAATTCCGGAGTCCGCGTACTCTGCGGGAAGACGATGACGGAAGTCCCGCCGTCCAGGAATTCCTTCCCCATCCTCATAACCGTTTGAAAATCATCCCGTGGATTCTCTCTCTTTACAACAATGGGGTTCCGGCTGCGCATCACAGGCCCGAATAGAGGGTGCCTGACGAGGCTTTCCTTGACCACAAAAGTCACCTCCATGAATGGTGCGATAATGCAGGGAAACACAAATGTCTCGAGGGTGCTCATATGGTTACCGATAAAAACTACCGGCCCCTGACGGGAACGCAGGTTGTCCAGTCCGCGCAGATGGAAACGTCCCCCGCAGTCTTCAATCAATTTAAATATTCTGCAGGAGGATTCTGCCCAGGCTTTTCTGTCGTACAAGCCCCTGACGGCAATGCCCCGGGACCTGAAAACTTCTCTTACACACCGCACCACAAAATACCACCGGGTATTGAGAGATAACCGGTCCCCTAAGGACCGACGCCGGTCTTCGGGAGTATCGTATGAGTCACCAGTGAAAAAAGGCTTCACTATTCTTGCATCCTTTTCATATTTTCAAAGCTGTTTTTTATGTTAATACAAAAAATGTATTTGCAAATAAAAGAGAGGGGGCATATGTGCATAAAAAGCTTTCATATCGCCTCCTTTGTGAGACACAAGCATACAAGTGAACTTTTCATATTTTCATACAGAACGATTAGATTACATATATTACCAAATTGCGATTCTGAAAGGTTTTTCTGTGCATATGCCTGATCTCAATTGCAATGTCCGGGTTAACAAAACTGATAACTTTCTTTGATAAAAATTTACTCAATATGATATGAATGAGAAGACAGGGGAATAAATTGGAGCCGGCTTTTTAGAACCCGCTGATTGCGGCCTTGGCGAGTTCGAGCAGGGACGCCGGCAGGACTCCGATTACGAGCACCGCGACTGTTGTAACTGCAAGGGCTACGCCGTTGGAAAACGACGTGGTAAGGCTGACGTCAGTCTTAGGCTCCTTCATGTACATATACATGACGATCCTGAGGTAGAAGTATGCCGATATGGCGCTGAAGATGACCGCGATGACAACGAGCCATGTGTATCCTGCGTTGATTGCGCTCATGAAGATATAGAGTTTTCCGATAAATCCGGCCGTAGGCGGTATCCCGGTAAGCGAGAACATGAATATAAGCATGAGCATGGCTGCCAATGGATGGGTCTTCGCAAGACCTTCGTAATCGCTTATGTTGTCTCCCTTGAACCCTTCACTCCTCAGCATGATGATGACGGCAAACGCTCCGATGTTCATGAAGGCATAGATCATGAGATAATTCATCATGCTGGCAAGGCCGTCATTATTGGCAGTGATGATACCGAGCAGCGCATATCCCGCATGCGCAATCGATGAATAGGCGAGCATTCTCTTGATGTTTGTCTGTGATAAGGCAACGATATTGCCGACAGCCATAGTAAGTATTGCAACCGGGATTAATATTACCGCCCAGTCGACTTTTGCAGATGCGAAAGCCACCATGAAGACCCTTCCCAGGACAGCAAACCCCGCAGCCTTGGGACCGACCGACATGAACGCTGTTATCGATGTCGGAGCTCCTTCATACACATCAGGCGCCCACATATGGAACGGGGCTGCTGCGATCTTGAACCCGAATGCGACAACCAGGAATGCGACGGACAGTAAGAGCGATAAATTATCGGCCAGGCCCTTCTCACTGATAAAGGATGCAATCGCTTTAATGTCGGTTGTTCCCGTAAGGCCATAGACTAACGATATCCCGTATAGCAGGAAGGCGGAAGAAAATGCGCCGAGAAGGAAATACTTCAATGCCGCTTCATTGGACTTGATGTCATGCCTGATAAACCCTGCAAGGACATAAGTGCTGAGGGCCATGAGTTCGAGACCGAGATAAAGCACGATGAGGTCGCCTGCCGATGCCATGATCATCATGCCGATCGTTGAAAAGAGAATGAGGCTGTAATATTCTCCGTAATTAACACGCTCAACTGCGATATATTTTATTGAAATCAAAACCGAGAGTATGACATTAATAAAGAATATGACTTTAAAAAAGGTGCTGTAGCCGTCCGAGATGTACATTGTCCCGAAGGTGGCGCCACCCGGGGCATAAAAAAGGGTCAATGCTACGAATGCGACACCCGCCATGCTGATCAGGGCGATCACTTCCTTCTTCCTGATCAGGAGATCGGCCAGCAGGACAACTAATGCGAGGGCAGTCATCACAAGCTCAGGCATCATTGGAGCGAGATCGGGAAGCTGGAAATTCATCTGACTACCTCCATAAGTGTTTTCGCTATGCTTGCTTCCTGCATACCGCCTGAATTAACCCTGTCGAGAAGATGCTGTACCGATGCATGCATGAAACTGAGGAAAGCGTTCGGATAAACCCCTATCCAGATGACAAGGATAAGCATGGGGAGGAGCGTAATCGTTTCTCTCACGTTCATATCCGGCAGGCCGGCGATTTTATTATTAATCTCCAGAAAAAATACCCTCTGGTACAGCCAGAGCATGTAGGCGGCGCCGATTATGATTCCCGTACACGCAAGTACACCGATAAGTTTATTGGCGGCAAACGCGCCGAGGAGTATGAGGAATTCACCGACAAACCCGTTCGTTGCAGGGAGTCCTATCGCCGACAGTGTAAATACCATAAAGAAGGCCGCGTAAACGGGCATGACCGAAGCAAGTCCGCCATAGTCGGCAATCTGTCTTGTATGCGTCCTGTCATAGACGATCCCGACGGACAGGAAGAGAGCTCCTGTAACGATCCCGTGGTTCAGCATCTGGAGGATTCCGCCTTCAAGCCCCTGGCTGTTCAGGGCAAAGATGCCGAGTGTCACAAACCCCATATGGCTCACGGAGCTATATGCAATAAGCCTTTTTAAATCCGTCTGGCCAAGACATATAACGGCACCGTAAATGATACCGATGACCGAAAGCACGAGCATAACAGGGGTCATCGCCTTTGCAGCCTCCGGGAAGAGGGGCAGCGAAAACCTGAGGAAGCCGTATGCGCCCATCTTGATGAGGACAGCGGCAAGAATAACGCTGCCAGCCGTAGGCGCTTCCGTATGAGCGTCGGGCAGCCACGTATGAACCGGCCACATCGGAACCTTTACTGCGAATGCAGCGAAGAAAGCCCAGAAGAGCCACATCTGCATCGTATATGGATAGTTCTTCGTCATTAATTCAAGTATGTCGAATGTCCTGCCGGCGTAAAGGTAAAGCACGATGATGCCGACGAGCATCAGGACGCTTCCGACGAGCGTGTAGAGGAAGAACTTTATTGCCGCGTATATCCTGTTCGGTCCTCCCCAGACCCCGATGATGAGGAACATCGGTATCAGCATCGCCTCCCAGAAGAGGTAGAAGAGGAAGAAGTCGAGCGAGCAGAAGACGCCGATCATAAAAGCGGTCGTAAGCAATATCGATATGTAGAATTCTTTTACCTTCATCTTAATAGATTCCCATGATATGAGGACACAGAGGATGGCAGTCAGTGTAGAAAGGAGGATGAATAAAACGCTTATACCGTCGACCCCAAGGAAGTAATTTATATTCCACTCCGGAATCCAGCTGAATCTCTCCGCAAACTGCATTTTATGGGTCGATTTGTCGAAATTCAGGAATAACGGTAGCGAGAGGAAAAACGTTGCAATGCTCGTTCCCAGGGCAATCCATTTTGCCGAAGGCTCCCAGGACCTCCTGCTCAGGAGAATAAGGACGGCGCCCAAAACAGGCAGGAATATCACCGTGCTCAGGATCGGATAACTCAATTGATTCATGATTACCTGTTCCATGTTTCTCCTTATCGCAGCAATAGTACCAGCGCGATGATAAAGACCGCGCCCGCCGCCATCATGATTCCGTAATGCTGCGCCAGGCCCGTCTGTACCCTTCTCAGTTTCCCGCTGAATCTGCCGATTGCGCCGGGCACGCCGTTTACGATACCTTCTATTATCTTTGCATCGGTTACGGCCACGAGCACATTCTTCGCGATCCACACCGTCGGTCTGACAATGGTAAAGTTGTAGAGTTCGTCGATAAAATATTTATTGTAGAGGACGTTATATACTGCGGAAAATGTCTTTGCAATCTTCTCGGGCAGGTCCGTCTTTCTTAGGTACAGGAATGCGGCGAGTCCGAGTCCGAACAGCGCGATACCCGTTGACAGGGCCATCACGCCCAATTCTTCCGCATGGGTGCCGTGAAATTCGGGATGCCCGACAGAAGGCGCCAGGAATTCGGTAAAATGCGCGCCGCCGCCGAGTATCGGAGGAATCCCGACCCAGCCTGCGGCGACTGCGCCGACCGCGAGGAGCATCAGGGGTATAGTCATGACCTTTGGTGATTCGTGTATGTGATGTTCGCCGTGGTGACCGCCTTGTTCACCGTGATGGGCGCCGCGGTGTTTGCCGTGGAACGTCAGGAATATCAGCCTGAATGTATAGAGCGGAGTAAAGAAAGCTCCTGCAACGGCAAGGACCCATACAAATTTTCCGACGGAAGAATGTGATGCATATGCAGACCATATGATCTCGTCCTTACTGAAAAATCCCGACAGACCGGGAAAACCTCCGGCGCTGAGACCCGCGATCACGAAGACCGCATATGTAATAGGCAGATATTTCTTCAGGCCGCCCATTTCCCGAATATCGTTGGTATGCACGGCATGAATAACACTGCCCGCTGCAAGGAAGAGTAACGCCTTGAAGAATGCGTGGGTATAAAGGTGAAAGATGCCGGCGCCATATGCTCCCACGCCGCAGGCGAGGAACATATACCCCAGATGACTGCATGTAGAATAAGCGATTATCCTCTTTATATCGTTCTGTGTGATGGCTATCGTGGCGGCGAAAAACATCGTGATGGCGCCGATGATTGCAACCGTATTCATTGCAACCTCGGACAGGTTGAATATCGGACTGCATCTTGCCACCAGGAATACGCCCGCGGTAACCATTGTTGCAGCATGGATCAGTGCACTAACGGGAGTCGGACCCTCCATTGCATCCGGAAGCCAGACATGGAGCGGCACCTGCGCCGATTTTCCGACAGCGCCGCAGAACAACAGAAGAGCGATCAGGGTCGGGAGATCCACGTTCCATCCCAGGAAATTCACCGTCTGCCCCGCGATGCCCGCCACGTTGCCGAAGACAGGCGTATAGTGAAGGGTCCCGAAAGTAAGGAATATCATGAACACACCGATGCCGAACCCGAAGTCCCCGAACCTGTTTACGATGAAAGCTTTCTTGCCCGCATCAGCTGCAGATTTCTTGTCGAAATAATACCCGATTAGGAAGTATGAGCAGAGACCAACACCCTCCCAGCCGAAGTAGAGCTGGAGGAAGTTGTTCCCCATAACGAGCATGAGCATGCAGAAGGTAAAGAGACTCATATAGGCAAAGAACCTGTAATACCCGGTATCCCCGTGCATGTAACCGACGGCGTATATATGTATCAACGACGCGCAGGTTGTGACTACGACCAGCATGACGGCTGTGAGGGGATCGATGAGAAACCCGACAGAGACGTTGAATGTGCCTGAAACTATCCATGTATAAAGGTCTTCATTGATTATCTTTCCCGCCATTACCTGCGGCAGCACCGAAGTTATCGTCACAAGCCACGAACCGACCACAGCGAGAATGGACGGCCAGTGGGCTTTATCTCTTAAGACCTCTTTCCCGAGCAGGATATTGATCATGAATGCCGCGAGAGGCAGAAACGGTATTAAAAGATAATATTTCATGCCTTTATTCCTTTTAAGCTCTCCACTGTTGATATTCCGGTTTCCACTTCCCTTATCCCTGCATCTCTTTCACTTCATCCACATGAGCCGTGGCCTTGTTCCTGAATAAGGCGATAACAATGGCAAGGCCGATTGCCGCTTCGGCAGCTGCGACCGCAATGACAAAGAAAGCAAGTATCTGTCCCCGCAGGTCCTGGATATAATGGCTCATGGATATCAGATTTATATTGACTGCGTTCAGCATCAGCTCGATAGACATGAACACGATAATGATGTTCTTCCTCGAAAGAAAGCCGAAGACCCCTATTGCAAAAACAACAGCGCCGAGAACCATATACCAGCTTAAAGGAACCATCAGCTTTTCAGCCTCCTCTTTGCAAGGACTATCGCACCTATGATTGCCACAAGAAGAATCAATGACGCCACTTCAAAGGGATAGAGAAATTCGGTATACAAGAGTTTCCCCAGGGCCTTTGTATGCGTCTCCTGCTTTATAAGTTCAATCGAATAGATTCCGGGCGGCGCGGCAACGAACGACCTGAGCGACATGACAATGACCACAAAAAGGCCGACTGCAAAGGTAAAGCTCGTCGGCGCGGCGCCTATATACTTACCGATTTGGAGTTCCTCTCTGATATTTACGAGCAGCACCGCGAAAAGAAACAGCACGAGGATGCCGCCCGCGTATACGATCACCTGTATTGCAGCCATGAATTCGGCATTAAGGAACAGGTACATGCCCGCAATATGGAAAAACAGCAGAAGCATCCACATAACACTGTGGACCGGGTTCTTCCTCGTTACAATAAGGAGAGAAAGAATAGTGATCACAAATGCAAAATATGCGAAGAATGCCTGTTGTATCATTCCTTTTTCCCTTTAAAGCCGGACTGGGCCGGCGGCGTGCCGAAATCCCCGGACATCGGCCGCCAGAATTTCCTGAAATACTCCTCACCCTTTTTGCCCGCCATGTGTTTGTCCCAGTTCGCCAGAAGCTTGCTTCTGGTCAGATAAATCTCCTCTTTTGTGTATCCCGAATACTCATAATTTTCCGTAAGCACAATGGCTCCATAAGGGCAGGCCTCCACGCAGAACCCGCAGAATATGCATCTCAGGACATCAACTTCGTAATTCTCCTGTCCATCTTCCTTTCTGCGGACGTAGATACACTGAGATGGGCAGATGGTAGCGCAGAGCCCGCATGAAACACATTTCGCCTTGCCATCGGGATTTTTTGCGAGCGCATGCTGGCCTCTGAAGCCGGGCGCAATCGGCCGTCTCTCTTTCGGGTACTGAATGGTAACCGCACGGGAAAACATTTTCCTGAGGGTCAGGGCCATACCCTGGAATATTTCGATGAAGGTGAATCTTTTTATAATGTCCCTAACTGTCACTCTTTACTCCCTTGATCTCTTATACAAGAATTTTCACCAATCCGGTAACCAGAATGTTCGCAAGCGCCAGCGGTATCAATATCTTCCAGCCGATGGCCATAAGCTGGTCGTACCTGTATCTTGGCACCGTAGCCCTTATCCAATAATAGAAGAAGATGAATGCATAAACTTTTACGAGATACCATACGACACCGGGCACATAGTTGATGAACGGCACATACTTTGTGACATACCACGGCAGGGACCACCCGCCGAGAAAACATACCGCACACAGGGAAGCCATGATAAACATTGCGATATATTCGCCAAGGAAGAACAGGGCAAATCTGAAACTGCTGTATTCGGTGAAGTACCCTGCAACAAGCTCGCTTTCGGCCTCGGGCAGGTCAAACGGTGTCCTGTTCACCTCGGCTATCGCCGAAATGGTGAAGACTACAAACGCCACTATCTGCGGTATTGCGTATATTCCGAAAACAGACTCCTGCTGGGCCCTGACGATATCCGAGAGGTTCAGAGAACCCGCCATCATCATTACGCCGACAAGGCTGAGTCCCATCGCGATCTCGTAGCTGATAACCTGCGCCGAAGACCTCAGTCCGCCTATGAACGCATATTTTGAGTTGGACGCCCAACCGGATATGAATATGCCGTAAACGCCTATACCGGCCATGGCAAAAATAAACAGGAGGCCGACATTCAGGTCCGCAATGATGAAATTTTGGGAATAAGGGATCACCGACAGATTGACCATGGCAGATGCCATAAAGATTACCGGCGCAAGATAAAACAAGGTTTTATCGG
>DCVG01000114.1 GCA_002328665.1 Nitrospiraceae bacterium UBA2194
CCCGGAGGAGCTGAATTAAATACATATCCGTGTTACCAAATCTTATGTTCACAATTCCACGCAATAAGATATAATCCACTACGAGATATGAACCTGAAAAAAAAGATATTTTCTTTTCTCAATAACCTGAGAAACCGGAGCGAGACTCTTCCGGAGTCAGCGATTATCAATGATTCCGGATCTCTTATACGTAATCGCAACCCTGAACCTCTCTTTGTAATGGATAATAAGTTGTTATCAGGCAAATCTGCTCTCATAACAGGAGCAGGGAGAAATATCGGCAGGAGCATTGCTCTTGAAATGGGCCGGCAGGGCGCAGACATTTTTTTTACTGACATTGATCGGGACAGTTGTGTAAAACTGGAGCAGGAGTTGAAAGAATTTCAGGTCAGGTCAAAGGGCTTCCTCTCCGACATATCAAAGACTGAAGATATTGATGCCCTGCATAATTTCCTGGTGCGGGAAAAAATCGTCATCGATATCCTTGTAAATAATGTCGGCGTTCGATTAGATCACGATGATTATAATGATATACGGGATATTGATCCGGCAATATGGCAAAAGACCTTTGCTGCCAATGTGTTCGGTCCCATGTATCTGACGAAGCTTATCTCTCAATTAATGGTATCCAATGAAATTCATGGATCTATTCTGTTCATTACGTCTATTCACGAGTCTGTCCCAGCCGGATGGACGTGTTACAGTTCTTCAAAGGCGGCGTTGGCAATGATTGTCAAGGAATTGTCTCTTGACGTTGCTCCACACAGAATCAGGGTAAACGGTATAGCTCCCGGCTATGTTTCGGAAAACGAACATGGCATTCCATTCGATTTCAAGTACGCTCCACTGCACAAGACTTCCATCAATCCCTGTTACATCGGACGGGCTGCTGTTTATTTGGCCTCAGACTATTTTTCGCGATTCACTACAGGAACCGTCATCAGAGTAGATGCCGGCCTGTCTTTGTATAATTTCAGAATCGCTGATAATCGATCCCATAATGGCATATGACTTCAGCCGGTACTATAATGCACCTAATAACATTAGGAGGGCAGAGGATATATCTTGAATAAAAGGGTTCTTTATTGGGCAGAAGCGTTCTGGCCTACTATAGGCGGTATAGAAGTCTTCAGCACGAATTTGATTTCTGCCCTAAAAAATCAGGGGTACGAATTCCTTGTCGTGACCGATCACCGGAGTTTCAATATGCCCGATGAAATGTTATTTCAGGGCACCCCTGTATATCGCTTCCATTTTCAGAGACTGCTGGAAAAACAGGATATTAGCCAAATAGCGGCAACCCGCAGAAGAGTTGCCGAATTAAAGCAGACATTCAGGCCGGATTTAATCCACATGAATGCCTGTGGACCGGCTGTCTTCTTTCATCTGAGCACAGCCGATGCGTATCCCCTGCCTGCATTGGTCACTGTGCATGCCTTACTGAAACTCTCCGGAGGCAGCGATACCATCCTCGGGCATCTGCTTCGAACAGCCGGCTGGGTTTCAGCAGTATCTGCGGCCGTGCTGAACGACGTTCGCAGGTTGCACCCGGAAATTGCTCAACGATCATCCGTAATTTACAATAGTTTAGCTTTGCCGTCTGAACAACCGGAGCCGCTTCCTTTCAGTGCGCCGCGCTTATTGTGTGTCGGACGACTCGTTAAAGACAAGGGATTTGATACGGCCCTGACTGCCTTTGCGTTGGTCGCAAAAAGATTTCCCGATGCACGCATGGTAATAGCCGGAGATGGTCCGGCAAGTTCAGGTTTGATGCAACTTGCCTCGCGATTGGGACTGACGGATACCGTGGAATTTATCGGGTGGGTCGATCCGCAAAAAATACCCGAACTGATAAATACGGTTACTGCTGTTATCGTACCTTCGCGTTGGGATGAGCCATTCGGACTGGTAGCTTTGCAGGCGGCTCATATGGCCCGGCCTGTTGTGGCAACCCGTGTCGGCGGACTGCCTGAAGTCGTTATTCATGGTGAGACCGGGTTGCTTGTCGACAGAGAAGATGTTGATGCTCTCGCAGAGGCAATCGCATTTCTGCTTGCAAACCCCGGCATTGCGACAAGAATAGGCTCGTCTGCAAAAATTAGGGCGGAAGATCTGTTTAACTGGGACCGCTTCGTAAATACCTATGATTCTCTGTACAGACAGCTTATCAGAGAAGACTCCGTCTTCAAAATGGTAAACGAATAATGGGGAGCAGCCCCCTGGTGAGTGTCATTATTCCGGTTAAAAACGGCGGCCGTTTTCTTGCGTCGGCAATCAGGAGTGTGCTTGAACAGGACTACAAAGACCTCGAGATAATAGTTATAGACGGCAAATCCAAAGATGATACGGAAAGAATTGCAAAATCATTTCAAAACGTGCGTTATGTCCTTCAGACGGACGATGGCTTTGGAAGCGCTTTAAATACCGGCATTGACCTGTCAAAGGGAGAACTCATCGCTTTTATGTCCTGCGATGACTTATGGGAATCTAATAAATTAAGCCTTCAGGTCGATTACCTCTTGAAACATCGGGATGTCCAGTATACTATTGCCAAAGTTAAGTTTTTCCTGGAAGAAGGATCTACGATTCCACCCGGGTTCAGGAAGGGATTGCTGGTTGGTTGCCATAACGGTTACATGCCAGAAGCGCTGCTTGTCCGCAAGTCAGTCTTTGACCTCATCGGCAAGTTCGATGCCGGGGTGAAAGTATCGGCAGACGTCGACTGGTTCGCCATGGCAAAAGACCGGCATATCCCCATGGCTATAATACCGGAAATACTGCTCCATAAACGTGTCCATCATGCAAGCACCACACTTGCTCCGCTACAGGTTCGAACGATAAACCATGAATTATTGAGATGTCTGAAAAAATCAATAGACCGTCAGAAGAAGGATGGCAGTTAAGAGGCAGATAAATGAAGAGTAATCATATTGTACTGACAACTATTTATGAACCTCATGTTATTTTTGATCTCCAGAAGAATATATCCCGGTACGGACATCTCGATGATACGGTCTGCTGGGTCGTCGGCGACAAAAAAACTCCTCCTGCTTGTGCCGCATTATGTCAAAGTGTTTCGAATTTGGGACTCGAGACTCATTTTCTTGATGTGGAGGAACAGGACAGATGGGGCAGGAAGTTTCCCGGGTTTTACCGTCAAATCCCTTTTAACAATGAATCGAGGCGTAATATAGGATACTTACATGCGCTGGAGCACGGCTGTGAGAGACTGATTTCTGTTGATGATGATAACTTTCCTGCCGGCGATGACTTCATCGGATCGCATTCAAGGACAGGAAAACCATGGAGCGGAAGATTGGTAGAGGAAGCAACGGGTTTCCATAATATATGTGAACATCTGACTATCGAACCGGACCGCCTCATCTTTCCAAGAGGATTCCCATTTGAGATGCGGAATAAGAGAAACAATTACAAATCTGTTATGCCCGCAGCAGAAGTCATAATAGGAATTTCCTCCGGATTATGGATCAATGAACCGGACGTTGATGCAATCACACGTATCAATGGAAAAATTACCTCAAAAAAGTATCATGGCCCCCCTTCCCTCGTATTAAGCCAGACTACATGGAGCCCCATCAATACACAGAACACAAGTGTCTGGCATGAACTTATCCCTTCTTTCCTTTGCATACCCATGGGATTCGAATTACCGGGTGGCTGCATTGAGCGCTATGGTGATATCTGGAGCGGATACCTTTTGCAATCGATCATAAGAGATACTCCTTACCACGCAAGCTTCGGATATCCGGTAGTTGAACACCGCCGGAATGAACATGACTGTATGGAAGATCTGCGTCTTGAGTACTGGGGTATGCTCCTGACCGACTGGTTCTTATCCCTTTTGCGTGAAGATTTCAGACCGGCAGGTCCGTCAATAATCGACCGCGTTCTTCATTTGTCGGTGTTTTTACAAGACGCCGGCAGGACAAAATTACCGCGCTGGTGCCCGGAAGAAGTGCAGGATTTTATTGATCAAACCGCAAAAACACTGGTTCTCTGGGCCAATGTTTGCAGACAGATAAAGGGTTGACCAAAAATGAAGCATACCGGATCTGCCGTCATGCATATGCCTCTGATCAGCGTTATCATTCCCGTCTATAACTGTGAGTCGTATCTTGCTGAAGCCATAGCAAGCGTTCTGGCACAGACATACCGTCCGCTCGAAATTATCATGATAGATGACGGCTCAACAGACAGGAGCGCTCGGGTAGCAGAACGGTTCTCATCATCCGTGCAATACTTTTATCAATCCAACAGCGGCCCGGGCGCGGCACGCAATCGCGGCGTTGATCTGGCAAAAGGAGACTATTGTGCTTTTTTGGATGCAGATGACATCTGGACTGAGGATAAATTGTCTCTTCAGATAGATGTTATTAGAGACAACCCGTCCCTGGATTGTGTGTTCGGCCATGTGCAGCAGTTCATCAGTCCGGAACTGGATGAGAAAGAAAAGATCAGAATTTACTGCCCGGAGGAAAAAATGGCCGGATATATTGCAGGTGCGATGCTCATAAAAAGGGAATCGTTTGTCAATGCCGGAGGATTCGAAACCAACTGGCAGATAGGTGAATTTATACAGTGGTTTATAAGAGCAGGAGAACATGGCATAAAAAGCTTCATGTTGCCTGAAGTAGTATTAAAAAGAAGGTTGCACAACAAAAATATGACCATCCGTGCACGTAATTCAAGGGCTGACTATTGCCGGATACTGAAGGCTTCTCTCGACCGGCGCCGTGCCCCGGGCAATACAGGGAATAATCCATAGATTTATCTTTTTTCTTCGGGACGATGAGACAGACAATGGATTTTGCAGGAAAACAGAAAAGTGAAATTGCAGAAGATTTAGAAGCATATTTGAGACACAGGGTGATGCCGTACTGGTATGACACTGCCATCGATGCAGCAAATGGAGGCTATAAACTTGCAGATGAACATTACACGGCGGGAATCTTCCGGAGAAAATGGTTGCTTTTAGTCCGTTCAAATTATTCACAAAGAAATAGTTTGAGGACTAAAGAAAAACAGCTTGTTTCACAATGCCGCATGCTTTTTGTATTTTCTCTCGTTCATCGATTGGGTTACAGCGGCAATGAACGTAATTATCTGAAAGCAGCAGAGCACGGTTACCGATTTTTAATTGAATCAATGCTTGATGAAAAATATGGTGGTTTTTACTGGAGAACCGATCTTCAGGGTCGGGTGCTTGATCAGGGCAAGTCTCTCTATGGGCAGGCATTTACTATCTATGCGCTTGTTGAGTATCATCGTGCGAGCGGCTTGGCGGACCCTCTTGACCGGGCGTTAGCTCTCTACCGGAAAGTTCAGGAAAAGTTTTATGACGGGATTAACTCCGGTTGGATCGAGCACGGAGAGCAGGACTTTACTCCTTTAAACGCCCTAAGTAGTCGATCACTTTGGACTGAAAGGGGAATGCCCGGCATGATTGGGTTTAAGAGCGGCAACGCCAATTTGCACTGGATGGAGGCTCTGATAGAACTTTATTGCTTAACGTCCGACGCTTTCGTTAAAACTTCGCTGATGTCGTCCTTAAATATCAACAAGACCTTCTTTTACCCGTCAGATCCGTCTGGGAGTTGTGATTACCGTATGGCCGAATGGAGTGAGGTCGGTGACAGTAATTATGAGGGTATGTCCTACGGACATACTGTTGAATTCGCCTGGCTGATGATTTACGCTCAAAAGGTTCTTCAGATTGCTCCTGATTGGAACCATTTTGATAATATTCTCATGCATGCCCTGAAATATGGATTTGATCATAAGAAAGGTGGTTTTTACTGGAAAGGATTTAACGAGCACACCGCTTCGGATACAACAAAAGTCTGGTGGGTCCAGGCTGAAGGTTTGGCTGCCCTGGTTGAAGCTGTTCAACATAATACCAATGCATATTATGAAAGGGCCCTTAGTCTTCTACTGAGCTGGATATTCAAATACCAGATTTTTTCAGATGACGGCATCTGGATTGCGAGTACCACTGGTGAAGGAAAGCCGTTGGATATTACCAAGGCTGGAAGCTGGAAAGCTGCTTATCATGAAATCCGGGCCATAACAAAATTTATTGATATGTTTTCACCATCCGGCAGTAATCATGTCTCATGAACGAAATATGCCGTTAGTCAGTATAATCATCACGAGCTACAACTATGAGAGGTTCCTGAGGGATGCTATTGACAGCGCCCTGAACCAGACCTACGGTAACACGGAAGTCATTGTTGTTGATGACGGCTCCACGGATAATTCGCGCGAGATCATAGATTCATACGGCAAACGGGTTACGCCGGTATTGAAAGAAAACGGCGGCCAGGCGTCGGCTTTCAATGCGGGGTTTTCCTTAAGCAAGGGAGATATTGTCATATTTCTTGACTCCGATGACAGGCTCTGCCTTAATGCGGTTGAGGAGGTCGTCAGGGTCTGGCATCCGGGCGTTTCCAAAGTCCATTACCGGCTACAATGGATGGACGCAGAAGGAAACCTCCTGGATACCTATTGTCCTCCTTCAGGTACGCCCCTCCCTTCCGGCGACCTGAAGGCAAAATTCATGCGGGAAGGAATTTATAACACACCCCCTACAAGCGGCAATGCATTCGGACGCCGATTTTTGAACCTGGTCATGCCGATACCCGAAGACGAGTGGCATTTGTATACCGATGCTTACTTGCACCTTTATTCTCCGTTTTATGGAGAAATCGCCGCCGTCCAGGAGCCGCTCGGACACTACAGGGTACATGGATCGAATGCCTCTTCACTGGAAAAATATGAATCGGACAAGGACAGGCTTATCAGAGACATTGCCATGAGGAAAAAACGTGAAGCCCTTATCCGCGAAGCCGCGCAACAGGCAAATCTCTGCCCAAGTTTCGATCCAACAATCGGCATTGCTAAGAAATTGGCACTCCTTCTCATATCTCCGGAGCATGGCCTGATAAAAAAAGAGAGGCTGAAACGGCTTGTCGTGCGTGGCTTTCGCGCCGTATGGAAGGAATCTGATATCCCCCTGTGGAAGCAAATGACAGTCAGCGCATATTTTATCTCAGTGCCTTTCATTCCGCGTAATTGGGCAATAAATTTATCTCTTTGGTATATATACCCTGAAAAAAGGCCGTCACTGATAAAACGTCTGGTTTGAGAGCGGCAATGAGAATCATTATAATCAGGAAGAATTTTCATGAATAGCATAATAAAAAGACAAGGTTGTTTCTGGCCTATGCCGGATCAGGAACTGCTGCTAAAGGCTGCTCTATTGCGGAACGGAACCGCTGCAGACGCCTGGAATGAATGGAGATCGCACATTGACATTGACGATATCGATAATCTTGATCCCGGGTCTTACCGCCTCCTTCCGCTGTTGTACCGCAACCTTAACAGCCTTGGAATAAAAGACCCGATATTAATGAAACTGAAGGGCGTCTACAGACTGACATGGTATAAAAACCAGATGCTTTTTCATACCATAGCCGGTCTTCTCCGCTCTTTTAATGATGCGGGCATCGAGAGCATGGTGCTCAAAGGCGCTGCACTCACCCTGCTCTGCTACGGGGATTACGGTCTCCGGCCCATGAATGATTTCG
This sequence comes from Nitrospiraceae bacterium UBA2194, assembly GCA_002328665.1. GTDB lineage: Bacteria > Nitrospirota > Thermodesulfovibrionia > Thermodesulfovibrionales > SM23-35 > UBA2194. The sequence continues at coordinate 7,608 of DCVG01000114.1, forward strand.
ATGTCCTTGTTCGTAATGAACAGGCTGTGCCTGCAATCCGGCTGCTGCGGAAACTGGGGTGGATCCCCATGGATTTCGAACCTGATGAAAGATATATATCAGTAAGTTACTCGCATGGGTTTGAAGACGAGGCAGGACGTCAATTTGACCTCCACTGGCATCTTTTTTCGCAATGCCGGGACGCTCATGCAGATGATGATTTCTGGGAAAAGGCTGTATTGACCGGATTCCATGACGTTCCGGCACACGTTTTATGCCTGACCGATCAGCTGCTCCATATCTGTGTGCATGGGGCGCATTGGAACATTACACCGCCGTTTCGCTGGGTTGCCGACGCAATCATGCTTCTGAACAACGCCCGGAACGCAATCGACTGGAGGAGGCTTATCGCCCAGGCTGAAAAGCGGCGTTTAATCCTGCCGTTGCAGGACACCCTGAATTATTTGAGGGAAACATTCGATGCTCCGATCCCGCCGGAAGTTTTGAAGAGACTTCAGGATATACACGTACCGGGAATTGAGCGCATGGAATACAGAATTGCCGTCAACCCTCCGACGCCCTGGACAGCCATGCTGTACCTTTGGTGTCAACATTGCCGTCTGACAGGAAATGCGGGCTTACCTTACAAGATCGCGGGATTCCCGGCATTCCTGCATAAAATATGGGGGGTACCCCTCTGGAAACTGCCTTTCCACGGCCTGATGAAAACGTTTTCATGGAATAAAAACCCGATGTCCAGGAAACATTCGCAATAGTTTCGATTTGAGTTTACAGATACGTAGATTAAGTATAAGTTGTAGACTACGGCATGGTTAATATTCAGATATTTAAGAAGAAGTCCTCTAAGGTTCAAGTGTTCTCATGTACATTGAAAAATCTCGTGAATCCTGATACCTTATTGCATGTCTGAAAAATCAAATCACGAATCAATCTTTCAGAGAAACATTCAGAGAGCAGTTGAGAAGGGTTTTATTTATTTTTCTTCTGATAATTCCAAGATTACATATCATTGCAGCCGGGACTATACTGCAAGTTTCAAAAAGCCAGAGGAAAAAGTTAGAGCATCTTATTTTGCCGAGCTGGTTCTGGATTATGAATACCCGAATAAAAAGATAGATTTCGAGGTTATTGTTCCCAGAAGAAAGCCCGAAGACAGGGCAGATATTGTTATTTATGAAGATGATGAACTTAAGAAGCCTTATCTGGTTGTAGAGTGTAAGAAGGACGGGATTACTGATGCTGAATTCAAGCAGGCGATTGAACAGGCTTTCGGCAATGCGAACAGTTTAAGGGCAAAGTTCGCTGCTGTTGTTGCCGGCACCACAAAGACGGTCTTTGATGTTGCGGGATTTAACCCGAGCGAAAGAGAGAGAAATGTAATTTCCGATGTTTCTGTAAGATACGGAAAAACTCCTAAATACAAATTTGTTAAAGGCGATCCTGCAAAAGATCTGAAGATCGTCTCAAGAGAAGAACTCATCAGGGCTTTGGAAAAATCCCATGACACAGTCTGGCAGGGCGGCAGACTTGCGCCTACAACTGCTTTTGACGAAGTATCAAAACTCCTCTTCTGCAAACTGAAAGACGAAAAGGGCACTAAGAAGGGCGATACATATAAATTCCAGATCGGAACTCATGAATCGGCAGAAGAAGTTTACGATAGAATTGATTCTATTTATCAGAAGGCAAAAAAAGAAGACTCTGAGGTTTTTAGAGAAGATATTCGTTTAGACACAAAAATTGTCTACAACGTGGTTGAGCACCTGCAAGAGCTGGCTATAAACAAGATCGATCTGGACACTAAAGGGGTTGCATTCGAGCGGTTTATGCAGGACTTCTTTAAAGGCAAGATGGGACAATTCTTCACGCCGCGCCCGATTGTAGAATTTGCCGTTAAAATGCTCAATCCGGAAAGGACTGATTTAATCTTAGACCCTGCCTGTGGAAGCGGCGGCTTCCTGCT
>DCVG01000038.1:0-5071 GCA_002328665.1 Nitrospiraceae bacterium UBA2194
TCGATACTAAAGTAGAAAGCACAGCCTTGTCCGGGCAATATTCCCGTCCGGCAGTGCAAAATTTCTGAAACGGCCGGCCTTAATATTTAGAATTGTAGAAATATCAATTAGTTACGGGATGGCACTTCTTTTGCTTCATTATTTCAATAAATATTTCCTCTAAAATAAGAAAGGAGGCGATTATAATGCGTCAACTCTGGAATATCCTCATAGTCGTTGCGTTGTTTGCCTTATTCCTGGCGTCCGGTTGTGCTACAGGAGAATATCGTGGTTCATATGACCCGGAATATTATCACGGCTATACACATCCCGAATACCCTGATTATGAATATGACCCTTTCCGTCCGCATCCGTACCCGGCAGAACATGGTGAAAAGGTTCCTGTAATGTCCCGTGAGAAACTCCCTGTTAAGTCCCGTTAGGAACTCTGAGAGGACATAAAAGGGCAGTGACAGAGTATTTGAGCGGCAGAAATGTGTCTTTTCATCCGCCTGTTCCCGACAGGCCGTTCACTTCTTTTTGACCGGTTTGTTGTCGAGCTTCCCGATACTCTTCTTTGCTGTTTCAGCCTCTCCGGATTTCGGATATCGCTCCACGAGTTGCTCCAGGATTACCTTTGCGGTTTTCCTGTCTCCGATCTCAATGAATGAAAGCCCCTGTTTCAATAAAGCCGCCGGCGCTTTCTCGCTCTGCGGATATTTTTTCAAAAGGCTCTCATATGAGAGGATCGCACCCTCGAAGTCTCTTTCATTATAGTATGTCTCCGCAACCCAGAAATAGGCGTTTCCGCTCAGCTTGTCGTTTGGGAATTCTTTTATGAACTGCTCAAATTTCTCTCTCGACTCCTTATATTTTTTGTCCTTAAAGGCGTTATACGCTGCATCGTATTTCGAAAGCCTGTCGGACGGTGTTTGAGTTTCTTCTTTCTTTGGTTCGGCTTCCTGAATCTGTCCTTTCATGTATCCTTCAAGGATGGTTAATCTGTCCTTCAAGTCCTTTATCTGTTTTTCCAGGCCGGTCAACTGTAACTTTACAAGATCCGTCTCCATTGCGGAATTCTTGAGCGATTTTTCGATAAAATATTTATGCTCGTCGAACCTGCCGTTTAAAACCTGGATGTCACGCGAAAGGTTGGAAATTGTGGTCTGTACTTCCGCCTGGCTCTGCCTTACCGTACGAAGGGACTCTTCAGAGGCGACACCGGCCGTTTTTTCCTTCAGACCGCCCACGTCACTCTTTACCGAGAGGGATTCCCTCTGAAGCTTGTTAATATCCTGTCTGAGCATATCGACATCGGATGAAGTCGCACAAGCCGACAAAAGACAGCAGGCGCCAAACAGCAGACAGTAAACAGTAATCAGTAAATAGTATTTTTTGATTTTTGANNTTTGAATTTATATCTGATGAACACTACCTACCCGCCTCCTTCAGAATGACAAAATGCGCTCTTCTGTTTTTTGTCCAGCATTCTTCGCTCGGCTCGCTGCAGAGAGGCTCTTCTTCGCCATAGCTTATCGTTTCTATCCTGCCGGATGCTATCCCCAGTGCAACGAGGTAATCGCGGGCTGCCTTTGCTCTCCTGTCGCCAAGCGCCAGGTTATATTCATTCGTCCCCCTGTCGTCACAATGCCCTTCGACCAGTATCTTTGCATCCGGATTTTTGTTAAGCCAGGAGGCAACCGCCTGCAGGGTGAATTGAGCATCGGTCGAGATATCGTATTGATCGTAGGCAAAGTAGATGTCATCGAACTTTCCCTTTTCTTCAAGGTATCTCGCGGCTTCTTCATCAGTCCCGATCTTTGCAAGCTGCTGTTCGGTAATCCTTTCCTGAGGTCTGTAATCGGGCACCCCGGTTACAGGTTCCTTCTGCGGAACAACCGTTTGCTGAGCCGGCACCTCCTGAGCAGGCTGCTCGGGCTGGACAACTGCTTTTTTCGAGCACCCGGTGAAGAGAAGGCCGAAAGTGACAAGAATCAACACCGTAATCTTTCTCATAAAGTCCTCCTTTTTTGCGAATTACTTATAGTATACCTTTCTTTTCTTCCATAAGATAAATAAAAGGGTCCTTATCAGTTCGGGGACCATCTGGGTCCGGAGGCTTTCATGCTTTTAGGGGTAATCCTCCTCTGCGCCTCTCCGTTAGCCCTCATGATATAAACAGCCTTGATCCCTTCCCTGTCCGAAGAAAAAACGATATACCTGCCGTCGGGAGAAAAAGACGGATCTTCATTATTGCCCTGAGACGTAAGCTGGACCAACCCGCTCCCGTCGGGATTGACCACGAATATCTGATTTCCTACCCTTCTGCCCGAGAAGACAATCCTGTCGCCTTTGGGCGACCATGCCGGAGAGGTATTGTAGGAGCCCTCAAAGGTTATCCGCCTGACATCTGTGCCGTCTTTCCGCATCGTATAGACCTGCGGGCTCCCCCCCCTGTCGGACACGAATGCTATATGCTGCGTATCCGGAGATACAGAGGGCGACACATCAATGCCGTATGACGAGGTCAATTTTACAGTGCTGTTGTTCGATGGATTTACGATGAAAAGGTCAGGGGTTCCGCCCTTTGAAGAAGAGATTAAAAACTCCTGTCCGTCTCCGAGAAAATCACCTGCCATGTTGGTCCCTCTGGAGGAAAAAACCCTCTTCTCGGTCATGCTTGTAAAGTCTAACAGATAAATCCCCCATTGTCTATTCCTCTCAGACGAGTAGAGGAGCTTTGTCCCGTCCTTTGACCAGTGAGGGGATAAGACCACATTTCCTTTCATTCCTGTATTTGCGGCCCTGTTGCCATCCCAGTCCATCAGATAAATGGCCTTTTCTCCCTTATCATCTGCGACAAATGCTATCCTCGACCTGAAGACCCCCATTTCACCGGTGAGCGCATGGTAGATGTCATTGGCAATCGTATGGGAGAGAGGCCGTACCAACGCCTTGCCCGCCCTGTACTCCTTTCTCAGTATCTCCTTCCCATCGAGGACGTCATATAGGGATACCGTCACGACGAGTTCTTTTCCTTCCGTGGTCGAACCCTTTACAACCGTTTCCACGCCCAGCGGGGTCCAGTTCCCGGGCTTAAACGGCTGGCCGGGTCTCTCCAGGTGTGCCGCTTTGTCGACAGAGGAGAAGAGGCCCGTAAAGTCGAGGTCCGCCCTGATAATTCCGGATATCTCATCGCCCGACGGCCCTGTAAAATCCTGTATAGCGATAGGCAGTCTGGTGAAAGCAGGAGAAGTAATGTCGATGTAAACCTTTGCTTCGGCAAAAGCAGACAGCAGAGAGCAGACAGTCAACAGCAAAAAAAAGACAGTGACTTTTAATGTGATTTTCAACTCTGCATTTTTAACTTTGCACTTTTTCTTCATGGAAAAAACCTTACCCCTATCTCCATCTCATCGGGAGGCGGAGTCAGAGGGCTTGCCTTTGCAAGGGCCCTCATGGCGGACTTGTCAAAGAGAGCATTCCCGGAACTTTTTTCGATCCTCTGGATGATAGCTGTACCGTCCCGGAGTATTCTTATCGCGATCACGGCCTCGATATCTTTCTTCCCAACATCCGGATAGACCCACTGCTGCCAAATCTCCTTTGTTATTGCAGTGTAGTAATCATCCTGCAGAGCGCCTTTCCCGTGAGATGCTGATTGCTGCTGTTTGCTTCCCTGTTTTCCGGGGCCTGCCTTAAGGGCAATGACAGAGCGGAGCCTGACCCTTCTCTCCACCTTTTTCTTCGCTTCAATGGCGGATATTCTTTTCGCCACCATTTCTTTCTCTTTCGCCGTATCCTTTGGTTTATCTTTTGGCGTTTCTTTCGCTGCCTTCTTTGAAACATCGGGCGCGGCGGCAAGCTGTGTTGATACCTTACCCGTGTCTGCGCCGGTTTCCCTGCTGATATCTTTCAGCACACCGGGGCTGACGAGATTGACCGTATAAGGAGAAGGCAGATGTACGTTGCCGGACTGTTTCATAATAATAAGCGCTATTGCGAATACGGTCAGATGCAGGGTGAAAGATATGATAGTGGCTTTCTGGAGGGTAGGGCCTCTCATCTAAGGCTGATTTTCGGCTCCGTAATCATGCCGAGCTTTTCAATCCCCGCCTCCTTTATCTCTCCCATTACTTCAACGACAAAACCATAAGGCACATCCTTGTCAGCCTTCAAAAACACATTCGGGTTCAACTTGCTGATCGCCTGGAGTTTCTTCCTCATCTCCCCCATCGAAACAGGGTTGTCGTTCATGTAAATGGCGGCCCCTCTTTTGACCACAATGGTAATCCGCTCCTCGGGGGGAAGGTCCTTTCCTTTTGCCTGCGGCAGATTTACATCAATACCCTGCTGCAGCAACGGCGCCGTTACCATGAAGATTATAAGGAGGACAAGCATGACATCCACGAAGGGGGTTACGTTGATCTCTGAAAGTACGTCTCTTTCCCTGTTTAATTTCATGCATTATCCTTTGTAAAAAAATCGAGGAACTCTTCCGAAAAATCCTCCATCTCGATGATCATCCGCCTTGCCGTGCTGAGATAGTAGTTGAATGCAATGACCGCGGGGATGGCCGCTGCGAGACCGGCTGCCGTGGCTATCAAAGACTCTGCTATGCCCGGCGCCACGACCGCAAGAGACGCGGCGCCCGCAGAGCCGATGCTGCGGAAGGAATTCATTATCCCCCAGACAGTGCCGAACAACCCGATGAAAGGCGTCGTTGACCCTGTGGTGGCAAGGAAATTCAGGTATTTTTCGAGCTTTGCCGATTCAAGCGCTCCGTAACGCCTGAGAAGCCTCTTCATCTCGCTCTTTTCCTTGTGCAGTTCGTCGGTGTAGACCGCCTTGAAGAGGTTGGCGATAGGACTCATGGTCAATGTACGCGTTGCCTGGTAAACCCCTTTCGCATCCCTGTTCGACCTGAAAGCACGGAGGAACTGCTCGGATTCCCTGTTCGCCTTCGAAAAATATCTCTGCTTAAAAAAGATTATCGCCCACGACACTACCGAGAAAAAAAGGAGGATGAACAATACACCCTTGACAACAAGACCTGCCTGCAGTATCAAATGAATCGCCGAATCATTCATAA
>DCVG01000038.1:5123-15739 GCA_002328665.1 Nitrospiraceae bacterium UBA2194
TGCTTGCTTCTTTAGCCGAGATTATCACATAAATTGTACGCCGGGGATAGAGTATTTAATGAATTATGTGGGTTAGGGCGTAGTTTCTGTTATAATATTTTTTAGTTTTTTCCTGTCTGGCGTTTACTTCGCACTGCCTGCTTTTATGCACCGGAGGGGTTGCCGAGCGGTTTAAGGCGACGGTCTTGAAAATCGTTGTAGGGGTGACTCTACCGTGAGTTCGAATCTCACCCCCTCCGCCATCTTTTTGGCTTAATTATCTATCCGCAAACAATTAAGTTCTTACTTACACAATAAAGTCTTTACTTAAACAATTAAGTTCTTACATTTTAATCGGTCCAGCAAAAACTGCAAACAATTAAGTTCTTACTTTTCTGCTATCCGCAGACAACAAAGTTTTGCTAAAAAGTGACTTTGGGGTCGGTTATCCTTGCTTATCAGTGGGTATCTTCGAAATGAATGAATTCCCAGAGAATCAACTATCATTTCTCACAGTACTTGAAAGTAGCCTTGTTTTTTCATGATAGAGGAATTTGCCCCGAAGTCTTGCGAAATGTTTGTCGGTGTCAGGGACGCGGTCAGTGCTAAGCAGATTTTGAGTCTACTTTATCTTGCATCGAATTCCGGGAGAAACCTTCATTGATATCAGAACAAAAAGAAGCAGGTGCCCGATTTTCATCAACAGGTTCGAATACACATAGAATCAAATACATTCGAAAGTTCTGGCCTCTGTTAATTGCCGCTTCAACTATATACTTGCAGTTACCACGCTGTAAGGTCTACTTCTTCTATATAGCTGTCAACGGTTCCTTGTAAGTGCGTATTCAAATAAAGATCGTCACAAGAAAATCTGTTGACTGATTGATGCATGAATTGCAGGTTTTTGAATCAGGGAATTCGAAGTCACCTTTCAGCGAAAAATTACTGATTGCTTGATTATTGTTCATATTTTTAATAATATCTATATAAGAATTTTATAGAAAAAACAATCTTGTACTTGAAGAGCAGCGCGAAGTAGTGCAAGGGCAAGATGAAGGTGGGAGGAGAGTATGAATGCAGAAGATAACAAAACAGAGATACTTATTGTCGAGGACAGCGCTACACAGGCTGAGAAACTAAGACATATTCTTGAAGTAAAGGACTTCCATGTTTTGGTTGCGAATAACGGAAAGGAAGCCCTCGACATATTGAGTAATAGCAGACCGAAGATTGTCATAAGCGATGTTCTCATGCCCGAGATGGACGGATACGAGCTTTGCAAGAGGATAAGGAGCGATAAAAACTTCAAAGAAATCCCTATTATTCTTCTGACTTCCCTTTCCGACCCGAAGGATGTCATAAAGGGATTAGAGAGCGGAGCCAACAACTTTATTGTAAAGCCATATGATGAAAGGTATCTTATTTCGCGCATTGATTATCTGCTTGCGAATCTTGAGATACGCAAGAATTCAAAGGCGTCGATGGGTATAAACGTATTTTTTGCAGGCGAGAATTATTTCATAACCGCCGAACGCCTTCAGATATTGGATCTCCTGCTTTCCACCTATGAAAACGCCTATCATCAGAACCTGGAACTGATCGAAGCCCGGAATGAATTAAGGGAGCTGAATGAGCAGCTGGAGGAAAAGGTTGAGGAAAGGACATCCGAACTCACAAAAGAAATCGAACAGCGAAAGCGGGTGGAAGAGAGGCTTCAGTTTCTTGCTTATTATGATGATCTGACAGGTCTTCCCAATAGAAATTTCTTCGTTGAAAGGCTTAATGAGGATATAGCAAAAGCCGGAGAAAACAAGAATTTAGTCGCTGCGTTACAAATTGCTATAAACAGGTTTAAGTTCATCAACGACACATATGGCTTTGATGCCGGAGATGCGGTGTTAAAAGAGGTTGCAGGAAGGCTTGTAACCTCTGTCCGTGAAGGTAATAGCATAGCCCGCCTTAGAAACGATGAATTTGGAATTCTGCTCAATGATATTGCACGGACCGAGGATATCATTCTTTCTGTAGAAAAGATCATGAAAATTGCCACTCATCCCATTCACTATAAAGAAAAAGAGATAGTCTTCAGCCTCAGCGTCGGAATATCAGCGTATCCTGCCGACGGGCAGGATGCCTCTGCCCTTATAAGGAATACAGATCTGGCGCTCGGAAAGGCAAAGCAGCAAGGGAGAAAAACTTACCATTTTTACACTGAAGGCATGGATGTGAAGGCAGCAGAATTTGTTCTGATGGAAAAGAACCTCTTCAATGCGCTTAAAAAAGAAGAATTTGTCCTTTATTATCAACCATACTGGGACATAAACACAAAGACGATGAAAGGCATGGAAGCACTTGTGAGATGGCAAAGCAAAGATAAGGGTTTGATATCCCCGAGGAAGTTCATCCCTGTGCTTGAAGACACGGGGCTCATTATAGAGGCCGGGGAATGGATTTTACGGACAGCCATAAGACAGGTCAAGGACTGGCAGAATAAAGGGCGTCCGGTGGTCCCCATCTCTGTGAATCTCTCATTAATCCAGTTCAGGCAAAAGGACCTTGCAGAAATGGTGAAGAGGGTAATTGGAGACTTCGGTTTTTATCCGTCGCTGCTGACCCTTGAGATAACGGAAAGCGCCTTTATGCAGGATATAGAGTTTACAAGCCAGGTACTAAAGAAACTCAAGGAGATAGGAGTTTCGGTATCGATCGATGACTTTGGGACGGGATATTCATCCCTGGCTTCGCTGAAGAGGTTCCCGATTGACAACCTGAAGATCGATATGTCCTTTATAAGGGAAGTAACAGCAGATCCTGACGCTGCTTCAATCGTAATGGCCATATTGGCAATGTCACATGCCCTGAATATCAAAACCATTGCGGAAGGGATCGAAACAGAAGAACAATGGAATTTTTTGCGTCTGCTGAAATGCGATATGGGACAGGGATTTTACCTCAGCCAGCCCCTGCCTGCGGAGGATATAGAAAAAATGTTTAATGTATCAAATTTAAGTTAAAGGTTATTGCAATATATTTTAGCTGAAGCAATAGAAGAATAAATGCTATGTGAACAGGATAAAGCGATAAAGTAAAGTGCAGATGCGGAGTTTTAGAATATTTTTATTAGCGGTGCTCTATGGAAAAGTTATTACACTTGGTCATATTCATTCTTAATGAACAACAATATGCACTTCACCTTTCTTCGGTAGATCAAATTGTTCGTATTGTTAAAATTACACCCTTGCCGAAAGCCCCCGATATTGTTTATGGAGTCGTAAACCTGAAGGGCAAGATCATTCCGGTTATAAATATACGCAAACGGTTCAGATTGCCGGAACGAGAAATACATTTGAGTGATCATCTCATTATTGCCAAAACCTCAATGCGGACTGTTGCCCTCTTAGCAGATGAAGTCAGCAGAGTTGTGGAAACCACGGCAAGTGAAGTAATCGAATCAGAAAAGATCCTTGCCTATATGGACTATGTTGAAGGCGTAGTGAAACTGGAAGATGGTTTGATTCTCATTCATGACCTCGATAGGTTTTTATCTATTGATGAAGAAAAAGCGCTGGGTGATGCCCTGATGGAGATACAGGGATGAATAATACTATTTCAGAGGGTCTGCTTTACCGGCTCAGTGAATTTGTCGCAGCACAGATCGGCTTGCATTTTCCGGAACAGCGCTTGAGTGATCTTGAACGGGGAATCCGCTCCTCTCTTCAGGAATTCGGTTTTAAGGATACAGAATCGTGCATCAAATGGCTTTTGTCATACCCGTTAACAAAAAATCAGATCGAGATCTTGGCAAGCCATCTTACTGTTGGAGAAACTTATTTTTTCCGTGACAATAAAAGTTTTGAAATCCTTGCAGATCATATCCTGCCGGAGTTGATTCAACGCTGCAAAAGCGCTGAAAAGTCTTTAAGAATATGGAGCGCCGGATGTGCCACAGGCGAGGAGCCTTATTCAATCGCGGTCCTGCTAAAGAAATTGATTTATGACCCGGGAGATTGGAATATTACTATTCTGGCAACAGATATCAATCCCCGTTTTCTTCAGAAAGCATCGGAAGGGATATACAGTGAGTGGTCATTTCGCGATACCCCCCGGTGGGTAAAAGAGGGATATTTCAGGAAGACAAAGCAGGGGCGCTTCGAGATTTCACCCTCTATCAAGAAGTTGGTGAAATTTTCTTACCTCAATTTAATAGACGATACGTATCCGTCGCTGACGAATAATACAAATGCAATGGATGTAATCTTCTGCCGCAACGTGCTTATGTATTTTGATCAGGAACGTCAGAGGAAAGTTATTCAAAACCTCTACCGGTGCCTTGCGGATGGCGGCCAACTTATCGTCAGCCCAAGCGAGACGTCCCATGTCCTTTTTTCAGAATTCCGTATGGTCAACCTCAACGGGGTGATTTTCTATAAAAAAGAGCGTGAAAAGGCGCGCACGTCGGAAGATCTTACACATAAAGATATACCATATCATCTTGCCTCTGAGAACGCTACATATTTCCTTCAACCACCTATTGAATATATTGCAGGGCAAAAATCGGATGTTCCCCCCCCCCAGGCACCAGGAGAAGCCCCTCCATTAGAAACAGGGATGCAAACAACGGAACTACAATTAACTCCATACGAAGAGGCATTAAAGCTGTATAAGCAAGGCTGTTATGAGGAAGCGACCGATAAAATACGATTTCTGCTCTCAAATAACAAAATCGGTTATAAAGCGGTTGCTCTTTTGGCGCGGGTTTACGCCAACCGGGGCAAACTGTCTGAAGCACTGGAGTGGTGTGAAAAAGCAATTGTTGAGGACAAGATGAATCCGACGTGTCATTATCTCCTTGCGACAATCCAGCAGGAAAAAGGTCATATTGAGGAAGCCGTGAAATCACTCAGACGGGCGCTTTACCTTGACCAGAAATTTGTGCTTGCGCATTTTGCCCTCGGACATCTCACCCGGCAACAGGGGAATTTTAAAGAGGCGAAGAAGCATTTTGAGAACGCACTTTCGCTTTTAACCGCTTATCGTCAAGAAGACGTCTTGCCGGAGTCAGACGGGATAACTGCAGGGAGGCTGATTGAAATCATTCAAACAATAATGCAGGGAGAAAATGTGAATGAACGGAAAGTCGGATAAAGGACACGGAACAATTGACTGGAGCGAAATCTACCGCAGGGTGGAGAACGTTCAGATGGCAATAGAACGGGGATGGTCACCGACTCCGGAAGAAATAAACAATATTCTCAAGGAAAGAGCAAAAGCGCTTGCACGTGAACAAGAACAAAAGGAAACAAATGAAGAAAAGATAGAGGTCGTTGAGTTCCTTCTGTCTTATGAAAGATATGGTATCGAATCATCATATGTTCGTGAGGTATATCCATTGAGAGAACTCACTTCGGTCCCATGCACACCGCCGTTTGTTCTCGGCATCGTTAATGTCAGAGGTCAGATCCTCTCGATCGTAGATATCAAGAAATTCTTTGACCTGCCGGAAAAGGGGCTGGGTGATCTGAACAAGGTGATCATACTACACTCTGACCATATGGAGGTTGGCATTCCGGCAGATGTCGTCTTAGGAGTTGACAATGTTTTGTTGAGCAAATTACAGCCATCACTGCCTACGCTGACAGGCATCAGAGAAGAGTATCTCAAAGGGGTTACCGATGAACGAGTGGTAATCCTGGATGCAGAAAAACTGCTCTCAGACAAAAAAATCATTGTTCATGAGGAGGTATAAATATGACTATAAGCAGGAAAATTATGGGTGGATACGCAGTAATGATAGCTATACTGGTAATTGTAACAGCGATTGCTTTTTATTCGCTCAGGGATATGCAGGGAGAGTATAACCGGTTTATTGATGTAAACGAGAGGCTGATTGATGGCGCTAATGAAATCAGATTCGAGGTGAGGAACCAGATAGCCCATTATCGGGCCATTCTTCTCTACCCGGATGAACAAAAGAATTACCGGGATAAATTAGAGAAAGATCATGAAAGTATCTCTGCAACTATTGAGAGAATGCAGAAACTTGTTCTCACCGAGGAAGGTCGCAACATGTTGGATGAGATTAAGAATATCGAGATGAAGCATGAAGAAGCACAGCACAAAGTTATTGCACTGTCACAACAGGGAAAACGCGCTGAGGCATTGGCGACGGGAATAAAAATTGTCAAGCCTCTCTCTAATAAGTTAATAGAGAAAGCCGAAGCGTTTCGTGAACGTGAAATAAAAATAGGGACAGAGGGCCGTGCAAAGGTAACAGCAACTGTGATGCGTATCACCATTGTAATGGGATTCATTTCACTCCTTGGTATCATTTCCGGTCTGTTAATCGGATTCTATCTTACCCGATCAATTACCCGTCAACTCCGGGATACTATCGCCCAACTATCTTCTTCCTCGGCAGAGATTTTGGCCATGACAACACAGGTTGCTGCCGGTGCTGCAGAAACAGCAACTTCCATAAGTGAAACAACGACGACTGTAGAGGAAGTAAAACAAACGGCACAACTTTCCAGTCAAAAAGCAAAATATGTTTCAGAGAGTGCACAAAAGACGATGCAGGTATCACAGACTGGTAAAAAGTCGGTGGATGAATCCATTGAGGTAATGAATCACATCAGGGAGCAGATGGCGTCTGTCGCTGAGAGTATTGTGCGGTTAAGTGAACAGAGCCTTGCTATAGGTGAAATCATCGCCACAGTTAATGATCTTGCCGAGCAGTCGAATCTTCTTGCTGTCAATGCAGCCATTGAAGCAACAAAAGCAGGGGAACAGGGAAAGGGTTTTATTGTGGTTGCACAGGAGGTTAAGAGTCTTGCAGAACAATCGAAGAAAGCGACTGCGCAGGTGAGGACCATCCTGAGTGACATACAGAAAGCGACCGGTGCTGCCGTGATGGCAACAGAAAAAGGGAGCAAAGCGGTAGAGGCCGGAGTGAAGCAATCAACTGGTGCAGGCGAATCTTTCCGGATGCTTGCGGACAGTATCACGGAATCAGCACAGGCAGCAATCCAGATTTCTGCGTCCAGCCAGCAGCAACTCGCAGGAATGGAACAGGTTGCCATAGCAATGGATAATATTAAAAAGGCAACAGAACAAAACGTCGCAGGGACGAAACAGGCTGAGATGGCGGCGCAGAACCTTCATGAACTGGGAAATAATTTAAAGCAGTTAATAGAGAGAGATCTAAGAAATAAAGGGACAGGGATTAAGAAGATTAACAAGTTAATGTAAGAGTCCATGGAAAAAAAAGACGATGAATTTTTAAAAAAGCTTCTGGCAACGTTCAGGATTGAAGCTGAAGAGCATATCAGGGCACTGACATCCGGCCTTATTGAAATGGAAAAAACTTCGGTCCCTGAGAGGCAGGCAGAAATCATCGAGACTGTTTTTCGTGAGGCCCATAGCCTGAAAGGCGCTGCCCGTTCAGTGAACATGACGGACATTGAGAAGATATGCCAGCCGCTTGAAAGTGTATTTTCCGCCCTGAAGTGCAAAGATATCACCATGTCTTCAGATCTGTTTGACATTCTACACAAGGCTGTTGACAGTCTCAATGATCTCTTAATATCCTCAGACGCAGAACGAACTGCTTCAGAAAAACCCCTGATTAAAAAACTTGTCCAACAGCTTGAGAATGCATCAAAAGGGGAACTCCCTCTTACTGAAAAGCCGGAATCGGAGAAAATAGAAGGAGAGATTCCTGTGGCGCCGAAGCATGAGGCTTACAGGTCTTTGGCTGAGGAAAAGCCTTTGCTGACGGAGACTGTAAGAATATCTACGGAAAAATTGAATTCGATTATGCTTCAGGCTGAGGAATTGCTTTATGCAAAATTATCAACAAACCAGCGTGCCGAAGAGCTTAGAGAGACTTATAACGCACTTGCCGAATGGAAAAAAGAGCTGTCAAAATTTAGGTTTTCAGATTTTGGCACCAGGAATAAAATTTTGATAAGCCGGCAACCGGTGTTCCGCAATCCGCAGTTTGACGAGTTTCTCGATCGGAATGAGCATCACATCAAATTACTCGAAAGCAAATTGATTTCGATCACAAAATCGGCTGAAAGTGACTTCCGCTCTCTTAGCGGGATGGTGGATAATCTTCTTGATGATATGAAAAAGGCGTCGATGCTTCCTTTTTCATCACTCCTGGATATTTTCCCAAAGCTGGTAAGGGATCTTTCACATGACAGAGGTAATAAAGTTGAGATAGTGATTAAGGGAGGGGACATTGTAATCGACAGGCGAATCTTAGAGGAAATGAAAGACCCCTTTATCCATTTAGTGAGAAACTCTATTGATCACGGAATTGAGAAACCGGATGAAAGAGCTCTGAGAAAAAAGCCCTTGGCCGGAACTATCGCAATTACAATCTCACAAGTTAACAGCAGTAAAGTCGAGATCGTCTTTTCCGATGACGGAGCCGGAATTGATATTCCGAAAGTTACCGCGTCAGGAGTCAGTGCCGGTATTTTATCTCAAATGGAGGTAGACAAATCTAGTGAACAAGAGACGCTGGCGCTCATTTTCCAGTCAGGGGTATCCACAAGTCCTATCATTACGGATATTTCCGGCAGGGGGCTTGGTCTTGCCATTGTAAAGGAAAAAGTGGAAAACCTTGGAGGTGTCATATCTTGTGACATAAGCGCCGGAATCGGAACATCTTTCAAGATTGTTCTCCCCTTAACTATCGCCACTTATCGGGGAGTTTTAGTTCGTATGGATGAACATATATTTGCACTTCCCACAGCTAATATTGATTGTATGAAAAGAATCAAAAAGGATGAAATTAAGACAGTTGAAAACAGGGAGACAATTTCAGTGAATGGGCGCGTAATTTCTCTTGTGCCCCTTCACGCGGTATTGGAGTTCCCCAAAAAGGGGAAAAAGGGTGAAAGTGATTTTATCCAGATAATGCTTCTCCGTGCTGCGGAAAAGTGTATTGCCTTCAGCGTGGATGAAGTCCTTCACGAACAGGAAGTGCAGGTAAAAGGTCTCGGCAAGCAACTCTCCCGTGTGCGGAACATCGCCGGCGCGACAGTCCTGGGAACGGGAAAAATTGCGCTAATTCTCAATATACCTGATCTGATGAAATCTGCTGTAAAGTTCTCTTCTGCACCTGAAAGAGCCATTATTGTTGCCGAGGAGGGGATTGAAAAAAAGAAAAATATATTGGTTATTGAAGATTCCATTACTGCGAGGGCGTTGTTAAAGAATATTCTGGAAACAGCCGGGTATACCGTCAGAACTGCATTCGATGGTATTGATGCGCTCACGGCGCTCAGGACTGATGATTTTGATCTGGTAGTTTCCGACGTAGATATGCCGAGAATGAACGGTTTTGACCTTACAGCCAAAATCCGAAGTGATAAAGATCTCTCTTTTCTGCCTGTTGTTTTGGTGACCGCCCTCGAATCCCGTGAAGACAGGGAGCGCGGGATTGATGCCGGCGCAAATGCCTATATAGTGAAAAGCAGTTTTGACCAAAGCAACCTCTTGGAAACAATAAAAAGACTCATTTGAAAGATGTAAGTTACAACCGGAGGTATGAATGATTCGTGTTCTTGTTGTAGAGGATTCTCCTACAGTTAAGGAATTGCTGGTGAATATCCTCAGTTCTGACCCGGAAATAAAAGTGATAGGAACTGCAAACAATGGAGAGGAGGCTATCGAAAAGGCCATTCTGAATAAACCAGATGTAATCACCATGGACATCCATATGCCGAAGATAGATGGGTTTGAGGCGACACGAAGGATTATGGAATTAAAGCCTGTGCCGATAGTTATCGTAACCGGCAGCTTTGATGTCAGAGAAGTGTCAACATCATTCAAGGCGATGGAAGCAGGAGCATTGTCTGTTGTGCCAAAACCCAAGGGCATCGACCATCCTGATCATGAAGGGACAGCAAAGGAATTTCTTCAGACTGTAAAACTGATGGCAGAAGTAAAAGTGGTGAAACGGTGGGTATATAGTCGCAAGTATTCGGCGGCCACTGTAGTTACAGCTGCGAGGAAAATAGACATTAAACAAGCACCGTTAGAGATAAAGGTTGTCGCCGTTGGAGCTTCGACCGGAGGGCCGCAGGTCCTTCAAACAATTTTCTCGGGACTTGGGGAAAGTTTTCCCGTCCCTTTATTGATTGTTCAACATATGTCGTACGGATTCGTTCAGGGAATGGCTGAATGGATAAGTGAATCAACAGGGTTCCCGGTATATATTGCCTCTGCAGGTGAATATATTCTGCCCGGCAGGGCATATATTGCGCCTGACGGATTTCACATGGGAGTAGAAAACAGCAACCGGATTATACTCAGCAACGATGAGCCGGAGGGCGGCCTCCGGCCTTCTGTTTCTTATCTTTTCCGTTCTGTCGCAAAAGTCTATGGCCGGAATGCAGTCGGCGTGCTTCTCACAGGTATGGGGAAGGACGGCGCCGAAGGATTAAAGATGATGAAAGATAAAGGTTCGGTTACTATTGTGCAGGATGAAAGCAGTTCGGTTATTTTCGGAATGCCGAAAGCAGCTATCGAGCTCGAAGCCGCGACATATGTGCTGCCGTCGGATAAGATTGCCGGAGCGCTGACAAGTTTGGTCAATCAAGGGCAAGATGAAGGTGGGAGGA